>JAJRUI010000036.1 GCA_024277875.1 Deferrisomatales bacterium
CCCCACCGCGTACCAGCGGTTCCTGATGAACCGGCTCCGGGCCGCGTTCGGGTTCGACGGCGCCCCCGTGCACCTGCAGTTCCGGCGGCGCCGCCGGGCCGACGGCAGCTACTAAGACCTGCAATTGTATTGCCCGGATACGGGGTGGGCGCCTGGTTCCGGCCGGGTGCCAGTAGCGGCACCCGGTCGCCGCGCCTTGTGATGCCGCTGTTTGCCGGTCGGTCCGGGCCTCGACCCCGGAACCCTTGGCGTTCGGAGACGATCCGGACGTTCAAGCGGCGCGGCGAGTCAAGGGGCCGCACCCGGCGCTCCACCCGGCCCCCACCCCGCACTACCCAAGGGGAAGGGCAAGGCTCTGGCAATACTTTCGTTGGATTTGGTAACAACTGGGACGCTAGCAGGTTGTTTTTTCCGCAACCTGCCGAACCCAAGACCCGTCAACCCCAGAGAAACAGGTGACACCCATGAACGACGACCAGCACAGGGTCCCCCTCGACGAACTCCGCTGCCGCGCCCGCCGGCTCCAGGGGCACCTGCGGGAGGCGGGGCTCGGGGGCGCCCTTTTCGTTCAGAACGTGGACCGGTACTACTTTTCGGGTACGATGCAAGGGGGGTTCGTGGTGGTCCCGGCCGACGGGGACCCGCTGGTGCTGGTACGCCGGGACCCGGGCCGGGCCGCGGCCGAGTCGCCCCTGCCCGTGGAGCCCCTGGCCAGCGCCCGGGACCTGGCCGGCCGGATCCGGGCGGCGCTGGGCGAGATCCCGGCCCCCCTCGGCCTGGAGCTGGACGTGCTGCCCGCCGCCCAGGTGGCGCGGTTCGAGAAGATGCTCCCGGGCGCGGCGTTCGGGGACGCCTCCAGACCCCTGGCCCTCACCCGGGCGGTGAAGAGCCCGTGGGAGGTGGACCGGATCCGGCGGGCCGCCCGCACCGTGGCCGACGCGGTGGCCCGGATCCCCGACCTTTTGGAGCCGGGGATGACCGAGCTGGAACTCGCCGCCCGGGTCGAGTGCGAGCTCCGGCTCCGGGGCCACGGCGGCCTGATCCGGATGCGCGGGTTCAACCAGGAGATCTTCTACGGCCACGTGATCACGGGCCCGGCGTCGGCCGAGCCGTCGTTCCTGGACGCGCCCACCGGGGGCGCGGGCCTGGGGCCGGCCCTGGCCCAGGGGCCGGGTTCCCAGCCGATCGCGCCCGGGGTGCCGGTGTCGGTGGACCTGGTGGGCAACCACCAGGGCTACCTGAGCGACCAGACCCGGCCGCTGTGCCTGGGGGAGCCGGAAGAACCGTTCGGCCGGGCGTTCGAGGCCGCCGTGGCGATCGAGCGCGCCGTGGTGGACGCGGCCCGGCCCGGCGTCAGCGCCGGCGACCTGTACCGGGTGGCCGTGGACGCCGCGGCTGACACCGGGTTCGGCGACCGGTTCATGGGCGCGGCCCAGAAAGTGTCGTTCGTGGGCCACGGCATCGGCCTCGAGGTGGACGAGTACCCGTTCCTGGCCCGGGGTTTCGACCTGCCCCTGGTCGAGGGCATGGTGTTCGCCCTGGAGCCCAAGTTCGTGTTCCCCGGCCGGGGCGCGGTGGGCATCGAGGACACGTATCGGGTGACGGCCGACGGCGTGGAACGCCTGACCCCCTCGCCCCAGGAGATGGTGATCGTTCCCGGGAGGTGACCCGATGACGGGAGGCTGGACCCGTTCCCACCTGCGCCAGTGGTGGTGGATCGCGTTCGTGCTGGGCGCGTTCATGATCAACTACCCGTTCCTCCAGATCTTCAACCGCCCGGCGCGGGTGTTCGGCTTCCCCCTGCTGTTCCTGTACTTCATCCTGGGCTGGGCCGTGAGCATCGCGGCCATCGCGTTCTACGCGTGGGCGCTGGTCCACGCCCCTCCGGACGACGACGGGGAGGCGTAGATGCCCCTGCCTGCGGCCCTCGTCGCCACGGTCGCGTTCGGCTACCTGTTCTTCCTGTTCGGGGTGGCCTACTGGGCCGAGCGCCGCAAGGACCGGGGCCGGAGCATCATCTCCAACCCGTACGTGTACGCCCTGTCCACGGCGGTGTACTGCACGTCGTGGACGTTCTACGGCAGCGTGGGCCGGGCGTCCCTGTCCGGGTTCCAGTTCCTGGCCGTGTACCTGGGCCCCACCCTGGTGGCGTTCTCCTGGTGGACCCTGCTGCGCAAGATGGTCCGGATCTCCCGGGACAACCACATCACGTCGCTCTCGGACTTCATCGCGTCCCGGTACGGAAAGAGCGGCCGGATCGGCGCCCTGGTCACGGTGATGGTGCTCGTGGGGATCACCCCGTACATCGGGCTCCAGCTCAAGGCGGTGTCCAACACGTTCGAGATCCTGACCCGGGTGACCCATCTCAGCCCCCTCAAGGCCGTGGGCGGCCCCCAGGACGTGTTCCGGGACACCGCGTTTTCCGTGGCCGTCGTCATCGGGGTGTTCGGCGGGATGTTCGGCGCCCGGCGCCTGGACCCGTCGGAGCGGCACGAGGGCATGGTGGCGGCCGTGGCCCTGGAGAGCGTGGTCAAACTGGTGGCCCTCCTGGTGGTGGGCGCCTTCGTCACCTGGGGCCTGTTCGGCGGGCTGCGGGACATCTTCACCCAGCTGGGCGACCATCCCCTGTACGGCGACCTGCTGGTCCTCGGGGGCACCCCCCGGTCCGGGTACACGTCCTGGTTCACCCTGCTGGTGCTGTCCGCCGCGTCCGTGATGCTCCTGCCCCGGCAGTTCCACGTGATGGTGGTGGAGAACTGCGACGAGCGCCACATCCGCCACGCCATGTGGCTGTTCCCCCTGTACCTGTTCCTGATCAACCTGTTCGTGGCGCCGATCGCGTTCGGGGGGCTGCTGCTGTTCCAGAGCCCGGCCCTCGCGGACACGTTCGTGCTGCGCATCCCCCTGCGCACGGGACACCGCCTGATCGCGCTGATCGCGTTCCTGGGCGGCCTGTCCGCGGCCACCGGCATGGTGGTGGTGTCGTCGGTGGCGATCTCCACCATGTTTCTGAACAACTTGCTGATGCCGGTGCTTCTGCGGCTGCAGTGGAAGGGCAACCTGGCCCCGGTCCTGCTCCAGATCAAGCGGGTCGTGATCATGGGGGTGATCCTGCTGGGCTACGCGTACCACCGGCTGCTGGGCGGCCGGTTCATGCTGGTGGACATCGGCCTGCTGTCGTTCGGGGCCGCGGCGCAGCTGGCGCCGGCCGTGCTGGGCGGGCTGTTCTGGCGCAAGGCCACGGCCCGGGGCGCGGTGGCCAGCCTGGCCACCGGTTCGGTGGCGTGGCTGTACCTGTTCCTGGTGCCGTCCCTGGCCCGGGCCGGGTGGCTGCCCGAGACCGTGCTCACCGAGGGGCCGTTCGGGTTGTCGCTCCTCAGGCCCACCGCGTTCCTGGGGCTGGAGGGCCTGGACCAGTGGTCCCACGGGCTGTTCTGGTCGATGCTACTCAACCTGGGCGCGTACCTGGCCGTGAGCCTGTGCACCCGGCCGGGCGCCGTGGAACGGGAGCAGATGCCCCGGTTCGTGGACGCCATGGAACTGCCCGAGGATCGCCACGGGGACCTGCGCCTGTCCCGGGCGCCGTCCGTGGGGGAGTTCGAGGCGCTCCTGGCCAAGTTCCTGGGGCCGGCCAAGGCCCGGCAGCGGCTGGCCGAGTTCTTCGGGGAGGAACGGTTCGCGCCGGACGTGGTGCTCTCGGACGACCGGGGCCTGGCCCTCAGGGGGTTCGTGGAGCGCACCCTGGCCGGCGCGGTCGGACCGGTGGCGGCAAGCCAGGTGGTGGCGCGGTACCTGGCCCTCAAGGGCACGACCCTGGAAGAGATCTTCGACGTGTTCGGCGCGGTCTCGATCTCCCTGGAGGAGAGCCGGGAGGAACTGGGTGCCCGGGTGCGGGAGCTGTCCGTGCTGTTCGAGGCGTCCAAGCGCCTGGCCAGCAGCCTGGACGAGGAAGCGGTGATCACCGGGGTGCTCGAGCTGATCGCGTCCGAGTTCGCCATGGACTGCCAGGGGGTGTTCTGGCTCGAACGCGGGAGGCTGGTGCCCGGGGTGGCCCGGGGGTTCGCACCGGGGTACCTCGAGGCCGTGGGCGGGGCCGACGCGGCCCGCTCGTACCTGGTGCGGGCGGTGGACCGGGGGGACACGGTGTTCCTGTCCGGCCCGGCCCCGGCCGGCGAGCCGGCGCCGGTGGAGGTGGCCCACAACCCGGGCATCCAGTCGGTGATCGCCACCCCGATCGTCCACGAGAACCGCACCCTCGGGGTGCTGGCCGCGGGCAGCACCGAACGCACGGGCTACTTCTCCGAGAAGTTCGTGGAGGCGTTCGAGGCCCTGGCCCACGAACTGGGCCTGGCCGTGGTCAACGCGCGGCTGTACGCCGAGATCCGGGAGCTGAACCGGACCCTGGAGGAGAAGGTGCGCAGCCGGACCCAGGAACTGGAGGAGGCCAACCGCAACCTCCAGGAACTGGACCGCCTGAAGAGCGAGTTCCTCGCGAACATGAGCCACGAGTTGCGCACCCCGATGAACTCGATCCTGGGCTACACCCAGCTGGTGCTCGACGAGGTGGACGGCCCGGTCACCCCGGAGCAGCGCGAGAGCCTCGAACGGGTCGAGAACAACGCCCAGCACCTGCTCAAACTGATCAACGACATCCTGGACCTGTCCAAGATCGAGGCCGGCCGGATGGAGCTGGCCGTGGCGCCCGTGGACCTGGGGGCCCTCGCCCGGGACGCGGCCGAGGACCTGGCCGCGACCGCAGCGGCCAAGGGGTTGTGGTGCCGGGTGGACGTCGGCGGCGGGGACCTGCGGGTCGAGGGCGACCCGGACAAGCTCCGGGAGGCGTTGAACAACCTGATCATCAATGCTATCAAGTTCACCGACCACGGGGGAGTGGAGGTCCGCGTGGCCCCGGGGGAGCGGGACGGCGTCCCAGGGGTCGATGTGTCCGTGGTGGACACCGGGGTCGGGATCCCGGCCGAGAGCCTGGGGGAGGTGTTCGAGGCGTTCAAACAGGTGGACGGATCGGCCACCCGGGCCCACGGCGGCACCGGGCTGGGGCTGAGCATCTCCCGGCGCCTGGTTGAGCTCCACGGCGGCCGGATCGGCGTGGAGAGTCGGATGGGGGAGGGCAGCCGTTTCTGGGTGTGGCTGCCCCGGTTGCCGGGAGGGCGGACGTGACGGCCGAGTGCAGCGGGCACGTGCTCGTGGTGGAAGACAACGCGGACAACCGGGCGCTGGTGGTCAAGGTGCTGTCCCGCCGGGGGTACCGGGTAGCCGAGGCGGTGAGCGGCGAGGAGGCCCTGGCCGTGGCCCGGCGCGAACGGCCCGACCTGGTGCTGATGGACCTCAACCTGGAGGGGATGAGCGGGTTCGAGGCGGCCCGGCGCATGAAGGCCGACCCCGGGCTGCGGCACGTCCCGGTGGTGGCGATCACGGCCTACGCCATGGTCGGAGACCGGGAGCGGGCCCTGGAGGCCGGGTGCGACGGCTACATCCCCAAACCGATCGACGTGCGCCGCCTGCCCGACCAGGTGGCCGAGTACCTGAGAGGAACCCGTCCGTGACCCGAGCGCCCAAGATCCTGGTGGTGGACGACAACGTGGACAACGTGGAGTTGCTCACCAAGCGGCTCCACGCGCTCGGGTACGAGACCAGCGAGGCGTACGACGGGGAGGAGGCGCTGGTCCGGGTGGACCAGGACCGGCCCGACCTGGTGATCCTCTACGTGATGATGCCCAAGCTCGACGGGTTCCAGGTGTGCGAGCGCCTGAAGGGCTCGGAACGCACCCGGCTGATCCCGGTGATCATGCTCACGGCCAAGCGGGAGGTGCCCGACAAGATCCGGGGCCTGGACACCGGCGCGGACGACTACGTCACCAAGCCGTTCAACCCCCAGGAGCTGATGGCCCGGGTGCGCAGCCTGCTCAACCTGCGCACGGTCCAGGACCGGCGGGCCACCTAGGAAAAGCTGGGCGCCCTGGGGCAGATGGCCGAGGGCGTGGCCCACGAGGTGCGCAACCCCATGGTCGCCATCGGCGGGTTCGCCCGGCGCATCCGGGACCGCCTGGAGGAAGACGACCCCCTGCGGGAGTACGCCGAGCACATCATCAAGGAGACCCAGCGGCTCGAGTCCATGGTCGAGGAGATCGTCCGGTTCAAGACCCTGCTGATCTCCCCGTACGAGCCGGTGGATCCCCGGGCCCTGGTGGACGGGGTGCTGGACGCGTGGAAGGACACGTTCGCTCGGGCGCGGGTGGCGGTGGACCGGGAGTACGGCCCGGACGTCCCGGTGATCGAGGGCGACCCGGCCAACCTGAAGCTCGCCCTGGGCAACCTGCTCCAGAACGCGCTCGAGGCCACGCCAGAGGGCGGCACCGTGACCGTGACCGTGTCGGGGGGTGCCGACCACGTCACGTTCCAGGTCGCCGACACCGGCCGGGGCATCCCCCGGGACGAGCTGCCCAACGTGTTCGACCCGTTCTACACCTCCAAAATGTCCGGGGCGGGCCTCGGCCTCACCACGGTGCACCGCATCGTCAGCCGCCACGGCGGCGAGGTGGGCATCGAGAGCGTGGAGGGGGAGGGCACCGTGGTCACGATCCGGCTGCCCGTGTACCAGGACCCGTCCCGGACGTGAACTCGCCCCGCCGGACTCCCCCCGACCCCGTGGACCTCTTCCTGGACCACCTGCTGGTAGAGAAGGGGCTGTCCCACAACACCGTGGACGCGTACGCCCGGGACCTGGGGCTGTTCCAGTCGTTCTGCGAGGCCCGGGGCACGGCCCTGGACCGGGTCCGTGGCACGGACGTGCTCGCGTTCGTCACGGCCCAGCGGGGCCGCGGCCTGTCGCCCCGGACCGTGGCACGGCGCCTGTCCGCCCTCAGGGGGTTCTACGGGTTCCTCGTGGCCGAGGGCCTGGCAACGGCCAACCCGCTGGAACGCCTGGAATCCCCGGCCCAGTGGCAGACCCTGCCGCGCACCCTCACCCCCGAAGAGGCCCGGGCCGTGGTGGAGACCCCCGACGCGCCCGGCCCCCGCGCCCTGCGCGACCGGGCCCTGCTCGAACTCCTGTACGGGTCGGGCCTGCGGGTGTCCGAGGTGTCGGATCTCACCCTGGAGCGGCTCGACCTCGCCGTGGGGTTCGTGCGGCCGAAGGGCAAGGGGGCCAAGGAGCGGGTGGTTCCCCTGGGCGGTCGGGCCAAGGCCGCCCTCGAGGCGTACCTGGCCGACGGCCGGCCCCTGCTGCTCAAGGGCCGGCGGAGCCCCCACGTGTTCCTGAACCGGTACGGCCGGCGGCTGTCCCGCCAGGGGATCTGGGGGGTGGTCAAGGCCGCGTGCCGGCGGGCCGGGGTGCCGGCCGACGCGAGCCCCCACACCCTGCGCCACTCGTTCGCCACCCACCTGCTGGAAGGGGGGGCGGATCTGCGCAGCCTTCAGCTGATGCTCGGCCACGCCGACCTGGCCACCACCCAGGTGTACACCCACGTCACCCGGAAACGCCTGCGGGAGCTCGTGCGCAAGCACCACCCGCGGGGGTGAGCCCGGGTTCCCCGGCGTCCGCGTTGTGGTACAGTCTTCCGGACCGCCGCGCCGCCCCCACCAACCGGAACGAGCGACTTTGGACGTCATCACCACCCACGTGAACGCGGACTTCGACAGCCTGGGGGCCATGGTGGCGGCCAAGAAGCTCTATCCCGAGGCCGTGCTCGCGTTCTCCGGCTCCCAGGAGAGCAACCTCCGGAGGTTCCTGATCGAGAGTTCCCTGTACGCGTTCGACGTGCGCCGGGCCCGGTCCGTGGACCTGGACGCGGTGCGGCGGCTGATCCTGGTGGACGTGGCCCAGGCCGACCGGATCGGCCGGTTCGCCCGGGTCGTGGGCCGGCCCGGGGTCGAGATCCACCTGTACGACCACCACCCGGCGTCCCCCGAGGACGTGGCCGCCACGGTGCGCCACGTGGAGCCGGTGGGCGCGGCCACCACGGTGCTGGCCGAGCTGATCCGGGAGCGCCGGATCCCGATCGACCGGGACGTGGCCACCATGATGATCCTGGGTATCTACGAGGACACCGGCGGGCTCCTGTTCTCGACCACCACCCCCCGGGACCTGGAGGCGGCCGCGTTCCTGCTGTCCCAGGGCGCGGATCTGAACGCGGTGGTGGGGTTCATGACCCCCGAGCTGACCGTGGAGCAGGTGTCCCTCCTGGACGAGCTGCTCAGCAGCCGGCAGGTGCACCGGGTCCACGGGATCCCGGTCACCCTGGTCGAGGCCAGCCGGGACCACTACGTGGGCGACCTGGCGGTGCTCGTGCACAAGATCCGGGACATGGAGAACCTGGACGCCCTGGTGGCGATGGTCCGGATGGAGGGCGAGGTGCAGGTGGTGGCCCGGAGCCGGATCCCCGAGGTGGACGTGGGCCGCCTGGCCCGGGCCCTGGGGGGCGGCGGGCACCCCGAGGCGGCCTCGGCCGCGGTGCGCGACCTCACGCTGATCCAGGTGCGCGACCGGGTGCTGAGCCTCCTGGCCGGGGCGGTGAGGCCGCCGGTGGCCGCCCGGGACATCTGTACCGCCCCGGTCAAGCACGTGGAAGAGGGCACCACCCTGGGAGAGGTCCAGTCGCTCCTGGAGCGCTACCACATCAACGCGATGCCCGTGGTGCGCGACGGCGTTGTGAAGGGCATCGTGACCCGGCAGCTGGTGGGCCGGGCCGCCCACCACGGCCTGGACCGCGCGCCGGTGGAGGACTACATGGTGGCCGAGTTCGCCACCGTGGCGCCCGACGCGCCCCTGGAACGGGTGAAGGACCTGATCGTGCGGGGAAACCAGCGGTTCCTGCCGGTGGTGGACCGGGGCCGGCTGGTGGGCGCGGTCACCCGCACCGACCTGCTGCGGGCCCTGGACGGCGCCGCGATCGAGCCGGTGGAGCTGCCCAGGGCCGCCCACCGCAGGGGCGCGCTGCGCATGGTGGAGGAGCGGCTGGACCCCGCGCTGGTGGACCGGCTCCGCTCCCTGGGCCGCGCCGCCGCGGACCGGGGCATGCAGGCGTTCCTGGTGGGGGGGATCGTCCGGGACCTGCTGCTGCGGCAGGACAACCAGGACGTGGACGTGGTGGTGGAGGGGGACGCGATCGCCCTGGCCCGGGCCGTGGCCGAACACCTGGACGCCACGGTGCGCACCCACGACGTGTTCGGCACGGCCACCCTGCGGTTCGCCGACGGCTCCCACATCGACGTGGCCACGGCCCGCACCGAGCACTACGCCCGGCCCGCGGCCCTGCCGTCGGTGGAGTGGTCGAGCCTCAAGCTCGACCTGTACCGCCGGGACTTCACGATCAACACCCTGGCCCTCCGGCTCGGGCCGGAGCGGTTCGGGGAGGTGATCGACTTCTTCGGCGGGCTCAAGGACCTGAAAGAGGGCACGATCCGGATTCTCCACAACCTGTCGTTCGTGGAGGATCCCACCCGGATCCTGCGGGCGCTCCGGTTCCAGCTCCGGTTCGGGTTCGACCTGGGGCGCCAGACCCGCAAGCTGCTGCGCAGCGCCGTGGCCAACGGGTTCCTGGCCCAGGGCCGTGGCCACCGGCTGTTCCAGGAGTGGGTGCAGCTGCTGTCGGCCGCCGACCCGGTGGAGGTGTTCGAGCGGGTGGACGAGCACGGCGTGCTGGCCGCGTTCCACCCCCAGATGCGCTACGACGGCCGGGTCCAGTCCCTGGTGGAACGGGCCCGGGACGTGGTCACCTGGTTCGAGTTGCTGTACCTGGACACCCCCCTGCGGGCGTGGATGGTGTACCAGCTCGCCCTGCTCGACCCCCTGGACGCGGACGCGGCCCGGGAGTGGGCCCGGTCGTTCGGGGTGGCGCAGCGGGAGGGGCGCGAACTCCTGGAGGTGCGCGACCGCGCGTACCAGGCCCTGGGCGCGCTGCGGCTCGCCCTGCACGGGGGCCGGCCCGTGCCGGACAGCGCGGTGTACCGGATCCTGCACCCTTGCACACCCGAGACCCTGTTGTTCATGATGGCCAAGACCCGGGACGACGAGAAGCGCCGGCTGGTGAGCCGGTACTACACCCGGCTGGCCGGCACCGAGACCCTGCTCCGGGGCCGGGACCTGAAGGCCCTGGGCATCCCGCCCGGGCCGGTGTACGGCCGGCTCCTCGAGGGGCTGTTGTACGCGCGGCTGGACGGCCAGGTCCGCACCCGGGCCGACGAGGAGCGCTGGGTGCTCGAGCGGTGGAACGCCCGCACCGGGCCGGCTGCCTGACGCAGAACGACCGACATCCCCGGCCGCTGGCGGCCGGGACCCACCCGACGACTACAGGAGGAGACATGGTACGCGCCGCCATTCTGGGCACCGGTTCGGTCGCCCCGTCGCGCGCGGTGACCAACCGGGACCTGGAGGACCGGATGGACACCTCGGACGCGTGGATCACCCAGCGCACCGGCATCCGGGAACGCCGGATCGGGCTTCCGACCGAGAAGTGGTCGGACTTCATGCTCCCGGCCTGCCGGATCGCCCTGGAGACGGCCGGGGTCGGCCCCGAGGAGATCGGCCTGATCGTGGCCGGCACCATGACCGCGGACATGCGCATGCCGTCGGGCGGGTGCGTGCTCCAGGAGGGCCTGGGCGCGGTCAACGCGGCCGCGTTCGACGTGTCGAGCGCGTGCTCGGGGTTCGTGTACGGCCTGACAATCGCGGACCGGTTCATCCGGGCCGAGCCCGACCTCAAGGTGCTGGTGGCCGGCGGGGACATGCTGTCCCCGTGGATCGACTGGGGAGACCGCAGCACCGCCGTCCTGTTCGGGGACGGCGGTGGTGCGGCCGTCCTGGCCGCGTCGGACGACCCCGACCGGGGCATCCTGTCGTCCCGGATCCGGTCCGACGGCACCCTCGGCCGCCTGCTCACCATCGCGGGCGACGGCTCCCAGCTCGCGTTCGGCGACAAGCCCGAGATGGGCAACCGCAAGATCCGGATGATCGGGGCCGAGCTGTTCAAGGTGGCGGTCCGGTCCATGGAGACGGTGTGCGGCGAGGTGCTCGCCGAGGCGGGCCTCACGGACGAGGACGTGGACATCGTGGTGCCCCACCAGGCGAACCTGCGCATGATCCAGGCCCTGGCCGACCGGTTCGGGGTGTCCATGGACCGGGTGTTCGTCAACGTGGACCGGTACGGCAACACCTCGGCCGGCACGATCCCCCTGGCCCTGGACGAGGCGGTGCGGGCCGGGCGGGTCCGCCGGGGCGACGTGGTGCTGATGCCGGTGTTCGGCGGCGGGCTCACCTGGGGCGCGACCCTGGTCCGGTGGTGAGACCGGAGGCGGTGGAACGAGCCGGCCCGACACGGTCCGGCCCAGATCGGAGGTGGTAGACGTGGCACGGGCGGTCATCCTGGGAACCGGGTCCGGCGCGCCGGCCCGGGTCGTCACCAACCGGGACCTGGAGGCCCGGATGGACACCTCGGACGCGTGGATCACCCAGCGCACCGGCATCCGGGAGCGCCGGATGGGGGGCGACGCGGTCAAGTGGTCCGACTTCATGGTGCCCGCGTGCCGGGCGGCCCTGGACGCGGCCGGGGTGGCCGCCGAGGACCTGGACATGATCGTCGCGGGCACCCTTACCTCGGACAAGCGCATGCCGTCCGGGGGGTGTACGCTCCAGACCCTGCTCGGCGCCCGGAAGGCCGTGGGGTTCGACCTGGCGGCCGCGTGCTCCGGGTTCATCTACGGTCTCACCGTGGCGGACCGGTTCATCCGGCTGGAGCCCCGTCTGAAGGTGCTCGTCGTCGGGGGGGAGGTGATCTCCCAGCGCATCGACTGGGACGACCGCACCACCGCGGTGCTGTTCGGCGACGGCGGCGGCGCGGCCGTGCTCACCGGCACGGACGACCCGGACCGGGGCATCCTCGCGTCCCGGATCCACTCCGACGGCGACCTGTGGGACCTGCTGTACATCCCGGCCGGCGGGTCCGAGATGCCCCCGGGCCGGGAGCAGGATCCCAGACGGGACCACGCGATCCACATGCGGGGCAACGAGCTGTTCCGGGTGGCGGTGCGGTCCATGGCGGACGTGTGCGCCGAGGTCCTGGACGAGGCCGGGGTGGACCCGTCCGACGTGGACATCGTGGTGCCCCACCAGGCCAACCTGCGCATCCTCCAGGCCGTGGCCCAGCGATTCTCGATCCCGGAGGACCGGGTGTTCGTGAACATCGACCGGTACGGCAACACCTCGGCCGGCACGATTCCCCTGGCCCTGGACGAGGCGGTGCGGGCCGGGCGGGTCAGCCGGGGCGACGTGGTGCTGATGCCGGTGTTCGGCGGCGGGCTCACCTGGGGCGCGACCCTGGTCCGGTGGTGAGCCCGGCCCGGAAAGGCCGACCGTGTCCCTGCGCGCCCTGCGCACCCTGACCCTGATCGCCCGCAAGGGCAGCTTCGCGGCTGCGGCCGGGCACCTCCACCTCACCCAGTCCGCCGTGAGCCTCCAGATGAAGAACCTGGAGGAGGAGCTGGGGGTGGAGCTGTTCGACCGCACCGGCCGCAGCCCGCGCCTGAACGCGGCCGGCCGGCTCGCCGTGGAGCGCGCCGAGGAGATCCTGGCGCTCATGGACAGCCTCCGGGCCGACCTGGACCCCGCGGGCGCGGTGGGCGGGGTGCTGGTGCTCGGGGTGATCCCCACGGCCCTCACCGGGCCCGTGCCCCGGGTGCTGGCCCGGCTCAAGGAGCGCCACCCCCAGCTCCAGCTCCGGATCCGGTCGGGTATCTCGGACCGGCTCGCGCCCCTGGTGGAGGACGGCGAGCTGGACGCGGCCCTGATCAGCGAACCGCCGTACGCACCGCCCCCCCACTGCCAGTGGCGGCCCTACGACGAGGAGCCGTTCTACGTGGTGGGGCCCCGCCACGTGCCCGCCCGGGACGAGCGCGACCTGTCCGAGCAGCTGCCGTTCGTCCGGTTCGACAAGACGGCGTGGACCGGTGCCCTGGTGGAGGGCCAGCTGATGGCCCGGGGCGTGCGGCCGCCCGACGTGATGGAACTGGACTCCCTGGAGGCGGTGCTCAGCCTGGTGGAGCAGGGCCTCGGGTTCGGGATCGCGCCGTTCAACGCGGCCCGGCTGGGCGCGGCGCGCCAGCGGTTCTCCCTGCGGCCGTTCGGAGAGCCCCAGCTCAAGCGCCGGATCGGGCTGTACGAGCGGCGGCGACACCCCCGCCGGGGGCTCACCGACCAGCTCCTGGAGGAGCTGGTCGGCGAGTGCTTACTCAAGTAATTCTTTAGTCATCCATAAAAAATATGAACTTTTTCTCATTCATCGGACGCGCTACCCTGTCGCAGCCTTGAAAGAAGGGGTCGGGGGGCCGGCCATGCCACCGCCGTGAACCCACCCGCGAGGGGCGCACCATGCGAGAACTGGACGTTGGGGAGATCACCCGGGCCGTGCGGCGGCTGGCCGTGGAGGCCAACACCGACCTGGGCGCCGACGTGCTGGACGCGTTCGAGCGGTTCACCGCGACCGAGGCGAGCCCCACCGGCCGCGACATCCTGGCCCAGCTCACCGAGAACGCCCGGATCGCCCGGGACGAGAAGCGGCCCCTGTGCCAGGACACCGGGTTCGCCGTGGTGTTCGTGGACCTGGGACAGGACGTGCGCCTGAAGGGGGGCGATCTGTACCAGGCGGTGGACGAGGGCGTGCGCCAGGGCTATGCCGACGGGTACCTGCGCAAGTCGATCGTGGCCGACCCGCTGCGCCGGGAGAACACGGGGGACAACACCCCGGCCGTGGTGCACCTCAGGCTCGTGCCCGGCGACCGGGTGCGGATCGTGTTCGCCCCCAAGGGCGGCGGCAGCGAGAACATGAGCGGTATCGCGATGCTCAGGCCCGCCGACGGCGTCGAGGGGGTGAAGCGGTTCGTGGTGGACCGGGTGAGCGAGGCCGGGCCAAACCCGTGCCCGCCCACGATCGTGGGGGTGGGCGTCGGCGGCACGTTCGAGGTGGCCGCCCTCCTGGCCAAGCGCTCCCTGCTGCGCACCCTGGGCGCTCCCAACCCGGACCCGTACTACGCGGACCTCGAACGGCAGCTGCTGGACGAGATCAACGCCCTGGGCATCGGGCCCCAGGGCCTGGGGGGCACCACCACCAGCTTCGCGGTCCACGTGGAGGCCCACCCGTGCCACATCGCGAGTCTGCCGGTGGCCGTGAACATCCAGTGCCACTCGGCCCGCCACAAAGAAGTGGAGCTGTGAGGGGAGCCCAGCCATGTCCGATCCGATCCGCCTCACCCCGCCCCTGACCGACGCCGACGCGGAGCGCCTCAAGGCCGGCGACCGGGTGCTGATCACCGGGGTGCTGTACACGGCCCGGGACGCGGCCCACGCCCGGCTGGTGGACCTCGTCCGCCGGGACGAACCCCTGCCGTTCGACCCGGCCGGCCAGATCGTGTACTTCGTGGGGCCGACCCCGGCGCCGCCGGGCCGGCCGATCGGGTCGGCCGGGCCCACCACCTCGTACCGGATGGACCCGTACAGCCCGCTGCTCCTGGAGCGCGGCCTCAAGGGCATGATCGGCAAGGGCAAGCGGTCGCCCGAGGTGCTCGAGGCGATCCGGCGCCACAAGGGGGTGTACCTGGCCGCGGTGGGCGGCGCGGGCGCCCTGATCTCCCAGCGGATCCGGTCGGCCGAGATCGTGGCCTACGAGGACCTGGGTCCCGAGGCGATCCGGCGGCTCGAGGTCGAGGACTTTCCCGCGGTGGTCGTCAACGACTGCCACGGCGGCGACCTGTACGCCGAGGGCCGGGCCCGGTACGCCCGCCCCCGGGGCGGCTGAACCCCGCGGTCCGGGCAGCGGCCTGGAGCGGGAAACCCCAAGGAGAACCCATGCGCGTCAAGCTCGACGGGGACCGGGTCCGCAACGACCGGATCCGCAAGGTGGAGGAGATCGCGGACCAGAGCGTGTACCGGTGCTACCAGTGCGGCAAGTGCTCGGCCGCGTGCCCGGCCACGCCCGAGATGGACATGCTGCCGAGCCAGGTGATCCGGTACCTGCAGCTCGGGATGGACGACAAGGTGTTCGCGGCCAACACGCCGTGGATCTGCGCGTCGTGCCTCCAGTGCATGACCGTGTGCCCCAAGGGGGTGGACCTGGCCCGGCTGATGGAGGCCATCCGGATGCTCCAACTGCGCAAGGGGCAGAACCAGATTGAGATCCGCGCGTTCGACCGGGCGTACCTGGAGCGGGCGCCCCAGATCGCCATGATCAGCGCGTACCGCAAGTTCCTGTCCCTGAGCTGAGCAGCGGCCGCCCCCGAACCGGCCTTCCGAGGTTGCCATGAACTACACGTACTTTCCGGGCTGCACCCTGTACACCAAGGGCAAGTCGTTCGACGACGCGGGCAAGGCCGCGGGGGAGAGGCTCGGGTTCTCCCTGGAGGAACTGCCGTCCTGGACGTGCTGCGGCGCCACCTTCCCCCTGGCCGAGGACTACGACATGGCCCTGGCGTCCCCGACGCGGGTGCTGGCCCACTCCCGCCAGCGGGGCGACAAGCTCGTCACCCTGTGCGCGGTGTGCCACAACGTCCTGAAGCGCACCAACCACGTGATGAAGACCAACGACGAGCGCCGGGCCAAGGTGACCGAGTTCATCGAGGAGCCCTACGACGCCGGGCTGGAGGTGCTCCACTACCTGGAGGTGCTCCGGGACGAGATCGGGTTCGAGGCCGTGGCCGGGAAGGTGCAGAAGAACCTGTCCGGCCTGCGGGTCGCGCCGTTCTACGGGTGCCTGCTGCTCCGGCCCAAGGCCGAGATGGCCATGGACGACCCGGACGCGCCGTCGATCTTCGAGGACCTGCTGGCGGCCCTGGGCGCCGAGCCGGTGGACTACCCGATGAAGGCCGAGTGCTGCGGCGCGTTCCAGGTGGTGCACTCGGACGCCATGGCCACCCGGTGCTCCCGGGAGATCATCGCATCGGCCCGCGGCAGGGGCGCCGAACTCCTGGTCACCGCGTGCCCCCTGTGCCAGTTCAACCTGGAAGACCGCCAGGCCGAGATGGCCCGCGGCGAACAGGGGTTCAAGGGGCTGCCTGTGCTGTACTTCACCGAACTGCTCGACGTGGCCCTCGGGGGCGACCCGGACCGGATCGACCCGGACAAGCACCACACCGACCCCCGGCCCGTGCTCCAGGCCCGGGGCCTGTAGCCGGGCGCGCACCCCTACCCAGGCGGAGATCCGATGGCCGAGGCAACCCACACCCAGCGCGTCCTCGTGATCGGCGGCGGCATCGCCGGCATCACGGCCGCCGTGGACCTGGCGGACGCGGGCCACGAGGTGGTGATGGTCGAGCGCCTGCCCAGCGTGGGCGGGCGGATGCTCCAGCTCTCCGAGACATTCCCCACCCTGGACTGCGCCCAGTGCACCCTGACCCCCCGCACGGTGGAGACCGGCCAGCACCCGAACATCAAGCTGTACCCGTACGCCGAGGTGGTGGGGCTCGCCGGCGAGCCCGGCGCGTTCCGGGTGCGCATCCGGAAAAAGGCGTCCTACGTGGACTGGTCCAGGTGCACCGGGTGCGGCGCGTGCCAGGAGCGGTGCCCCCAGAAGGTCAAGACCAACCCGTTCGAGCGGGGGGTGGGGATCAAGAAGGCGATCTACACCCTGTCGCCCCAGGCCGTGCCCAACAAGCCCGTGATCGACGCGGACAACTGCCGGTACCTCACCCGGGGCAAGTGCCGGGTGTGCGCCAAGGTGTGCCCGGTGGACGCGATCGACTACGAGATGGCCGACACGTTCGTCGAGGAGGACGTGGCGGCCGTGATCGCGGCCACCGGGTTCGAGTTGTACCCGATGGCCGCCCTGGGCGAGTACGGGTACGGCACGGTGCCCGACGTGATCGACGGGCTGGCCATGGAGCGGATGCTGTCGGCGTCCGGGCCCACGGCGGGCCAGGTGCTGCGGCCGTCCGACGGCCGGGTGCCCAGGAGCGTGGCGTTCATCCAGTGCGTGGGCTCCCGGGACCCCGAGAACCACAAGCCGTACTGCTCGCGGATCTGCTGCATGTACTCGGCCAAGCACGCCCGGCTGTACAAGCACAAGGTCCACGACGGGCTCGCCACCCTGTTCTACATGGACCTTCGGTCCACCGGGAAGGGGTACGAGGAGTTCCTCCAGCAGTCCACCGAGGAGGAGGGGCTCGTGTACGTGCGCGGGCGGGTGTCCCGGATCTTCCGCGAAGGGGACAAGGTGGTGCTGTGGGGCACCGACACCCTGTCGGGCCAGCCGGTGGAGATGGCCGTGGACCTGGTGGTGCTGGCCACCGCGGTCACCCCCAACCCCGAGCAGGCCGAACTGGCCCGGGTGCTGGGAATCCCCGCCGATCCCAACGGGTTCTTCCAGGAGGCCCACTACAAGACGGGCTCGATCGAGACCGGCCGGGACGGGGTGTTCGTGGCCGGGTGCGCCCAGGGCCCCCGGGACATCGCGGACACGGTGGCCCACGCGTCGGCCGCGGCGTCCAAGGTGCAGGTGTTCCTGAGCCGGCTGCGGCGGGAAGCCGCGTGAACCCCCCCAACGAACCCGGGACACGGTGTCTAGCATGAACCGAATCGGCGTATTCCTGTGTTGGTGCGGGTCCAACATCGCGGGCACGGTGGACGTGCACCGGGTGATCGAGGAGGTCCGGAAGCTCCCCGAGGTGGCCCACGCCGAGAACTACATGTACATGTGCTCGGACCCGGGCCAGGACCTCGTCAAGGCCGCGATCCGGGACAAGAACCTGACGAACCTCGTGGTCGCCTCGTGCAGCCCCCGGATGCACGAGAACACGTTCCGCAAGGCGGCCGCGTCGGTTGGCCTGAACCCGTACCTGGTGGAGATCGCCAACGTGCGCGAGCAGTGCTCGTGGGTGCACCAGCAGCAGAAGGACGTGGCCACCCGCAAGGCGTACAACATCATCAAGGCCACCATCGAGAAGGTGAAGCGCAACGCCGCCCTGGAGGCGATCCGGGTGCCCGTGACCAAGCGGGCCCTGGTGGTGGGGGCGGGGATCGCGGGCATCACGGCCGCCCTGGACCTGGCCGACGCCGGGTTCGAGACCGTGGTGGTGGAGCGCGAGGCCGAGATCGGGGGCAAGCTGCGCCGGATCTC
Organism: Deferrisomatales bacterium; assembly: GCA_024277875.1. Lineage (GTDB taxonomy): Bacteria > Desulfobacterota > Deferrisomatia > Deferrisomatales > Deferrisomataceae > JAJRUI01. The sequence goes on from JAJRUI010000036.1 coordinate 18,117, forward strand.
GCGCACCTTCCCGTACCACGAGCCGGCCGACGCGATCCTGGCGCCCCGGGCCGAAGCGCTGCGCGACCACCCGAACGTGACGCTTTACACGTCCAGCGAGGTCACCGCGGTGGGCGGGTACGTGGGCAACTTCGACGTGGAGGTCGCCACCGATCCGGGGGACGGCGGGCCGCCCGAGACGCGCACCGAGAAGGTGGGCGCGATCGTGGTGTCCACCGGGTACGACCTGTACCCCGTGGAGAACCTCGGGGAGTACGGCGGCGGCCGGCTGCCGGACGTGATCGACGGCCTCGCGTTCGAGGGGCTGCTGGCCGACAGCTTTCGCAACGGGGAGCCGGTGCGCAGGCCGTCGGACGGCCGGCCGGTGCGCGACGTGGTGTTCATCCAGTGTTCGGGCAGCCGGGACCCCGAGAACCACAAGCCGTACTGCTCCCGGATCTGCTGCCTGTACACCAACAAGCAGGCGCGCCTGCTGCGGGACCGGAACCCGGGCTGCCGGGCCTGGGTGTCGTTCATGGACGTGCGGACCGACTGCAAGAACACCGAGGAGTACTGCCAGCAGAACATCGAGGAGCGCGGCATCGTGTACGTCCGGGGCCGCGTCTCCAGGGTGTGGCAGGAGGGGGACCGGCTCCGGCTGTGGACGGCCGACACCCTCACGGGCGAGAAGATCGAACTCGACGCCGACCTCGTGGTCCTGGCCACGGCCGTGGTGCCGGCCGCCGGGTACGCCGAGGTGTCGAGCCTGCTGCGGGCCGGGGTGGACGCCAACGGGTTCTTCCAGGAGAGCCACATCAAGCTCCGGCCGGTGGAGAGTTCCACCCGGGGCGTGTACCTGGCCGGCGCGGGCCAGTACCCCAAGGACATCACCGACACGGTGGCCCAGGCCCAGGCCACCGCGTCCAAGATCCAGAGCCTGTTCGCCAACGAGGAACTGGCCCAGGACCCCCTGGTGTGCCGGGTGGACCCGGACCTGTGCTCGGCGTGCGGTATCTGCGTGCCGATCTGCCCGTACGGCGCCCGGGAGGTGGACGCCCTGGCCGGGTTCAGCCGGGTGAACGAGGCCCTGTGCGAGGGGTGCGGCGCGTGCGTGGCCGCGTGCCCGAACAAGGCGTGCCAGCTCAAGAACGACTCGATGGTCCAGGTGGTTGGCGAGATCGAGGTGTTCGCGGCCGAAGAGGGCGAGGAAGACTACACCTGCGCGTGCTGACGGCCGGCGCGGCCCGGCCGCGCCCGCCCGACGCCCGAGGGAGCGCCATGAACGCGTTTGCCAGGCAGATCCAGGAGCGCAGCGGCCAGAACCTGAGCCGGTGCTACCAGTGCAAGAAGTGCTCGGGGGGGTGCCCCACGGCCCGGTGGTTCGAGTGGCCCAACCACTCGGTGGTCCGGATGATCCAGCGGGGCCTCAAGGACGAGCTGCTCGGGTCCCGGGCGATCTGGATGTGCATCACCTGCGAGACCTGCGGCGCCCGGTGCCCCAACGGGATCTACCTGTCGCCGATCATGGACGCCCTGCGGGCCCTGGCGGTGGAGGAGGGCCGGCCCGCGGCCGAGCCTGCGGTGCTCGCGTTCCACAAGGCGTTCGTGGCGAGCGCCAAGCGGTTCGGGCGGGTGCACGAGGCCACGATGCTCGCGGCGTTCATGCTCAAGAGCCGGCTGTTCCTCCAGTCCGGGTTCCTGGGCGAGGCCGCGGGCGGCCTGAAGCTGCTGGCCCGGGGCAAGATCCCGTTTCGGCCGTCCTCGGTCAAGGGCAAGGCCCAGATCGACCGGATCTTCGCGGAAAGCGACCTGAAGCTCTGACCGGCCCAGCGGAGGGTGCCATGAAGTTCAGCTACTACCCGGGTTGCACCGCCCACTCCACGGGCTGGGAGTTCAACGCGTCCACCGAGGGGGTGTTCGCGGCCCTGGGGTACGACCTCGACGAGATCCCGGACTGGAACTGCTGCGGCGGCGCGTCGGCCCACAACCTGGACCACTTCGTGGGCCTCGGGCTGCCGGCCCGGAACCTGGCCATCGCCCAGGACGCGGGCCGGGACCTGATCGTGCCGTGCGCGGGGTGCTACAACAACGTCAAGAAGGCCCAGGTCGTCCTGGAGCGGGGGGGCGGCGACGCCGACCGCCTCGCCCGGGTGCTGGCGTTCGAGTGGCGGGGCGCGGTGGACGTGCTGTCCCTGGTGGACTGGCTCGAGCGGCCCGGGGTGCTCGACGCGGTGCGCGAGCGGGTCAAGCGGCCCCTGACCGGCCTCAAGGTGGTGGCCTACTACGGGTGCCAGCTGGTGCGGCCGCCCCGGGTCACGGGCCGGCCGTCCTGGGAGAACCCCACCACCCTGGAGGCGGCGTGCGAGGCCGTGGGCGCCACCGCCCTGGACTGGTCGTTCAAGACCGACTGCTGCGGCGCGGACCTGGCGTTCGGCCACGGGGACCGGGCCGAGGTGCTGTGCTCCCGGCTCGCCGGCAGCGCCCGCCGGGCCGGGGCGGACGCGATCGTGGTGTCCTGCGGCCTGTGCCACGCCAACCTCGAGATGCGCCAGGGCGGCCTGGGCGTGCCCGTGGTGTACATCACCGAACTGCTCGGCGAGGCTCTCCAGGTGCCCGGCCGCGACAAGTGGTGGGAGAAGCACATCATCGATCCTTCGGGGCTGTTCCGGTGAGCGGCCCGGCCGGCCGGGAACCGGCGAGCGAGGCGTCCATGGCGCACGAGGCGAAGAAGACGGCACTGGTCGTGGGCGGGGGCGTGGGGGGCATGCAGGCTGCCCTGGTGCTGGCCGAGCGCGGCCACCCGGTGGTCCTGCTCGAGAAGCGGCCCGCGATCGGGGGGCTGTTTCCCCTGCTGGACAACCAGTTCCCCACCCAGTCGTGCGGGGTGTGCTTCATGGCGTGCGACACCCCCACCTACTGCCCGTTCTTGCAGTGCGCGCTCCACGAGAACGTGCGGATCGTGCCGTTCGCCGCGGTGGATGCGGTAGAGGGGGAGGCCGGCGCGTTCCGGGTGACCGCGGTGCGCTCGCCCACGTGCGTGGACCCGGACAAGTGCACCGACTGCGGCGCGTGCGAGGCCGCGTGCCCGGTGGCGGTGCCCCGGGCGTTCGGCGACGGGCTCGAAAGCCGCAAGGCGATCTTCAAGTACTACCCCAAGGCCGTGGCCAAGGGGTACGTGGTGGACCCGGACGCGTGCACCCGGTGCGGCCAGTGCGTGGACGCGTGCGACCCGGGCGCGATCGACCTCGACGCCGGCCCGGAGCGGGAGGTGATCGAGGCGGCCGCGGTGGTCCTGGCGCCGGGCGCGGACGTGTTCCCGGTGAGCCGCAAGGAGGAGTTCGGGTACGGCCGGTACCCCAACGTGCTGTCGGCCGTGCGGTTCGAGCGGATGCTGGCCGCGGGCGGGCCCACGGGCGGCCGGGCGGTGCGGCCGTCGGACGGCGCCGAGCCCGGGAGCCTGGCGTTCGTCCAGTGCGTGGGCAGCCGGGACGCCGAGGCGGGCCAGGGGCACTGCTCGTCGGTGTGCTGCATGTTCACCCTCAAGCAGGCCCTGTTCGCCAAGGAGCGCCACCCCGGCCTCGAGGTGACGGTCTACTACATGGACCTGCGCGCGTTCGGCAAGGACTACGAGCGCTACCTCGGCCGGGCCGAGGCCGCCGGGATCCGGTTCGTGCGGGCGATCCCGTCCGTGGTGCGCCAGAACCCGGAGGACGCGACCCTCACCGTCCAGATTGCCGGGGACGGCGCCGAGCCGGCCGAGGCGCGCCACGACCTGGTGGTGCTGGCGTCGGGGTTTTGCCAGAACGACGAGACCCGCGCCCTGGCCGGGGCGTTCGGGGTGGACCTGGGGGCCGGCGGGTTCGCTGGCGGGCCCGAGTTCGCGCCGTGCGAGACCGGCGTCCCCGGGGTGTTCGCGTGCGGCGCGTTCCGGGAGCCCAAAGACATCCCCGAGACCACGGCCGAGGCCGCGTGCGCGGCCGGCCTGGCGGCCCGGCACCTGGATCCGCCGGCCGGAGCAGCCCTTCCGGACGCACCCACCCCGGCCGACTTCCGGGGCGAGGCGCCCGCGATCGGCGTGGTGCTGTGCACCTGTGAGGGGTTCAACGGCCGGTACGCGGACGTGGATGTTCTGGCCGAGGCCGTGGAAGGCCTGCCCGGGGTCGCGTTCGTGGAGACGGTGGACCACGCGTGCGGGCCGTCCGGCCTGGACGCGGTGCGGCGGCTCATGGGCGACCGGGAGCCCAACCGGCTCGTGCTCGGGGCGTGTGCCCACCGGATCGTCGAACCGATGTACGCGCACCTGCTGCGCACCCTGGGGGTGCACACCGGCGTGCTCGACGTGGCCAACCTGCGGGACGCGTGCCTGGTGCCCGGCGGGGGCGAGCCCGCGGCCCGGGCTACCCTGCGCCAGGCCGTGCGCCGGGCGTGGTACGCCGGGTTCGGCCCGCCGGTGCGCGAGACCCTGGAGCAGACCGTGCTGGTGGTGGGGGGCGGTGCGGCCGGCCTGGCCGCGGCCGTTGCCCTGGCCGACCTGGGCCACCCGGTGCACCTGGTGGAGCGGGACGACGCCCTGGGCGGCAACCTGCGCACCGCCCGGTTCACCCTGAAGGGTGGCGACCCCCAGGCCCTGCTCCAGGACCTGGAGGGACGGGTGCGCAGTCACGACCGGATCCAGATCCACACCCGGTCCACGGTGGCGGCGGCGGCCGGCCGGTTCGGCGCCCTGCGCACCGAGATCCACACCCCGGACGGGCCGGTGGAGGTGCTCCACGGCGCCGTGGTGCTGGCCACGGGCGGGGGCGAGGCCCGGCCCGGGTCGTTCGGGCACGGCCGGGGCGGCCGGGTGGTGACCCACAAGGCGTTCGAGGCGCGGCTGGCCGGCGGCGAGCCGTGCGGCGGCCGGGTGGTGATGATCCAGTGCGTGGAGTCCCGCACCGACGACCCGTCGGGCCGGCCGTGGTGCTCCCGGGTGTGCTGCACCCACGCCCTGAAGAACGCCCTCAGGCTGCTCGACACCGACCCGGACGCCGAGGTCACGGTGCTGTACCGGGACCTGCGGGCGTACGGCGCCAACGAGCACGCGTACCGGGAGGCTCGGGACCGGGGGGTGGTGTTCGTGCCGTACGACCTCGACCGCCCGCCCGCGGTGGACGCGACCGAAAGCGGCGCCCGGGTGCGGTACTTCGACCCGGCCCTGGACCGGGAGGTGGACGAGACGGCCGACTGGGTGGTGCTGGCCTCCGGGATCGCGCCCGACCGGGACGGCAACGCGCGCCTGGCCGAGCTGTACGGGGTCGCGGTGGACCCGGGCGGGTTCTTCGTGGAGAAGAACCCCAAGGCGGCCACCACCGACTTTGCCCGCAAGGGCGTGTACATGGCCGGGCTGTGTCACGCCCCCAAACACATCGAGGAGAGCCTGGCCCAGGCCGGGGCGGCCGCGGCCCGGTGCTCGGCCGTGCTGGCCCGGGGGGTGCGCCGGGCGTCCGAGCGCGTCTCGTACGTGGTGGACAAGCTGTGCTCCCGGTGCGGCCTGTGCGTGGACGCGTGCCCCTACGGCGCCCGGACCCTGGACATGGACGAGAACCGGGCCGTGGTGGACCCGGTGCTGTGCGAGGCGTGCGGCGCGTGCACCACCGCGTGCCCCAACCAGGCCGCCCAGCAGTACGGCTCCGCGCCCAAGCCGTTTCTGCTGGGCCTGGACGAGCTGCTCGGATGACCCCCGCAGACCCCGGCCGCGCCGCCAGCGGCCGCAGACCCGCCAGACCAAGGGTGAGACATGGCTGAACCGGCGAAGACCCCCACCGCTTTCGAGCCCCGCATCGTGGCGTTCCTGTGCCACTGGTGCACCTACACCGGCGCGGACCTGGCCGGCACGACCCGGCAGCAGTACCCGCCCAACGTGCGGGTCGTGCACCTGATGTGCTCGGGCGCGATCGACGTGGTGTACGTCTTGAAGGCGTTGATGGACGGCGCCGACGGCGTGCTGATCGGCGGGTGCCACCCGGGGGACTGCCACTACCAGTCGGGCAACTTCAAGGCCCGGCGGCGGGTGGCGATCCTCAAGAACATCCTGGCCCAGCTCGGCCTGTCCGCCGACCGGGTGTGGCTGCGGTGGATCAGCGCGAGCGAGGGGCGGTTGTTCGCCGAGACCGTGCGCGAGGTCACCGAGGCGGTCCGGGCCATGGGCCCGTCTGAGTTCAAGACCCAGTGGGACGCGTGATCCCGGCCAGGGCCACGCCCGCGTTCGCGCCGGCCCCCGCGGGCCGGCCGCAAAACGAGGTTCCGACATGAAGACTGGTGCGTTGCAGACGAACGGGGACCCGCTGGCCGCAGCGGGTGCCCTGATCCGCGGCCTGCTCGAGGCCGGGGTGGTGGACGAGGTGCTGGTGCCCGCCCAGACCCCGTCGGGCGCGGTCTCCCTTGCGCTGTTCGCCGATCCGGCCCGGATGGACGGGGTGAACCCGTGGGCGCCGGTGATGCCGGTGCAGGGCGCCCGGGCGGTCAAGGACCTGGCGTTCACCGATCCCGGCCGGCGGGTGGCCGCGGTGCTCCGGCCGTGCGAGGCCCGGGCCGTGGTCGAGCTGATCAAGCTCCAGCAGGTCCAGCCCGAAAACCTCACGTTCGTGACCGTGGACTGCCCGGGCACCTGCGAGACCGCGGCGTTCCACGCATCGGGCCGGGACCCGGCCGAGACCGCGGCCGCCCTGGTGCGGGGCATGAAGGACGGCGCTCCGGCCCCGGAAGGCGGGCTTGAGCTGCGCACCGCGTGCACGGTCTGCGAGCACCCGGCGGCGGCGTGGGGCGACCTCAGGATCCACGCGTTCGGCGCGGACGCGGACGCGGCCCTGGGGCTCGAGGCCGAGGACGGCCTGGCCGAGGCGCTCGCCGGGGCGGGCCTGGCCGCGTTCGACGCCCCGGCCCCGGGCGGCCGGGACGCCGTTGTGGAGCGGGTGGTGGCGGACCGCACCCGGGCCCGGGACGCGCTGATCGCGTCGTTCCGCGACGAGGCCGGCGGCCTGGAAGGCCTCCGGAAGGCCTTTGCCACGTGCATCCGGTGCTACAACTGCATGGAGAACTGCCCGATCTGCTACTGCAAGCTGTGCATCTTCAAGTCCCCCACCTTCGACCACCCCGGGGACCTGTACGCCCGGTGGGCGGGCCGCAAGGGGGCGCAGCCGATGCCGGCCGAGACCACCCTGTTCCACCTGACCCGCCTGAACCACATGTCCACCTCGTGCGTGGGGTGCGGCCTGTGCGACACCGCGTGCCCCATGGGCCTGCCGGTGGCGACCCTGTTCCGCTCGGTGGCCCAGGGGGTCCAGACCATGCTCGACTACGCGCCGGGCCGCGACCTGGACGACCCGATCCCCCTCACCGTGTTCCGCGAGGACGAACTCCAGGAGGAGTCGGGGGCCCGGGACTGACCGCGGCCGGGCCGGCCGCACCCGTCGACCACGGCGGCGAGACCGCCGAGAGCCAAACCACCGGAGGTTGCTCCATGAGCGCACAACCCAACGAGAAGGTCCAGGTGATCGCCAGCGGCGACCGGACGATCCTGCCCGAGGGCACGCGGATGATCCCCGTGTACATCATGGGCAAGAAGTACCTGCTGCCCGAGACCCTCACGATCCAGAAGGCGATCGAGTACGCCGGCTACCAGTTCATCCGGGCGTGCGGCTGCCGGGGCGGCATCTGCGGGGCGTGCCCCACGGTGTGGCGGGTCAAGGGCGACTACCAGCTCCACTTCGGCCTCGCGTGCCAGACCGTGATCGAAGAGGAGATGGTGCTGGCCCAGCTGCCGTTCTTCCCGGCCAACAAGGCGGTGTACGATCTGGAGCAGCTCCAGGCCACGGGCGAGGCCATCGCATCCCTGTACCCCGAGGTGATGAAGTGCGTGGGGTGCAACACCTGTACCCGGGCGTGCCCGATGGACATTGACGTGATGGAGTACATCAACGCGGCCATGCGGGGCGACGTGGCCCGGACGGCCCGGGTGTCGTTCGACTGCATCCAGTGCGGCCTGTGCTCGGCCCGGTGCCCGGCCCAGATCGCCCACTACCACGTGGCCCAGCTGTGCCGCCGGCTGTACGGCAGGTACGTGCTGCCCCGGGCCGAACACCTGGCCAGCCGGGTCGACGAGATCCAGGCCGGAAAGTACGACGGGTTCCTCGAGGAACTGACCCGGATGGACGAGGATCAGCTCCGCAAGCTGTACGTGGAGCGCGAGGTGGAGCCCCTGGACAGCGAGGGCTGGGAGCCCGGGGACAAGCGGTACCTGTAGCCGGTTGCCGAAGAAGCAACCGGCCGCGCGCCCCACGGAATTGGGGGCTTTCAGCATCCTGGTAGCGCCCGGCCCGGACCGGGCCGATCGAGCCTGTTGTTCCGGCGCCGAGGCGCCATCGCAGACCCGGCGGACCGGCCGGCCCGGCTGCCGAGCGGAGGACATCATGGGTTACACGCCGGAGATGAAGGAACTCATCAAGCGCGTCGAGGCCACCCGGGCCGAGCGCGTCGAGCGCACCCGCCGGGGCGAGTACTTCCCGGCCATGACCCTGGACGAGCGCGCAGAGGTGCTCGGCCGGTTCCACCCCGACTACAAGGAGGCCGGCCGCCGGGCCGTGAAGGTGGGCCCGAACAAGGGTGACGTGTACCCCGAGGAGTTCGTGGAGCAGCTCGAGGCGTACCCGCGCATCCACCCGGACCGGGTGGACTTCGGCGCTCTGCCCACGTCCGAGACCGACGTGCTCGTGATCGGCGGCGGCGGCGCGGGCAGTTCGGCCGCGCTGCGGGCGGCCGAGAACGGATGCCGGGTGGTCCTGGCCACCAAGCTGCGCCACGGCGACGCCAACACCGTGATGGCCGAGGGCGGGATCCAGGGCGCTGACCAGGAGGTGGACAGCCCGTACTTCCACTACCTGGACGTGATCGGCGGCGGCCACTTCACCAACCGGCCCGAGCTGGTGGCGGCCCTGACCCACGACGCGCCCCTGGTGATGTCGTGGCTCGAGTCCCTCGGCATGATGTTCGACAAGGAGCCGGACGGCCGGATGCGGGTGCGCCACGGCGGGGGCACCAGCCGCAAGCGGATGCACTCGGCCGGGGACATGACCGGGTCCGAGATCATGCGGGTCCTGCGGGACGAGGTGCGCAACCGGCCGGACGCGATCGAGGTGATGGAGTTCTCGGCCGCGGTGGAACTCCTGAAGGACGCCCAGGGCCGGGCGTGCGGCGCGCTGCTGTACAACCTGGAGACCGAGGCGTACTTCGTGGTGCGGGCCAGGGCCGTGGTCCTGGCCACGGGCGGGTTCGGCCGGCTCCACGTCCAGGGGTTCGCCACCACCAACCACTACGGCGCCACGGCCGACGGCCTGGTGCTGGGGTACCGGGCCGGGGTGAGCCTGGATTTCATGCACTCCACCCAGTACCATCCCACCGGAGCGGCGTTCCCCGAGCAGAACGTGGGCCTGCTGATCACCGAGAAGGTGCGGGGCCTGGGCGCGAACCTGGTCAACATCGACGGCGAGCAGTTCGTGTTCGAACGCGAGCCCCGGGACGTGGAGAGCGCGGCGATCATCCGCGAGTGCGTGGAGCGGGCCCGGGGGGTGACCACCCCGGTGGGCCGGCTCGGGGTGTGGCTGGACTCCCCGATGATCGAGGAGCTGGAGGGGCCGGGCACGGTGGAGCGGGAGCTGCCCGCCAAGTTCGTGCAGTTCATGCGCTACGGCATCGACATCCGCAAGGAACCCATGCTGGTGTATCCGACCCTGCACTACCAGAACGGCGGGCTCAAGATCACGGCCGACGCCGAGACCTCGGTGCCCGGCCTGTTCGCGGCGGGCGAGGTCACGGGCGGGGTCCACGGCGAGAACCGGCTGATGGGCAACTCCCTGCTGGACATCACCGTGTTCGGCCGGCGGGCCGGCACCAACGCAGCGGCCTACGCCCAGAACCTGGAGGACGGCCCGGGCGAGCCCGCCCTGGACCACGTGCGGGCGTTCATCGCGGACCTCGAGGCCGGCGGCGTGGGCCGCGACCGGATCTCGCCGATGCTGATCCCGGACTACACCACCCCCGAGGTGCGCCAGCGCCAGCTCACGGCCCACTACCTGGGCACGCTGCGGTGAGGTAGTCCGAGCCGACGTTCACGTTTTCCCCATCCGGTCCGGAGGACCCCATGAACATCCACGAGTACCAGGCGAAGGAAGTGCTGAAGCGTTACGGCGTGGCCGTGCCCCGAGGCATCGTGGCCACCACCCCGGACGAGGCCGAGGCCGCCGCCCGGGAGCTGGGCACCCCCGTGGTGGTGGTCAAGGCCCAGATCCACGCGGGCGGCCGGGGCAAGGCCGGCGGGGTCAAGGTGGTCAAGGGGCCGGCCGAGGCCCGGGAGGCGGCCGCGGCCATCCTGGGCAGGAAGCTCGTCACCCACCAGACCGGGCCCGGGGGCAAGGAGGTTCTCAAGGTCTACGTGGAGGAGGGGTGCGACATCGACCGGGAGCTGTACCTCGGCATGGTGATCGACCGGGCCACCGGGTTCGTCACGCTCATGGCGTCCACCGAGGGCGGCATGGAGATCGAGGAGGTGGCGGCCCGGACCCCCGAGAAGATCCTGAAGCAGCCGGTGGACCCGGCGGCCGGCTACATGCCCTACCACGGCCGCCGGCTCGCGTACGGCCTGGGCCTCGAGGGCGACGCGGCCAAGAGCGCCATGAAGTTCGTCGCGGGCCTGTACCGGGCGTTCGTGGAGACCGACGCCAGCCTGGCCGAGATCAACCCCCTCATGGTCACCCGGGACGGCCAGGTGATGGCCCTGGACGCCAAGATGAACTTCGACAACAACGCCCTGTACCGGCACAAGGACATCGCCGCGCTCCAGGACGTGACCGAGGAGGACCCCCGGGAACTCGAGGCGGCCGGGTTCGGCCTGTCCTACATCAGCCTGGACGGCAGCATCGGGTGCATGGTCAACGGCGCCGGGCTCGCCATGGCCACCATGGACATCATCAAGCACTACGGCGCCGAGCCGGCCAACTTCCTGGACGTGGGCGGCGGCGCCAACGCCGAGCAGGTCACCAACGCGTTCCGGCTGATCCTGTCCGACCCCAAGGTCGAGGCCGTGCTCGTCAACATCTTCGGCGGCATCATGCGGTGCGACACCATCGCCGAGGGCATCATCGCCGCGGCCAAGGCCGTGGAACTGGGGGTGCCCCTGGTGGTGCGGCTCCAGGGCACCAACGTGGACCTGGGCCGCAAGATGCTCGCCGACAGCGGGTTGCCGATCATCACGGCCGAGACCATGAGCGAGGCCGCCGAAAAGGTGGTGAAAGCGGCCGGGAACTAGAGGCGACAAACCGGAAGCTGGGTCCCGGCCTCCTGGCCTCC
>JAJRUI010000037.1 GCA_024277875.1 Deferrisomatales bacterium
GCAAGGCCCGGGCCGGCGAGATCCCCGAGTTCACCGGCCTCACCAGCCCGTACGAACCCCCCCTCGCCCCGGAACTGGTGGTGGACACCGCAACCACCCCCCTGGACCAGTGCGTGCGCCAGGTGCTGGGGTTGTGGAAAAAAATCCGTGACTCGTAATTCGTGATTCGTGACAGGTCAAGACAAAGAGCAAAGTCACCGATAACGAGCAACGAGCCACCAATCACCAATCACCAATCACCAATCACGAGTCACGAGTCACCAGCCATGAAAATCCTGCTCGTCGTGGGCGCGCGGCCCAACTTCATGAAGATCGCGCCGATCGTGTCGGCCATCGACCGCTGGAACGCGGCCCACCCGGACCGGCCGGTGGAACGGCGGCTGGTCCACACGGGCCAGCACTACGACGCCAAGATGTTCGACGCGTTCTTCCGGGACCTGGAGATCCCGCCCCCCGACGTGGACCTGGGGGTCGGCTCCGGCAGCCACACCTTCCAGACCGCCCACGTCATGCTCCGGTTCGAGACGGTGTGCGAGGCAGAGCGGCCCGACTGGGTCCTGGTGGTGGGGGACGTCAACTCCACCATGGCGGCGACCCTGGTCGCCACCAAGATGGGCGTCCGGGTGTGTCACGTGGAGGCCGGCCTCCGGAGCGGAGACCGCACCATGCCCGAGGAGATCAACCGGCTGGTCACCGACGCCGTGGCCGACCTGCTGTTCACCACCAGCCGGGACGCGGACGACAACCTGCGTACCGAGGGCGTGCCCGATCACAAGATCGCGTTCGTGGGCAACGTGATGATCGACACCCTCCGGCGCCAGCTCGACCGGCTGCCCGGCCTGGCCCCGGCCCGGCTCGTGCCCGCGGGCAGCCGTTACGGGGTGGTCACCCTGCACCGGCCGAGCAACGTGGACCGGCACGACACCCTGGCCGGCCTGCTGGGGGCCCTGGCCGACATCGCCGCCGAACTGCCCCTGGTGTTCCCGATCCACCCGCGCACCCGGAAGATGGCCGACCGGTTCGGCCTGTCCGACCGGTTCACGCCGCTGCCCCCGGCCCCGGACGGCGAGCTGGCCCCGGGCATCCACGTCACCGACCCCCTCGGGTACCACGACTTCCTCAACCTGTGGAAGGACGCGGCCCTGGTGCTCACCGACTCGGGCGGGCTCCAGGAAGAGACCACGGCCCTGGGCATCCCGTGCCTCACCCTGCGGGAGAACACCGAGCGGCCGGTCACGATCTGGGAGGGCACCAACACCCTGGTGGGCACCGACCCGGACGCGATCCGGCGCGAGGCCCGGGCCATCCTGGCGGGCGGCGGCAAGGCCGGCCGGGTACCCGAGTACTGGGACGGCCACGCCGCCGACCGCATCGTCGCCGCCCTGGCAGGGGAAAGCGGCTGACCACGACTTCATCGTCTGGACCGGCGGCCCGTGGGGCACCAGCCGCTCGGTTCAAGGTTCCGGGTTCGATGTTCACGAATCACCAACCACGGCCTCCCCCCCCTTTACACACCGCCACCGCATGACTAGAATAGTCATCTCGATATGACCTGTCGACCAGAAGAGCCCCCATGCTGACCGCAGCCGTGAGCGAACTGAAAGCCTCGTTGAGCCGGTTCCTGGCCCGCGTCAAAGCGGGCGAAGACGTGATCGTGACCGAGCGGGGCAGGCCCGTGGCGCGCCTGGTTCCCGTGGAACGCGTGGCCGAGGACATCCCCGTCCATCTGCTGGGGCTACAGCGAAAGGGCGTCGTTCGGATCGGCAGCGCCAAACTCGAACCGGGCTTCTGGGATCTCCCGAGACCGGTTGCTCCGGGCAGCGCCACCCTGGAAGCCCTGCTGGACGAACGAAAGGCGGGGCGGTGAAGTTCTGGGACGCATCGGCCCTGGTTCCGGTGTGCGTGGACGAAGACGCGTCGACATCCGTGCGGGCGCTGCTCCGGGAAGACGGCGCGGTGGCCGTCTGGTGGGGAACCGCGGTCGAGTGCCAGTCCGCCTTTGCCCGGGTCCGGCGCGACAGCCTGCTGACCCCACGGCAAGAGGCCGAGGCGCGCGCCGTGCTCCGCTCCCTGGCGAACGTGTGGACGGAAATCCAGCCGGTGGAAGACGTCCGGGCTCTGTGCGGGCGCCTGCTGCTGACCCACCCGTTGCGCGCCGCCGACTCCCTGCAACTCGCGGCCGCCATCGCCTGGACCGGCGGCCTGCCGGACGGCGACGGGTTCGTCTGTCTCGACCTCCGCCTGCGCGAAGCAGCCCGAAAAGAAGGGTTTCGGGTGTTTCCAGGCCTGTAGATCACCAGTCACGGCAGTTCCCCCCCCCTTTGTGCCAGCGCAACAGTTGCACTAAGATATCCCCATACCCACGCTCGAACGGGTTGGTAATCTGGCCGTTCGGGTCTACCCACACGATCACGAACCACCCCATTCTCACATCGTGGCTCGCGACGGGCGGGAGGCGGCAATCGACCTTCGCTCGTTCACAATCATCGCCGGGCGGTTGCCGAAACGGGAAATCGCCCAAGCGCTCGTCTGGGCCCGAGAAAACGAGGGACGCCTGTGGGCGACCTGGGAGGAATGCAAGCCATGAGCGCCGAGTTCCCCCGAGCACTGGCTGTGACCGCGCTGGCACCGTACCAACTCGAGATCCGTTGGAGCACGGGCAAAACCTTGCCCGTGGACCTGGAAGAAAGACTCCGCGCCTCCCCGGCCCTGGCGCACGTGCTGGACCCGAAGGTATTCGCCCGGGCGCGTGCCAGCGACGGGGGCGCCACCATCGAGTGGGACGACGCCGAACTGGGCGCTGACAACGTGTACGCGTGGACCCGGGAACAACGGGGCGAGATGTCCCACGAGATGTTCTACGCGTGGATGCAGCGGCACGGCCTCTCCCTGACCAAGGCAGCCGACGCGTTGGGGCTCTCGCGCCGCATGGTCTCATACTACCGTTCCGGTCAGCGTCCCATCCCGAAAACCGTGTGGCTCGCCTGCCGGGGATGGGAAGCCGAACAGGCCGCTTGAACACAGGTTCGAGGTTCCTGGTCACCGATCACGATTCACGAGTCACCAATCACGAATCACCGCCCCTTCACCGATCACCGATCAAAGGGCCGCCACCATGCAAGACCGCACCCACCAGCTCGCCAGCCTCCTGCGCCCGTTCCGGGCCGCGGCCCTGTACGCCTTCGGCAGCCGGGCCGCCGAGGTATCCGACTGGGTGTCGGGCCGGACCGAGACCCTCTCCCCCGGACCGTCCGATGTGGACCTCGGCGTCCGGCCCGCCCCGGGTGTGCGGTGGCAGGTGATGGACAAGGTGCGCCTCGCCCAAGCCCTCGAGGACTTCCTGGGCGCCGACCGGGTCGACGTGGTCGTGCTGCCCGAGGCAGACCCGTTCGTCGCCGCCGAGGTGATCCGCGGCGAGCGCCTGTTCCCGGACGAGTCCCGCGACGCCGACGAGCACGAACTCTACATCCTCAGGCGGGCCGGGGATCTCATTCCGCTGGAGCGGGAACGGCTCGCCCTGCTCCTGGGCGAGCCCCCATGACCCCGTCCCGCGTCTCGCAACGGGTGGTGGCCGACCGCGCCGCGATCATCGCCGACCTGGTCCGGGCCCTGCTGCGCTGGGTCGCGAAAAACCCCGACAAGGTGCGCGAGGGAATCTGAAAGGCAGGTTCCGGGGCACCGATCACCGCATCCCCCCTTGCCCGCCCCGGGTGCACAGGGTACGATATTCCTTACCACCTGCAAGGATCTGACAGGAGCGTGCTGTGGGCGCCACATCCACACTGACCCGCAAAGGGCAGACGACGATCCCCAAGAGCATCCGGTCCTACCTGGGACTCCACGCGGGCGACCGGTTGGACTTCGTGATCGAGGACGGCCGGGTTATCTTGCAGCCTGCGACCGTGGATGTCCGCGAGTTGAAAGGGATGCTCAACAGGCCCGGCCAGCCCGCCGTGCCAGTGGAACAGATGGCAGCGGCAGTGCGCAAGCGGGCTGCGGAGCGAGGGCGGTGATCGGTCTCGACACGAACGTACTGGTCCGTTACCTGGTGCAGGACGACCCTGTCCAAGCCGGGAAGGCCGCCCGGCTGATCGAACAGGCTGCCGACCACGGAGACCGGCTGTTCGTCTCCTGCATCGTGCTGTGCGAACTCGTCTGGGTGCTCTCGGGCTGCTACGGCGCAACGAAGCCCGAACTCGTGGAGGTCTTGGGAAAGATCCTGGACACGGCCCAGTTCGAAATCGAACACAAAGACTGCGCGCGGGCTGCCCTGACCGATTTCCGGACCCACCGGGCGGACTACGCCGACTGCCTCGCGGGGCGGATCGGCCGAGCCCTCGGATGCCGGTCCACCTGCTCGTTCGACAAAGGCGCAGGGGCGCTCCCCACCTTCACTCCCCTGTAGCAGGTTGCGGAAAGAGCCACCTGCTGCGCGCCCCATGGAGGGGGCGAGTCACGGGGCCGCCCCCGAGAGGCCGTTGCTGAAAAACCCACGGACGGGACGTGCCCCCCCCTTGCACCAACCGCCCGCCTTCCCTATGATTCCCGCTTCCAATCCCCATTCCGAGGTCCATCCCGGATGAACCAGAGCGACACGCCGCCCTCCGCCCCGGCCCAGCCGGCCGGGCCGCCCCCGGCCGGGTATCCGTACCCCTACGCGTTCCTCCCGCCAGAAGAGGACGAAGTCAACCTACTCGACCTCCTCCGGGTGCTCAAAAAACGCTGGAAGTTGCTCTTCGCGATCACCTTCCTGGGCACGGCCGCGGCCGTGGCGTACGCCCTGCTGGCCACGCCGATCTACCGGGCCCGGGCCGTGATCGCCCCACCCGCCGAAAAGAAGGCCGGGGGCATCAGCGCGGCCATCGGCGCGTTCGGCGGCATCGGCGCCGAGATCGCCAGTTCCATGGGCATCTCCCTCGGGGGCGCCGACGCCAACCGCCTGGAAGCCCTGCTCAAGAGCCACCGGCTGATCCAGCGGGTCGTGGAAAAGCACGACCTGCTCCCCGTGCTGTTCCCGGACGACTGGGACCCGGCAGAGGAGCGGTGGAAGGTGGAGGACCCCGAAGACATCCCGAACATCTGGGACGCCGAAAAAAAACTCGGCGACATCTACCGGGTGAAGAACGACGCCAAGACCGGCACCCTCACGGTCTCGCTCGACTTCGACGATACGGACCGCGCCAGGGAGATCCTGACCTACTTCCTGGATGAACTCGCGCTCGTCGTGCAGGAAGACGAGTTCCGAAAGATCGAGGCCAACCGGACGTTTGCCGAGAAGCAGTTGGAAAAAGCCACC
>JAJRUI010000038.1 GCA_024277875.1 Deferrisomatales bacterium
CCTGCGCCTCGCTACGCTCGACTTCGGAGCCAGCCACCACACCCATTCCCAACGGCTTTCCCATGCCTTCCCTCCTCGCTTCGGTGGAGGGGTTTGTCTACGAGAAAAGTGTCAACTCTTCAACCCCGGACAGGGTAGGGTTTTTCAGCATCTTGCTAGACCGGTACGAAACCAGCCGTCCCTGGATGGCGAAAGCGGTCTCAACGCCCGAGGAACCGGCCCGTCAACAACCCCTTCATTCCGTTCCGGACCGCGTCGATCAGCGCCTTTTTCGTTCGGCGCAAATTGACCGCGCGCAACCGCCGCTCCAGGACCCGCACCCATTCTTCGTCCGAACGCCCAATTTGCCTCACGTGATCGACGATGTCCTGCAGCAAGTGGACCTGCACCTCGTTCCGGAGCCGAAGCGACCGGATCTGATCGAGGGTCACATCGGACTCGAAACACGGGGGCAACCGTCCAGCCGAGGCCCGGAAATCGAGGATCGTCCGGATGCACTTCTCACACCGGCAACAGTTCTGGTCCCTGCGGGGGCCCTCCCAGCACACCCGCAGATTCCGGCACCCTTCGGGCCACCCGGAAAGAACCGCCGTTTTCTCAACCCTCGAGAACCCCGCACCATCATTCACGATCTCGAAACGCTCACTGGAGAACATCGGGATGGTCAGGGGGGTCGCACCCCAGGGCAGAAGATAGTCGTAGGTCTCGGAAGCGGCGATCAAGGCACCCTGGAATTGCCCGGCGAAAAAGGTCAGGCACGAAGCCAACGCCGCCCCGAATCCGTCCTCCCAGTCCACCCCCAGCGCCCTCCAGTTCGTGCGCATCGCTAGCAGCCTGATGCCCAGCGCCCCGCAGGTCTCCCGCGCCCCAGCCCAGGCTCTGTTCCATTCCACCCCGTTGTCGAGCGGGATGTCGAACCCATGGACCATCAACGCGTCGGTCACCGGCCGGCGTTGCCGGCCACATCGGCCCGTCGCATGTCGGTACAGGGTGAACAGCGAATCGACGCCTCCTGAAAAAGCCGCCAGGAAACGGGCGGGGGGCGGGCCCTGCCGTTCGCGCTCGTGATCCGCCGAGACTTCCACGGGCCGATACCGGTCCGGCTTCCACCTGTGCCACACCCGGGAGAGTTCTTCGAGGTTGCGAAGCAGAACCGGTGACACCTCGCCATGGATGCGAAGCCCCGCCCCCCCGGCCATGGCCACGAACAGGCTGGCAATGGCGAACGGGTCCACGACGTTCCCGGGGCGGCAGGGAGAAGATTCGGGTACCGAGTACCACAGTTCGGTCCGAGAACCCTTCGCCTTTTCCACCACGCTGGGGAAGAAGACGTGACCTCCCTCTGTGTAGGGCGCCAGAGGCCAGGCGTCCACCGTGTGACCGGATCGCATGTACTGGTGCTCCTATAGGGATCTTCAAAAGTATTACCGCACGCCCCCGGGGCGGCGCCCGGTTCCGGCCGGGTGCGATGGCAGCACCCGATCGCCGCGCGAGGGTGCCCGGCAGCAACGCCGTGGGCCCTGGAAAGCGGTGTGTCGAGCCCTGGCGGCGCACCAGACGTCCCGGTGCGCGACGAGCCGAGGGGCCGCACTCGCGCCCGGCCGGAACCAGGCGCCCACCCCGTACCCTGGCAATACAATTGCAGGTCTTAGTATATCCTCGGTTGTGCGGGAACTCCCCACAAGGGCTGTCCCAAGATCGAGGGACGTCCTGGGGCGGGCCGCCCGGCAAAACGAGACACGACATCCGGGTTCAACGGCTTCGGCGGACGCGGTCTCCACCGCCGACACCTGCCGGCGCCGCCATCGTTTCCGGTTCACGGTGTTTCAACGCTCGTCTCAACAGGCGCACCGCCACGGCGAGCCGGTCCGGCACGGAGACGCCGCCCAGCATGGCGGCTGCCCGGAGGATCTCCCGGACGTACCGGCGGGGAGGGACACCTTCCATCCGGGAACGGTGCTTCACGTATGTCCACGAGAGCCAGGGAGAGAAACCCGCGGGCTCACCGGCTCTCTCCATCACCGAGTTCACGTAGGCGGTCTTCACCTCGAGGAGGCGGCAGTAACGACGCGGTTCCTCCCAGCCGTCGACGTCCTCGAACGGATCCGCGGCCGGACCCGGCGTCCGAGAGTCCCCGTGCCCCACCGTCCCCTGCCGGCCGGCCCACAGGTTCTCTCCGTGGATCCGGTAGCGCGACAGCGGTTCGGGAACGAACCGCACCGGCGCCAGAAGGGCCGCAGCCGGGGCGACCAGATCGTCCGCGTTTCCCCGCAACACCGTTGCGAGCGGGAACACGTGCCCTGCAACTTGTCGGGAGAGACACAAGGTTGATGTCGGCCGAAACATCCAAGGCAGGCACTTCAACCGCACCAGCCTCCTGACGTCCCCGTCCGCCGTCCTGGACGCCACGACCTGATCCGGGACGGATCGCCCCCTGTCGGCAACGGTCTCCACCTCATGATAGACCAGCCCCACATCCGGACGGCTCCGGAGCACTTCGGTCACGGTTGAGAGCTTCCCTGGCCGCCATACGTCGTCTGCGTCGAGCAGACAAACGATGTCACCCGAACTCGCTGCGTATGCCGTGTTCAATGCCGCCGCCATGCCCCGGTTCTCCTGGCGGATGCATGTCACGCGGCCCCGGTACGCCTCCAGGACCTCGGGCGTGCCGTCAGTGGACCCGTCGTCCACCACGATACACTCCACGGGCCCGTCGTAGTCCTGGGCGAGCACAGAGTCCACCGCCTCTCCGACGAAACGCGCGTAGTTGTGCGCTGGGACCAGCACGGAAGCCTTCATCGCACCTCACCGGTGCCCGGGAGCCGAGCGGATCCGCCTGTGGTACCGAACGGCCTTTCGGACGAGCGTGGCGGCCAAACCGATCCGGAGCGGCCACCAGATCCCTCGCACCTCGCCCAGCGCGGCGAACGCCCGAGGGAGATATCGGACCGGTGACGCCTGGTTCACGATGGCCGACGCCTTGAGATAGTCCCACTTCATCCAGGGGGATAGACGCACCGGCACGCCCGCCCGCACCGAGGCTTCGTTGGCCTGCCGCACCTTCTCCACGAGCATGGCCATGTAGGACTCCGCCCAGCCGCGCCCTTCCCGGCCGGCCGAGCGTGCGGCCGTGGCCCACTGGTTTGCTCCGTGGATGCGGTAGAGCCCCAGGGGCTCGTCGACGTACCGTACAGGGGCCAGCAGAGCGGCCACCGGGGCGATCAGTTCGTCGGCACTGATCCGCAGAGTGGTGCGCAACGGGAACACCCAGGCCGCCACGGCACGGCTCACGCACAAGCCCGAAGTGGGTGTGAACATCCAACGCAACACCTTGCGCCGCATCACGCCTCGCACATCGCCCTGGGCCGGGGGCGTCCGGCCGAAAAACGGCGCGTCCAGCCCCACCCCTGTGCCGTCCACCACGCGGAGGGCGTGGTGGACGAGACCGGCTTCCGGAAACCGCTCGAACTCCTGGACGACCCGCTCCACCTTGCGCGGGCGCCACAGGTCGTCCGCATCCAGCAAGCACAGGACATCCCCTGTGCTGGCCCGGAACGCGGCGTTGAACGCCGCGGCCTGCCCCTGGTTTGCCTGCCGGAGGACGACCACCCGGTCCCGGTAGGGTTCCAGCACCTCGTCCGTTCCGTCGGTGGACCCGTCGTCCACCACGATGCACTCCACCCAGCCCGGATAGGTCTGCCCGAGCACCGAATCCAGGGCCTCTCCGATGAACCGCGCATAGTTGTACGCGGTGACCAGCACCGACACCCGCGCGCTCATCCTCCACGGGCCCCCGGCCGGACCGCCCTGAGCGCCACCGCGGCTGCCCAGCGCAGCACCGGCCCCAGTCCGGGCCGCAGCTTCGTCGATCGTGCAAACGCCCGCTGCGCCAGGGCCGCGTCTCCCGCGTGCCACGCGTAGCGCCCCACGCGGAACCAGGCAGCCGCATGGACCCTGGAAACCTCCGCGGCCGGCAGTCCTGACAAGAAGTCCGGGGGGGCGTCGAGTTCCCTAAGGAGCAGCCTTAGCCAGGCGGCCCGGCGCGCGTCCTTCTGGAGGGAGATGTTCCCGCCGTGGTACACCTGAACGGCCATGGGCGTGTCCAGGTAGCGGATCTGGAGGCCCATCCGGCAGGCCCGGAGCCACAGGTCCGCATCCTCGCTGGGTGGGAACCGGGCGTCGTATCCTCCGAGTTCTTCGAACCCCTCCCGCCGGAAGCACGCCGTTGAGTTGTTGACGGGATTGCCCTCCAGCAGGGCGAGATACTGCCGCTCCGGAGACCGGGCGAACACCTCCACCCGGCGCGCCCCCCCCCGGTAGTTGACCTGCTCGCCGTTTTCGTCTTCCACCGACATGCCCCCGAACACCATCCATGTCTCCGGGTTTTCCCTGAGGAAATGAACCTGGCGTTCCAGTTTGCCGGGCAGCCACCGGTCGTCCGCGTCCAGTTGGGCGAGAATCCCGTACCGGGCTTCCGACACCGCCCGATTGCGGGCCCGGGCCGGGCCCGCGTTCTCTTGGCGCACGAGCTTCACCTGGAGGCGATCGGCAAAGGCCCGCACCAGTTCTGCCAACCCACCGGCGGCATCGCCCGATGACCCATCGTCCACCAGGACCACTTCGAGGCCCCGGATCCCCTGGGCAGCCACGCTCTCGAAGGCCCGAACCGTTAGAGAGAGCGGCGCGTTGTAAAACGGCATGATCACACTGATCACGGTTGCCCGCCCCTGCAGCCGAGCTCGCCCGGCATCCCTTCGCCGGATCGTGCCGGGTGCGTTCCAGGGGGTCGGCTGCCGGCCCACTCCTCCCGGTGAACCCGGACGCTCACCGGTCCGCCCCCCCCAGGACCCGGTCGTACACCTCCAGGGTCTTTTGGCATTTGTGCTCCGGGGTGAACCGCTCCGAGATCTTCCGGCGGCCAGCCTCGCCCATGTCCCTTCCTCTGTCCGGGAGCGACAAGATCTCGTTCACCGCTGCGGCCAACGCTCCCGGTTCACCCCGCGGCACGATCAGTCCCGTGCGGCCGGGCTCCACGATCTCTGGCACGCCCCCCACCCCCGACCCGACCACCGGCACCCCCACGTCCATGGCCTCGAGCAGCACGTTGGGGCACGACTCCATGTCCACGGAGGAGAGCGCGAACACGTCGAACAGCGACATGATCGCCACGGCGTCGGCCCGGTGTCCCGGCAGCCGGAACCGCTCTCGGATCCCCAACGCCTCCAGCCGGGGAACGAACCGCTCCGTGCCCGCGCCCACCAGCACGAACTGCGCCCCGGGGTGCCGACGCAGGATCTCGGGAGCCGCTTCCACCAGGAACTGCATGCCTTTCTCCGGCCGGGCGCTGCTCACGGCGCCCACCACCGGTCCGTCCCCGAGCCGGAGTTCCTCCCGGAGGCCGGGGGCGGACCGGAGCAGGCCTTCCCGGTCGGCTGGCACCCGGGCGTTGTACACCACGTGCACCTTGCCCCCGGGGATCCGGCACCCCTCCAACACGCGCTTCACCGCCCGGGAGTTGGTGATGACGGCGGCCGTGCGACGGCTCCGGAACTTGGCCGGGAACTCGGGCCGGAACAGGACCCCCCGGTTGGCGACCACGGGGGGGAACCCGCCCCCGAACGTGGCCAGCAGGGCCACGTTGTGGCCCTTGGTGTGGTGGGCATGGACCACGTCTGGCCGCGCGTCCCGGACGACTTGCCGGAGCCACCGGGAGGCGGCCCACTGCCCCCTCACCCCCGACAGGTCCGGGAGCGGTCGGGCCCGAACCCCTTCCTCCTGCGCCCACCGGAGGATCGCGGCTCCCCCAGGTGCGAGGACGTGCACGTCGTACCCCGCCTCCCGCTGGGCCCGGGCGAGGAGGAATGCCTGCCGCGTGCCTCCACTGCGGTTGCCCGAACTCGTGACGTGCACGACCTTCACGGGTGTTCCCCTTCCAGACCTTCCGGCGAGCCGCCGGGGGCGAGCAACCGGGCGAGCCGCTCCGCCCCACGGCGGCGGTCGAACCGGTCCAGCAGGTTCTCCGGCACCGGCCTGGCCAGATCGCCGGATCGCCACCGGCCCACGAGCCCGGCCAAGGCGGACCGGATCGCGTCGGGGTCCTCCCCATCGGCGCTCGCGCCCAGCCCGTACGCGTCCACCAGGCGCGTGGCCCCGCACGGCGGCGCCAACACGAGGATGGGCGGCCCGGCCCGCACGTACTCGAAGATCTTGCCGGTGTACGCGGTGGGCCCGCCCTCTTCCCTCTGGATCAACACGAGAAGCACGTCTGCAGCCAGCATGTACCGGAGCGCGTCCCGGTGGGACACTTGGCCGTGGAAGTGGACCCGGTCGGCCAACACCGCTTCCCACCGCGCCGGGTCGTCCCGGAACCCCCCCACGAAATGGACGTGGAGGGCACGGAGGGCAGCGGGGTCCACGGCACCCAGCCGTTCCAACGCTTCGAGCAGCACGTACGTGGTCCGCGTGCCGCCCGCGTACCCCGTGTACACCACGTGGAGCCCGTTCCCGGGCAGGTCCACCGGTTCCAGGCCCTCGAAGTCCTCCGGGTCGAACCCGTTGAAAATGGTGGAGAGTTTGCCGGCGGCTCCCGGATACCGGCCGCGGTACACGTCCTCGATCAGGTCGGTTGCACACACGACGGCGTCGGCCCGCTGGAACACCCGCTGCTCCTGGCGCCGCTCGCCCACCACCCGGAGTGGGTTTCTGGTGTGGAAATTGAAAGGATCTCCGTACCACCCGTCCCGGAAGTCCACGACCCAGCGGAGCCGGGGCCGGCGGGCCTTGACCCCGGCGGCAGCGACCAACAGGCTCCGCTCGGGGCAGGTGGTGAGCAACACGTCTCCCGGACCGGGATCCAGCACCCGTTCCAGGTAGGTCGTGGCTGCCCGGCTCCAGAACAGTTTCCCGTCCGGGTACACGAGGAGATCCTTGAGGGCCAGGTACGCGCCGTACACCGGCCGGTACGCGGCCCGGGTCGCGGCCAGCCCGAGGCGGGCCGCGCCGGATACCGCCCGCCCCCGCCGGTCGAGCGCCCGCTTCCACTCCCGGGGATCGCCCCTCGGCGGCACCCGGTGCACGGTACACTGTCCGGCCACATCCCGCTCCAGGGCGGGGTCGCCGGTCTCCCCCTCGGCCGGGGACGTGATCACGTGGATCTCGCCGTCGAAGAACTCCGGGAGATACTTCACGAACTTGACCACCCGGAACGTCCCGCCGGTCACCTTGGGGGGAAACGAGTAGGCGGCGAGGAACAGCCTGCGGCGGCTCACTGGCCCGCCTCTGCGACGAGGGCGGCGACCCGGGCCGCGGCCCGGCCCGCACCGAACGGTCCCAGGTCGGGCACGCCCCGGGGCGGATCCTCCAGCGCGCGCCGGGCGGCCTCCACGATCCGCGCCGCAGACGCGCCGGCCAGACGGTTCCAGCCGTTGAGCAGGGTTTCGCCCCATTCGGTCTCGTCCCGGAAGGTCACGCAGGGAACCCCCAGGAAAAACGCCTCCTTCTGTACCCCGCCCGAATCGGTGAGAACCAACGCGGCGCCGGCCTGGAGGTCGATCATCTCGTGGTACGGCAAGGGATCCAGCACCGTCACCGCCGGTCCCGGGTCCACCCCCAGTGCGTCCATCGCAGACCGGGTCCGGGGGTGGGCCGGGAAGAACACGGGCAGCCGCTCCGACAGGGCCCGGATCCCTGCCACGATCTCCCGGAGCCGGGCCGGGTCGTCGGTGTTCTCGGCCCTGTGGCAGGTGGCGGCTGCGTAGCGCTCTTCATCCGGGCCCGTGAGCCGCCGGGCCCGGCCACGGGCACGCTCCCGGAAATGGCGCACGGCGTCCAGCATCACGTCGCCGACCCAGTGGACCCCGTCCGTCACCCCCTCCGCGGCCAGGTGCGCAACTGCGGCCCGGGTGGCGCACAGGTGCAGGCTCGCCAGGTGGTCGGTGACCACACGGTTGACCTCCTCGGGCATCCGACGGTTGAACGAGCGCATGCCGGCCTCCACGTGGGCGACCGGAACGTGGAGTTTCACGGCTGCCAGCGCCCCGGCCAGCGTGCTGTTCGTATCGCCGTACACCAGCACCAGGTCCGGGGTCTCCGCCTCGAGCACCGTCTCCAGTCGCTCGAGCACCCGGGCGGTCTGCGCCCCGTGGGACCCGCTGCCCACCCCCAGGTTGTGGGCCGGCTCCGGGATCCCCATCTCCTCGAAGAACACCCGGCTCATCGCGTCGTCGTAGTGCTGGCCCGTGTGCACGAGGCGCTCCTCCACCCCCAACCGGGCCAGGTCCCGGCTCACCACCGCCGCCTTCACGAACTGGGGCCGCGCGCCCACCACCGTAACGACCCTCATCGCCCACTCTCCCGTCCGAGCCCGTACAGGTCCAGGAACCCTTCGCGCACCCGGTCCCGCCCCAGCGTCTCGCGCACGTACCGCATCCCCTCCCCGTTGGGGCCCTGCCGGCCCGCGATGTGCTCCACGGCCCGCGCCACGTCCGCGTCCCCGGCCGCCCGGTGGCAGCCGGGGAGGTCACCGGTGTACACCACGTAGCGCCCCCGCGCCAGCGCCTCGACCACGAGGTTGGGGAGCCCGTCGTGCTGCGTCAACCGGAGCAGCCCGTGACTTTTGGCGATCAACTGCGGCACGTCGTCCCGCCAGCCGAGCAACTGGACGTTCGGGGGCAGGTCCACGCCCTTGGCGTCCTCCGCGGACATCGACAGCACCTGGAACAGGTCGCCCGGCCGTCGGCGCGCCAGCGACAGGACCCTGGAAAACCCGTAGAACTCCAGCCGGTCGGGGGGGACGTAGGTCAGGAACCGCCACGGGGGCCCGGGCACCCACGCGACCTCCCCGGGTTCCGGGTACGCCTTGGCGCTGACGAACGGGACGAGCCGCGCCCGCACGCCCACCTGCTGGAGTTCGTCCACCAGGTTCTGGCTCACGGCCGCCACCGCGGTCCACCGGGACAACAGCCGCGCCTCCCGGCGTTTCCGGGCGGGCGCCTCGAGCAGCTTCAGGACGTCCGTACCGATGAAATGCTGGATCACCCTCCGGCCGCCGAGGCGGAGCGCGGCGACCTCTGCGCTCTTCATGCGAGCCCAGTAGAAGTGGACCGCCCGTACCCTCCTGGCCGCGGCGAGTCGGCGGGATAGCGACCACCGGCGCCAGGTTGGCACATCCACGCACACGGGTTCCACGTAGCCCTTGAGAAGCACCGAGATCTCTTTCAGGAAGTGGGGAAAGCTGACGAATAGGACGCGGGGGAGGCGCACCGATCGTCCCACGGAAACTGCGTCTTGGTACCGTTCAGGTCGTCCGTTCAGGTCGTCCACGAGGTGTCCGTCAGCCCATCACGAGGCTTCCAAAGGCTCCTTGATATCGCTATACAAAACACGTCTCATCTTGATCGGAATTGAAACAACGACACATTTTGATGATCCACACCCACGGACAATGGTTTTCTTATACACAGATTCCATGCCACTCAGTGTCACGACAGGATCAATGCCCAAAACAGATACATTCATTTCATACCAATATATATGGTTGAACAGGTTTGCATACTCTGTACGCACGATCTTCCAGTTCATATCCGCAACAGCGCCTGGATCGATACGCTTGCATATCACATCATCCACATCGCTGCGATGCAGAAAACAAATCGTGTCCAGCGGAGAAGCATCATTGCGAACGGAACCAAAGAGAATATCTGGAGGAACCCTTCGTCTCACCTTTTGAGGACCCCTTTTCCTCATCTGGACATTCCACTGGACACGATCCAGGACGCCCCGCCCGGAAAACACCTTGTCCTTGAGCAAGGGGTCGCCCTCTACGTTGTATCCGTAGATCTTCGGGTACGCCAGGTTGGGGAAAACGTCCCCGGTCGAGCCCAGCAACGTGAAGTCGTCCGCCACGAAATCGCATTCCGGGTCAAACGCGCACTCGAGCAACATCGACGTCTTCCCGACCCCTCCGGTGCCCCCGAAAACGGTGACTCCCCGCCCCTCCCACCCGACCGCGCTCCCGTGCACTGGTGCGATGTCGGGGAAGAACCACAGCAGGGACGGGATGAGCACCACCTCGTGGAAGAACTGGGGCATCCGGTCGCTGGGGTGGGAGTACTGGCGGTCCTTCCACTTCTTCTTGAAATCCCTCTTGCCCCGATAGGCGATGGTCACCGTGAGCACGTCCCGCAGTTGCCAGGAGACGACGCACCGCCCCAGGTCTGCGACGAAGCCGCCGTCGATGACGGAATGGATGGAGGGGTTCCGGGCACGGACGCCGGTGGGCATGGGGCCGTTCACCTCGACCACGAGATCCGGATGTTGGTCATCGTGCTCTCGGGGATACAGGGCCAATTCCTTTCGCAAACTGGCGGAGGCGTGGTCTCCCCGGTAGGTGACACGCACCCGTTTGCCTGCGATCCGGTACGTGACGTTCATCGGCCTCTTCCTTTGGGCACGGCGTCCTGCAAGGCCCGGACCACCCGGCCCCTGTGGTCCGGATCCAGGTACGGCCCGAACGGCAGGCTGAGCACCTGGCGGCTCGCGCGCTCCGCCTCCGGGAAGTCCCCGGGCCCGTACCCAAGACCACGAAACGCGCTCTGCAGGTGCAAGGGCTTCGGGTAGTAGACCACGGCCGGGATCCCGGCCTGTGCCAACCGCTCCGCCACCGCGTCCCGGTCTGCGCCGGTGGCGCGCACGGTGTACTGGGCCCAGGCGGACCGGACCCCTTCCGGCTCCCGGGGCACCTCAAGTCCGTCCACCGTGGACAGCGCGTCCGCGTAGGCCCCGGCCAGCGCCCGGCGCCGGTCCAACTCGGCCGGGAACGCGTCGAACTTGGCGAGCAGGATCGCCGCCTGCAAGGTGTCGAGCCGGGCGTTGAGGCCGATCCGCACGTTGTCGTACTTGTGGCCGCCCTTGCCGTGGACCCGCAGGGACCGCATCGTGTCGGCCAGGTCGTCCCGGTCGGTGAACACCATGCCCCCGTCGCCGTAACACCCCAGGGGCTTGGCCGGGAAGAAACTGGTGGCCGCCGCGTCTCCCAACGCGCCCACCCGCCTGCCCCGGGCCTCGGCCCCGAACGACTGGGCCGCGTCCCCGAGCAGGAACAGGCCGCAGCCGGCGCAGATCCTCCCGATGGCGTCGTAGTCCGCCGGCAACCCGTACAAGTCCACGGCGATCACGGCCCGGGGGCGCAGCCGTTCGTACCCGGCGGGCAGGGGGTGCAGGGCCGGATCTCCGGCGTCCAGCGCCCGGACGGCCAGGTCCAGGCGCGAGGGGTCGAGGTTGTACGTGGCCGGGTCCACGTCCACGAACACCGGGGTCGCCCCCAGTAGGCTGACCACCTCGGCGGTGGCGATGAAGGTGAACGGCGTGGTGAACACGGCGTCGCCGGGGCCCACGCCGCAGGCCATGAGGGCCAGGAGCAGCGCGTCGGTCCCGGACGAGCACCCCACCGCGTGCCGCACGCCGGCGTACGCGGCGAGCCGGGCCTAGAGTTCGGCCACCTCCGGGCCCAGGATGTACCGGCCGTGGTCGAGCACGCCCCGGATGCGGTCCAGGATCGGCCCCTCCAGGGCCCGCTGCTGGGCTTTCAGGTCGACGAACGGGATCATCGGGCTGCTCCCTTTCCCGGACCGGTCCGGTCCGACGCGAGTTCCGCGTACAGCGCCGCCGTGGCCTCGACGGCGGCCTCCAGGCCGAACCGCCGGGCCCGGGAGCGGGCGCCGGCCGACGCCCGCTCCCGCAGGGCCGGGTCGGTCAGGTACGGGACGGCGGCCCGGACCAGCCCCTCCACGTCCCCGACCCCGACGCGGGCGCCGCACGCGTCCCCCAGGATCTCCTCCATCATCGGCAGGTCGAACGCAACCACCGGCGTGCCCGCGGCCAGGGCCTCGATCACCACGCCGGGCAGCCCGTCCTGGATCCGGTCGCCGGCTTCGGGGCGGCTGGTGAACAGGAACACGTCCATCGCACCGAGCGCGGCGGCAACATTGTCCCTGTGCCCCGCGAACACGACCCGATCCGCGATCCCCAACGCCACCGCCAGGGACTCGAGTTCGCCGCGGCGGCCGCCGTCGCCCACGACCAGCAGTCTTACCTCCGGCACCCTGCAAACAATTTCGCAGCCGGCCCGGAGAAAGGCGTCGTGCCCCTTGCCCCGGGACAGCCGGCCGACGATGCCGGCCACCGGCACGTCCCGGGGGATCCCGAACGCGGCCCGGAACGGCCCCGCGGCGGCCCGGGCAGCGGCGAACGCGCCCAGGTCGATCCCGTTGTACAACACCCGGCACGCGTCCGCCGGCAGCCCGGTGGCGTCCAGGAACACCCGGCGCACGGCGTCGCTCACCGCCAGGGTCGTGTGGGCCCTGAGCGCGGCCCGCCGGTCGGCCCGGACACGCAGCCGCGTCCGGACCGGACCACCCCACCCCCACGGCGCCATGCTGTGCAGGTGGCGCACCCGCACGGGGACCCCGACCCGCCACGCGGCGTGCACGCCCAGGGTGTTGGCCGTGTACTCGTGGGTGTGGACCACGTCTGGCGCGTGCCGGCGGAAGTACGCCACGTACCGGGCCACGTTCCAGGGCGCCCACTTGGACCCCATCGGGACCACGTCCACCGGGATCCCGGCCGCCGCCAGTTCGTCGGCCCGGCTTCCCCGGGACCGGTAGCACAGCACCCGCAGATCCACGTGCTCGGCCAGCCGGGGCAACAGGTCCATCAGCCGGGTCTGGACCCCGCCGCCGGCGTCCAGGTTCTTGTACATCCGAACCACCCGCAGGCGCCTCACCGGCCCGCCACCTCTGCGAACAACCGCTCCAGCATTGCGACGTTGCGACCGAGGTCGTACGCGTCCGCGGCCCGGCGGCGGGCCCGGCACCCCCAGGTCCGCCGCAGGTCCGGGTCCCGGGCGAACCGCTCCAGGGCCGCGGCCAGGCCGTCCACGTCGCCCGGCGCCACCAGGACGCCCGCGTCCCCCACCACCTCGGGCACCCCTCCGGCGCGGAACGCGACCACCGGGAGCCCCGCGAACATCGCCTCCAGCACCGCGTTGGAGAAGCTCTCGTTCAGGCTCGGCAGCACGAACCCGTGGAGGCCGGCCAGGAAGTCCGGGACCGACGCCTGGAATCCGTCGAACGACACCAGCGCGCCCAACCCGCGGCGATCGCACTCGGTCCGCAGGCGCGCCTCCAGCCCCCCCGTACCCGCGATCCGGAGTCGGAAATCGACCCCCCGTACCCGGAGTTTCTCGCACGCCTGGAGCAGGTAAAGGTGGCCCTTGGACGGGCTGAGCTGGCTGGTCACCCCGAACACCACCGGACCTTCCGCGTCCCCCGGACGGGCCAGCGGCACCCCGTCGGGCCGTTTGCTGTTGGGCACCACCGCGAGCCGGTCCGCCGAGAACCACGGAACCGTCTCCAGCAGGCGGTCGCGCAGGTACCGGCTCGGCACCACGGCCCGGTCCACCAGGAACCGGTGCCACAGGCGTTCCTCCCGGCTCCCCTTGAAGTCCTCCACCAGGCCGATCCGGTGGACCACCGGAACCCGGGCGATTCGCGCCGCAACGGCTCCCACGTTGAGATCCTTGGAAATATTCACCACGGCCACGTCCGGCCGCTCCGCGCGCAGGACGGCCAGCACCCTTGCGATCCCCACCGGGCTGTACTTGGCGCCGAGCCGCACGGGGTGGACCCCGAACCCCGCGCGGCGACAGGCGTCGACGAACGCCGTGGCCGGCCGCACCACCACCGCGACCCGGTGCCCCCGGTCCTGGAGGGCACGGCCGTAGTCCAGGGTCCAGGTCTTCACTCCTCCCCACTTGCGGGTATAATTCACAAATAATATGGAAAGGCACCGGGCCTTCATCGAACAAGCCCTCCTGGTGTGGCACCGGCCGGAGCCAGGGATCCCTCCCGGGCGACCCGCTCCACATCCAGCCCCCGGAGGCACCGGTGGTGCCCCAGCGGACACCGGTCGTCCCCGTGCAGGCTGCACGGCCGGCACGGCAGGTCCAGGTCCACCACCCTGTCCTCCGGCCCGAGCGGGAAGAACCCAAACCCCCGTACCGTGGGGCCGAACAGGGCCACCACCCGGGTGCCCACGGCGGTGGCCAGGTGGAGGGGGGCCGAGTCGTTGGTCACCAGCACCTCGCAGCGCTCCAGCACGGCCGCGGTCTCGGGGATCGAGGTCTCGCCGGCCAGGTTCGCGCCCGGCCCTCCGGCTAGGATCCGCTCCGCCAGGTCCCGATCGCCGGTTCCGCCAACGATCACGGGAAACCCCCGGCCCTCTCCCCGAATCCGGGAGACCAGGTCGATCCAGTGGGTCTCCGGCCACGCCTTGGTGGCCCAGCGGGCGCCCGGCGCCAACGCGATCAGGGGCTGGCCCGCCCACCCCGAGGCCCGGAGGAGGGCCTCCGCCCGGCCGCGGTCGGCCTCGGCCGGGAACACCCGGGGCCGGCGCCGGACCGGCCGCACCCCCAGGGGGGCGAGGGCGTGGACGTAGCGGTCCACCACGTGCGTTCGGTCCAGCACGGCCGGCTTTCGCAGCCACACGGCCACCCTCCGGCGAACGCTTCCCTTGCGGTACCGGCTCCACCCCACCGTGGGCGTCAGCGCCCGCAGGGCCCGGGTGCGCAGGTTCCCGTGGAGGTCCACCACCCGGTGGTAGTCCTCCCCGCGGACTCGCCGGGCCAGCAGCCCGAGCCCTTCCGACGGATCCCATGCCAGGCACCGGGCCACGGCCGGATGGTTCCGGAACACCTCGCGAAACGCCGGCTTGGTGAGCACGTGGATCTCCGCGTCGGGCCGATCCCCGGCCAGGGCCTCCACGGCAGCGGTGGCCAGCACCACGTCCCCCAGGGACGACAGGCGCACGACCAGCACCTTCACGGCCCGA
This sequence comes from Deferrisomatales bacterium, assembly GCA_024277875.1. GTDB lineage: Bacteria > Desulfobacterota > Deferrisomatia > Deferrisomatales > Deferrisomataceae > JAJRUI01. The sequence continues at coordinate 14,887 of JAJRUI010000038.1, forward strand.
ACTCCCGGTACACGGCCAGGTTGCCCTCGACCATCGCGTCCACGCTGAACTCCCGGAGCACCCTCTCCCGTCCCGTACGGGCCAGTTCGGCGGCCCGGATGGGGTCGGCGGCCATCTCCAGGATCGCGCCGGCCAGGGCCCCGGGATCCCGGGGCGGCACCAGCAGCCCGTGGACCCCGTGGTCGATGGCGTCCGGCACCCCGCCGGTGCGGGTGGCCACCACCGGGGTGCACGCAGCCAGGGCGTCCAGGACGATCGTGCCGAGGCCCTCCAGGTGGGACGACAGCACGAACAGGTCCAGGCCGTCGAGCACGGCGGGCACGTCGTCCCGGAACCCGGTGAACACCAGCCGGTCCCCGAGGTCGAGGGCGTCGGCCTGCCGCCGGAGGTCGGCCTCGAGTTCGCCCTCCCCCACGATCACGAACCGCGCCCGGGGGCACGCGGCCAGCACCCGGGGCGCGGCCTCCACGAGGTAGCCCTGCCCCTTGTGGTCGGCCAGATGGGCCACGTTGCCCACGAGGTACGCGTCGGGCGCCAGCCCCAACTCGGTCCGGAACGCGGCCCCGGCCCCCGGCCGGGCGCGGGCCGGGTCCACCCCGCTCGCGACCACCCGGAGCCGGGCACCGGACACGCCGTACCGGGCCAGGATCTCCCGGATCGCCCGGCTGATCGCGATCCACCGGTCGGGCCGGCCGTACTTCCACCGGTGGAACGGCCCGGCGCCGGGAAGAAAGTCCACCCGGCGGGTGGCCACCACGGCCGCCCCCGGCGCGAACAGCCGCGCCAGGGCCGCCAGGGTCACGGCGTGGGAGCTGTGGGCGTGGATCACCCGCGCCCCCGCCCGCCGGGCCAGGCGGCCCACGGCCCACGCGGAAGCGAGATCCCACTCCCCCCGCAGGGGGAGCCCCGCCACGGGCAGGCCCCGGGCCCGGGCGCGCCGCAGGAGCTGGCCGCCCCGGGTGCACGCGAGCACGCTGTCCACCCCCCGGTCCAGGAGCCCCTGGTGCAGGTAGAGCACCTGCTGCTGGCCCCCACGCCAGGTGCGCCCGGTGTCCAGGTGGAGCACGGTCACGCGCCGCCCCCCAGCACCTGCCGGCAGGCGGCCAGCACCGCGCCGGGGCCGATCTGCCCCATGCACCGGAAGTGCCCGTGCGGGCACCGGTGGCCGCCGTGCAGGCCGCACGGCCGGCACGGCAGGTCCACCTGCACCACCCGGGTCCGGCCGTGGAACGGCCCGAACCCCAGGTCCAGGGTGGTGGCCCCGAACACCGCCACGGTGGGCGCGCCCCGGGCCGCGGCCACGTGCAGGGGCGCCGAGTCGTTGGTCACCACCACCCGGGCCCGGTCCATCCACGCGGCCAGGGCCTTGAGGGACGTGCGGCCCGCGGCGTCCGCCGCCCCGGGCCCGATCCCCCGGGCCACCCGGCCGGCCACGTCCCGGTCGCCGGGCCCGCCGAGAACCACCACCCGGAGCCCGTCCCCGGCCAGGGCCCGGCCTACGGCGGCGAAACCGTCGGCCTGCCACCGCTTGGTGGCCCACACCGAGCCCGGGCACAGGATCGCCAGGGGCGCGTCCGCCGGGACCCCGGCCCCGGAGAGAACCGCCGACACCTGCTGCGCCTCCAGCTCGGTGTAGCCCACGTGGAGCACCCGGTCGCCGGATTCCGGCGCCGCCCCCAAGCCCCGCAGCAGCGCCAGGTTCCGGTCCACCTCGTGCCGGGCCAGGGGCCGGTGGACGACCCCGTGGTACAGGAACGCGAGCCCGGCGTCGGCGAAACCCACCCGCCGGGGCACCCCGGCCAGCGCGCCCACCAGGCTGGTGCGCGCAGACCGGTGGGGCGCCACCCACAGGTCGTACCGGCCGGCCCGGATCTTCCGGACCACGGCGGCCAGGCCGTCGCCGCCGCCTTTGTCGTAGGTGAGCACCCGGTCCAGGTGGGGATCCTCTTCCACCAGGGGGGCGGCCGCAGGGGTGGTCACCAGGTCGAGCCGGGCGGACGGGTACAACCGGCGGAGCGCCCGGAACAACGGGGTGGTCAGCACCACGTCCCCGAGGAACGCGGTCTGGACGACGAGGATCCGGCGGGCAGGGGTCGGGGAGATGGCAGCCCCTCCCTCAACTGGCTTCGGTGCCGGAGCCCGGCGGGTCCGGGACGCGACCGGCGCCCCGGCCTTCCCGGTGCCACGGCCGTTCGTCCCCGATCCGCTCGGCCTCCCACAGCTTGGCGAACTTCAGGAACACGTAGAACGCGGACAGGGTCGCGACGTAGAACCCCGGGGCACCGTCCCGGTACCCCTTCTTGAGCACGTACTTCTTGAGGAACTCCAGGGGCGGGCGGCCGAGCAGCGCCAGCCACGAGAACCGCCGGCCCCGGGCCCGGTGCTCCCGGGCCAGGATCGAGCTGAACCGGTTCAGGGTGCGAACGTGGTCGGCCAGATCGTCGTAGGTGTAGTGGACAATCTCTCCCTCTAGATCGCCGAGGGCGCCGTCCACCCGCACGTCGTAGTGGGGATCCACCCCTTCCCACCGCCCCTTCTCCCGCCGGAACAGCCGAACCCGGGGCTCGGGGTACCACCCGGAGTGGTCGATCCACCGGCCCAGGTAGTGGACGTGCCGGGTGATCCGGAACCCGTCCACCCCCGGCTCGCCGGACCGCAGCAACGCCTGGATCTCCCGGGCCAGCTCCGGGGTCACCCGCTCGTCCGCATCGATCGACAGCACCCACTGCCCCCGGGCCGCGCCCCGGGCGAAGTTCTGCTGGGCCACGTACCCGGGCCAGTCGCGCTCGACCACCCGGTCGGCCAGTTCCCGCGCGATCGCGACCGTACCGTCGGTGCTGCCCGAGTCCACCACCACCACCTCGTCGCAGAACCGCACGCTCTCCAGGCACCCGCGGATTTTCTCGGCCTCGTCCTTGCAGATGACGGTGGCCGAAAGGCGCGGCGGGGCGGCGGTGTTCCGGTGCACGTCCACGGGCCTCACCCCTCCAGGGGGGTGGCCTCCTCCAGGAGCATCACCGGGATGTCGTCCTCGACCCGGTAGCGTAGCTTGCACCCGTGGCACAACAGGGCGGCCTCGTCCTCCCGGTACTCCAGCTCACCCTTGCAGCCGGGGCACAACAGGATCTCGAGCAGTTCGGGGGAAAGACTCATGGGGGCCTCTTGATGGGTGATGGGTGATCGGTGACCGGAAACCTCGAACCTTGAACCTTGAACCCCGCTTTCCTACGCCCGCAGCAGCAGGAACAGGGTCACGGCGTACAGGCCGAGCCACGCCTGCCACTCCTTGTGTTTGCGCCACATGCGCGCCGCGTCGTACCCCGCCCGGGGCAGCGGCCACACCAGGCGGGGCCAGAACCGGGGAACCCGGCGGCAGTAGGCCAGGAACGCGTCGCCGTGGCGCTCGAGTAGGCGTTTTTCCTCCTTGCGGATCAGCGTGCCGTACACCGGCAGGAAGAACGCTGCGGCCAGCACCGGGAACCACCACCGGCCGCCCATGAGCCCCACCCCGAGGGCCATGAGGAAGCTCCCGAAGTACAGCGGGTTGCGGGTCATGCTGTACGGCCCCTCGGTGGCCAGCACATCGGTCTTCACGATCACCCCGGACGACCAGGTGCGCACCGCCTCGCCGGCCAGGGCGAGCCAGAACCCCCAGAACACGCTCGACGGCGTGGGGTCGGCGAACAGCAGGAACACCGCTGCGAACACGTATCCCCAGGTGACCCGCCGCTTGACCACGTTCCGGTACAGCCAGCTCGTCTCGTCGATGCGCCCCACGTCGTCGCTCACGTCCGTTTCTCCTCCCGGGTCCGGGCGATCCCCCGGACCGTCGCACCCAGCAGTTCGCCGGGGTCCACCCGTTCGTAACACTTGACCGGCCGGTCGCACGAGCGCTGCCAGCACGGCCGGCACGACACCTCGGCGGTCACGATCTCACCCCGGTCGAACAGGTCGATCTCCTGCTCGCAGGTGAGGCCGAACCACGCCACCACCCACTTGCCCAGCCCGATCGCCAGGTGCATCCCCAGGGAGTCCCCGGTGACCACCACGTCGGCCAGGTCCATGTACTGGATGCCGCGGCGCAGCCCCTCGGTGCACGGGGTCTCCAGCACGGCTGTCCGCGCGGCCCGGGCGATCGCCGCGTTCCGCTCCCGGTCCTCCGGGCCGCCCATGAGCACGATCCGCACGTCCGGCTCCTGCACGGCCACCGCGTCGATCAACGCCGCCTGGGCCGCAACAGGGAGCTTCTTGTACGGGTAGAGTTCGGAACACCCGGTGTTGAGCCCCAGGACCACCCGGCCTTCGAGGCCCCACGCCCGCCGCCGTTCGGCCACGAACGCCCGCTCGGCCTCGGACAGCTCGAGCACATACCGGTCGCGCCGGAACGGGAAGCCCATGGTCCGGGCGAGCATCTCCTGCTCGCTCTTCCGGTTCCGGTGGAACTTGAGGTCGTCGTCCAGGCCGGTCCAGTACTGGTAGTCGGCCGCCGGCGCCAGGGGCACGATGGCCCCGTGCCGGTCCACCCCGAAGCCCCGCCGCTCCCCGGCCCGGACCCGCTGGGCCAGGGCCCCGGACCGGCGGCTCTTGTCCACGTTGAGCACGAGATCGAACTCCCGGGGTTCCAGCTCCAGCACGGTCTCGGGCCCGTACGGGAGCACCTCGTCCACGTACGGGTTGTTCTCGAGGATCGGCGCGGCCGCCTTCAGGGTGACCCACGCGATGTGGCTCGACGGGTGCGCCCGTTTGATCGCCGGCAGGAGCGCCGTGGTCCGGACCACGTCCCCCAGGGCGTCCAGGTTGACCAGCAGGATCCGCACAGCCGGTGCGTCGTAGTGCGGGCACCCGGCGCACGGCCGCTTGTGGGGGCACGGTTTGTACCCGGTAAACCACCGGCAGTCCACCGCGTACGGGCCGAATCCCTCTGCCTCGGGCCACGCATCTCGTCTCACGGTCCCAAGATCTCCTCCACGACGCCGGCCAGGTCGTCCGCCACCACATCCGGCAGCGCGCCCCGGCCGGCCAGTTCCAGTTCGGTCTCGCGCCCGTACCCGGTGCGCACCAGCCCGGCCCGGCAGCCGGCGTTGCGGGCCAGGTCCACGTCGGCCCGCTTGTCCCCGACGACCCAGCTCCGGGCCGGGTCGAGCCCCCTCTCGGCCACGGCCCGGTCCACCAGGCCGGTGGCCGGCTTGCGGCAATCGCACGGGCCGGTCCAGTCCGGGTGGTGGGGGCACACGTACCACCCCTCCAGGTCCGCGCCCGCCTGCCGGAGCCGGGCCCGCAGCTCCCGGTGCACCCGCTCGACGAACGCCAGGTCGAAAAAGCCCCGGGCCACCCCGGACTGGTTGGTCACCAGGATCCGCTGAAAGCCCGCGTCCCCCAGCGCTTTCAGGGCGGCGGCCGCGCCGGGCAGCACCTCCAGGTCCTCCAGCCGCGACAGGTAGCTCACCTCCCGAACCACGGTGCCGTCCCGGTCCAGGAACACCGCGGCGGTCACGGCTGCCACCCGTCGTGGAGCCGCCACCGCCGGTGCACCCAGAACCACTGCTCCGGGTGTTCCCGCACGGCCGCCTCGATCACCGCGTCGAACCGGCGGGTGAACGTGACCACCCGCTCCTTCCGGTCGCCCTCTTCCGGCGGGGGGACCGGCGGCAGCAGCCACACCCGGTGCACGTCGCCGCAGCGCACCGTGAACATGGGCACCACGGGCGCGCCGGTTCTCAACGCCAGGACCGCAAGGCCCTGGTTGGTGGCCACCGGCCGCCCGAAGAACTCGCTGCGCACCGACTCCCGCGACGGCGCCCGCTGGTCCAGGAGGAACCCCACCAGGGCGCCGCCCCGCAAGGCCCTGAGCACCGGCCTCACGGCGTTGCGGTGCGGGATCAGCCGGCCGCCGTACCGCTGCCGGAGTTCGGCGACCCACGCGTCCACCCCGGGGTTGCGGATCCGCCGGCCGATCGCGCACACGTCGCGCTCCCGGACCGCCAGGGCCATGCCCGCCACCTCCCAGTTGCCCAGGTGGGCGGTCAGGGCGAGCACGCCCGTGCCCCCGGCCCGGGCCGCCGCCAGGTGGTCGAGCCCCTCGAACCGGAACCGCCCGACCAGCACGTCCGGTCCGGTCCGGGCCAGGCCGGCGAACTCGGCCAGCACGGTACCCAGGTGCTCGAAGTTGGCCCGCACCAGGGCCCGAACCCGGGCGGCGTCCCAGTCCGGGAACGCCCGGGCCACGTTGTCCGTGGCCAGCCGGCGCCGGCCCGCGTCGGCCGCGTACCACGCCCGGCCGAGCCACTGCCCCAGCCGGGCCCGCCGCTGCCAGCCGAGAGCCGACAGGGCGCCCTCGGCCCCCCGGAGCAGGGTGTACTGGGCGCGGTGCACCGGGGCCAGCACGGCGCGGTTCACACCCGCACGAACGGGTCGAACAACCGCCGGTACTCTTCGAGGCAGCTCCGGTCGGTCATGCCCGCGATCCGGTCGCACACGGCCCGCTTGACCGCCACCCGGTCCAGGTCCTGGCACTCGGGCCCCAGCAGGCCCGGGTTGTCCACGTACGCCTCGAACAACCGGGTGAGGAACCGCTCCGACTTGAACCGCATCGCCTCCACCTTGGGGTGGTGGTACAGGCGCGTGTGCAAAAACTCCTTGAGCTGGCCGTTCTTTCGCTCCATCGCCGGGGAACGGGTCACCAGGCGGCGGCCGGCCCGGCGCACGTCGTCCAGGGTCTCGACCCCGGCGGCCCGCAAGTTGGCCGTGGTCGCGGCCACCAGATCGGCCATCATCCGGCCGATCAGGTGGCTGATGGTCTGGTACACGGCCACCCGGCCGGCAACGCCCGGGTGGCGCTCCGCCACCAGCGCCCGGGTGTCCCGCCACACCTCCACGGTCTCCAGATCGTCCAGGGTAAAGTACCCGGCTTCCAGACCGTCGTCGATGTCGTGGTTGTTGTAGGCGATTTCGTCGGCCAGATCGATCAGCTGGGCTTCCAGGGTCGGCTGGAGGTCCAACTCGTACGCGTCCAGGCCTTCCGTCCGGGGCGCGTCCCAGCTGGACGCGTGCTTGACAATGCCCTCCCGGACCTCCCAGGTCAGGTTGAGCCCCCGAAACCCGGGGTAGCGCTCCTCCAACTCGGTCACCACCCGGAGGCCCTGGAGGTTGTGTTCGAACCCGCCCACGTCGGCCATCAGCCGGTCCAACACCTCCTCGCCGGTGTGGCCGAACGGCGTGTGCCCCAGGTCGTGGGCCAGGGCCAGGGCCTCGGCCAGTTCCTCGTTGAGCCCGAGCCGGCGGGCCAGCCCCCGGGCGATCTGGGCCACCTCCAGGCTGTGGGTCAGCCGGGTGCGGTAGTAGTCGCCCTCGTGGTTCAGGAACACCTGGGTCTTGTACTCCAGCCTCCGGAACGCCGCCGAGTGGATCACCCGGTCGCGATCGCGCTCGAACGCGGGACGTTCGTCCTTGGGCAACTCGGGGTGTTCGCGCCCCCGGCTGTGCTCGCTCCGCGCCGCGTACGGCGCGAGATCGGGCCGTTCGCCCCGGTCGGTACCCGTCATCAGTTCGTGCTCCCGTGCCGGCCGCAAGGCCGGTTCCCAAGAAGAAGCGCAACGGTACCAGATCACCCGGAAAAAGGGCAATCGCCCTGCACCCCTCCTGGATGCGGGATTTGCAACCGGCCCCGGGTTGCCCTAACAGGCCGCTGAAAAAGCGGCCTGCGCGCACCCCACGGAGGGGGTGCCAAATCACGAGGGTTGAAAACCCGAGTGATTTGAAAGACCTCGACGGGGCCGTCCCCGAGAGGCCGCCGCTGAAAAACCCATGGACGGGTTTTTCAGCATCCTGCTAAGATTCCGCCCCTGCCGGCCGCGCCCGGAGTCGCGTGCGGCCCGCCTTCCGTTCGCCGGACATTCCTCAAGGAGGACCCCATGCGCACCCGCTCCCTCGCCTTCGTCGCGGCAGCCCTCGCGGTCGCCCTCGCGGCCGCCCCGGCCCTGGCCGGGGACGCGTTCCGGTTCGGCCTGCTCCTGGTCGGCCCCCACAACGACCGGGGCTGGAGCCAGGCCCACTACGAAGCCGGCCGGCACGTGGAGAAGACCCTGCCCGGGACTCAGATGGTCTACATCGACAAGGTGAACCCGGCGGACCGGCCCGGGATCACGATCCCCCAGCTGGTGGACGACCTGGTGGACAAGGGGTGCAGGCTGATCATCGCCAACTCCGACGACATGAAGGACGGGGTCCTCCAGGCTGCCCAGGAACACCCGGACGTGTACTTCGTGCACGTCTCTGGCGACCACGCGCTCACCGGCACCGCGCCGCCGAACCTGAGCAACCTGATGGGCCGCATGGAGTACGGCAAGATGATCGCGGGCGCGGCGGCCGCCCTCACCACCCGGACCGGGAAGATCGGGTACGTGGGCCCCCTGATCAACGACGAGACCCGACGGCTGACCGCGTCGTGCTACCTGGGCGCCCGGTACGCGTGGGAGAAGATCCTGGGCAGGCCGGCCAAGGACCTGGAGTTCCGGGTGAGCTGGATCGGGTTCTGGTTCAACATCCCGGGCGTCACCGCCGACCCCACCCAGGTGTCCCAAAACTTCTTCGACAACGGGTACGACGTGGTCGTCTCGGGCATCGACACCACCGAGGCCCTGGTGGTGGCCGACCAGAAGCGCAAGCAGGGCAAGGCCGTGTGGGCGATCCCCTACGACTACGAGGGCGCGTGCGACACCGCGCCCGACGCGTGCCTCGGGGTGCCGTACTTCAACTGGGTGCCCGGCTACACCGAACTGCTCCGCCAGGCCCGGGAGGGCACCTGGAAGTCTACCTGGCTGTGGCTCGGGCCGGACCGGAAGGATCTCAACAACAAGGAAACCAGCTCGGTCGGGTTCCTGCCCGGCCCCGCCCTCGCCCCGGAGGCCAAGGCAAAGCTGGACGCGTTCGTCCGGGACCTGGCCGCCGGCAAGACCAACCTGTTCCAGGGCCCCCTCAACTACCAGGACGGCTCGCCGTTCCTGGCCGCCGGCGAAACCGCGTCGGACAGGCAGATCTGGTACATGAAACAGCTCCTCCAGGGCATGGAGGGGCAAAGCAGCGCAAAATAGCCGGTCCGGCCCCCGGCTGACCTCCGGCCCCGGGCCCCGGGTCCCCTGGCGGGATCCCGGGGCCCGGGGCGTTCCCGTCCTCCCTCGCCCGTGGACCCATGCACATCCAACTCGTCGACATCCACAAGCGGTTCGGTGCGGTGCACGCCAACCGGGGGATCAGCCTGTCCGTGGGGGCCGGCACGATCCACGGCGTGCTCGGCGAGAACGGCGCGGGCAAGAGCACCCTGATGAAGATCGTCGCGGGGTTCCTGCCCAAGACCAGCGGCGAGATCCGCCTGGACGGGGAGGCGGTTTCGTACCGGGGCCCGGCCGACGCCACCCGGCGCGGGATCGGGATGCTGTACCAGGACCCCCTGGACTTCCCGGCCCTGACCGTGCTCGAGAACTTCCGGTTCGGGCTCGAGACCGCGGGCCGGGACCCGCGCGCCCTCCTGGCCGACCTGGCCGGGCGGTTCGGGTTCGACCTGCCCCCGGACCGGGTGGTGGAGCGGCTCACCGTTGGGGAGCGCCAGCAGCTCGAGATCCTGCGGCTCGTGGCCCGGAACGTGCGTACCCTGATCCTGGACGAGCCGACCACCGGCATCTCGGCCACCCAGAAGGACGTGTTGTTCGCTGCCCTGCGCCGGCTGGCCGACGAAGGCCGCAGCGTGATCCTCGTGTCCCACAAGCTCGAGGACGTCCAGGTCCTGTGCGACCGGGTCACCGTGCTCCGGGAGGGGCGGGTCGCCGGGGAAGCCGAGCGCCCCCTGCGCACCAACGACCTGCTGGGGCTCATGTTCGGCACGGTGCCCCACCCGCCCCCCCGGTGCGAGAACCCGGCCGGAACCCCCGTGCTACGCCTGGACGGCGTGTCCGCGCCGGGCGGGCGGGCCGGCCTGCGGGACTGCACGGTCGCAATCCGGCGGGGCGAGGTCGTCGGGCTGGCCGGTGTGGAGGGCAGCGGCCAGGGCGTTTTCCTGAGGGTGGCCGCGGGCATGGTGCGGCCCCGCCGGGGCCGGGTGCTTTTCGAGGACGCCCCCCTGGGCAGGAGGGCCGCGGCCGGCCGCGTCGCGTTCCTGCCCACGGACCGGCTCGGTGAGGGTCTGGTGCCGGGGCTGACGGTCCGCGAGCACTTCGTCCTGCGCCTGCCCCGGGTGCCGTTCCTCCTGGACCGGGCCACGGCCGGTCCCGACGCACGGGCCGGGATCGACCGGTTGTCGATCCGGGGCACCCCGGGAACCCCGGTCGAGGCGCTGTCGGGCGGCAACCAGCAGCGGCTGCTCCTGGCCCTGCTGCCCGAACGGCCCGCCGTGCTCCTGTTGGAGAACCCCACCCGGGGCCTGGACCTGGAGTCGGCCCACGGCGTGTGGCGGGAACTCCAGCGGTACTGCGACGCCGGCACCGCCCTGGTGTTCAGCTCACCCGAACTGGATGAGATCCTGCTCGCGGCCGACCGGATCCTGGTGTTCCACAACGGAAGAATGGTGCTCGACACGCCCGCCAGCCGGACCACGCCGGACGAACTGGCCCGGGCGATCGCCGGCCTCGGCACCGGAGCGGCGGCGTGACGCGGGCCGCCGTCCGCTACGGCGTGACCGCCCTGGTCCTGGTGGCGTTCACCACGGCCGTCCTGCTGCTGGCCGGCGCGCCGCCGTGGGACGCGTACCGCAGCCTGGCCGTGGGCGCGTTCGGGTCCTGGGGACGGCTGGCCCGGGTGCTCACCGTGTGGGTTCCCCTGACCTTGTGCGCGTGCGGCCTGCTGTACACGTTCCGGATCGGGCTGTGGAACATCGGCGTCGAGGGCCAGGTGGTGATGGGCGCGATCGGAGCGACCTGGGCCCTGCGCCACCCGGCGCCGTCCGCGCCCGTCGCCGTGGCCGGGGCCCTCGCCGCCGGGGTGGTCCTGGGCGCGGCGTGGGCGTACGCGGCGGGCCTGCTGAAGACCCGGGGCGGGGTCAACGAGATCTTCGCCGGCCTCGGACTGAACTTCGTGGCCCAGGGGTTCGTGCTGTGGCTGATCTTCGGGCCGTGGAAACGCCCCGGTGTGGCGTCCATGAGCGGCACCGCTCCGTTCCCGCCCGAGCTGTGGCTGCCCACCGCGTCGTGGGGCCGGGTTGCGCCGGTCGCCGTAGCCCTGGCCGTGGTCGCGGTGGCTGCCACGGCCGCGCTGCTCGCCCGCACCCGGGTGGGGCTCCACCTGTCCGCCGTGGGCCGCAACCCCCGGGCTGCCGCCCTGTTCGGGCTGTCCCCGGCCCGCAACATGCTCCTGGCCATGGCCCTGGGCGGGGGGCTGGCCGGCCTGGCCGGCGCCCTCCAGGTGGCCGGCGTGTACCACCGCCTGATCCCAGCGATCTCCAGCGGGTACGGGTACCTGGGCCTGCTGGTGGCCATGCTGGCCGGGTACCGGCTGGCCCCGGTGCCGGTGATCGCCCTGTTTTTCGCGGCCCTCAACGTGGGCAGCATCCAGCTGCCCCTGGTGCTCGAGGTGGACTCGTCCCTGAGCGGGGTGATCCAGGGCGCGGTGGTCCTGGCCGTGCTAGTGGTCCACGGGTGGTCGGCCCGGCGGGCTCCGGAGGGGACGCCGTGAACGGCATGGAACTCACGACGCTGCTCGCCGCCGTGGTGGCGGGCGCGGCCCCGGTGATCTTCGCCGCCGTCGGGGAGACCGTGACCGAGCGGGCCGGACTGATCAACCTGTCCCTGGACGGCTCGATCCTGCTCGGGGCCATGGCCGGGTTCGCCGCTGCCCTTTACACGGGCAGCGTGGCCGCCGGTTTCGCGGCCGCGGCCGCGGTGGGAGCCGTGGTGGCCGCTGTCGTGGCGGTCACCGGGGTGTACCTGGGCCAGTCCCAGGTGGCCGTGGGGTTCGTGCTCACCCTCACGTGCCGGGACCTCGCCTACTTCCTGGGGAACCCGCTGTCCCGCGTCCCCGGCCCCCAGGTGTCCCCCCTGCCGGTACCCGGGCTGGCCGACCTGCCCGGGGTGGGCGAGGTGCTGTTCCGCCACAACCTCGTGGTGTACGCGAGCATCGCCCTCGTGCCGGTGGCGTGGCTGCTGCTGTACCGAACCCGGTGGGGGCTGGCCGTGCGGGCCGTGGGGGAGCACCCGGCCGCAGCCTACGCCCGGGGCGTGGACCCCCGCCGGGTGCAGCTCGCGTGCGCCGTGGTCGGCGGCCTGCTCGTGGGGCTGGCCGGGGCAGCGTTCTCCCTGGCCGTGAAACCGGGGTGGGGCCGCCCCCAGGGCGCCGAGGGCATGGGGTGGATCGCCCTGGCCCTGGTGATCTTCGGGGGGTGGCACCCGGCCAAGGTGGCGGTGGGCGCGTACTTGTTCTCGCTGCTCCAGGTGGTCGGGATCCCGCTCCAGGCCCTGCTGCCCTCGGTGCCCACCCAGGTGTTCCAGGTGGCGCCGTTCCCCCTGATGATCTTCACCCTGTGGCTGATCCATCTGACCCGCAGCGAGGCGGTGGAGCGCTGGGCAGGCGACCGGGCGTGGGCGTGGCGGCTGGTCCACGCCCTGCGGGCGTCGGCGCCCCGGGCCCTGGGCAAGCCCCTGTCCAGGGAGTGACCGGCCGCTTTTTCAGCGACCGGCTAAAGGTTTTCCCGCCAAGGACCGATCCGTGGGCCACGAGCCAGCAACCGGACAACTCCAAGGACGGAGGAAGCCCCATGATCACGGACGTCACCACGCCCCAGACCTTTGCCCCACCCCCTGCCGAGCGGTCCACCGGGTTCCAGTTCCGGGAAGCCGCCCTGTACCGGTCCGAGACCCTGGACCTCTCCTATACCGACCCGGCGGGCCGGTCGTACAACCTGCACCTGTCGCGGGAGACCTTTGCGTACGCGGCCACCTACTCTGCCACGGGCCGCCTCGACGACGGCGCGACCGCCACGCTGCCGTACGACCGGGAACAGATCGCCGACCTCAGGGATGATTTCAAGGAACTCAAGCACGATCTCAAGGATCTGCGCCACGACCTCAAGGAACTGGGAAAGGGGCTGGACGGCGAGGCTGCGGACGTGGTCCGGGACCTCCGGGACGCGTTCAAGCAGATCGAACGCGCCGTCGACGGCTTCAAACAGATCCTGAACGGGTTCCTGAAGCACGGCGCCGGCGCGGAAGGACCGCACGGGACCCCCAACCGAGAAGCCGGGGCCGTCCAGCAGTCTTCCGTGCTCGCGGTCGCCCAGACGGTCACCGTGGAGATGGAAATCACCGGCCCGGCCGTTGCCGACGACCCGTGGACGGTGGAGAACACCGCATCACGGCTCCTGGACTTCGCCGTGAACCTGTTCCAGGGCGGTGAGCGGGAGGAGCACGCCGAACGGATGGCCGACGCCATGGACCAGGGGTACCGGGAGGCCGAGACCGCGTTCGGCGGGTTCCTGCCACCGTCGGCCCGGGACACCGTGGACCTGGCCAAGGAACTGCTCGAGCGGTGGGCCGAGACCCGGGACGCGGACGACGCCCAGGACCCGGGCGGCGCCGCCCGGGCCGGCCTGGACCTGGTGGCATAATCCCCACCCGCCCCCGACGCACACCGAACTCCCCGCGGCCCCCTCCCCGGGGAGTTCGTCGTTCCCGGCCCTGACCCCGTCGGACCCGAAGCGGGACCCCGGCGGGGCAGGCAGGACGCCGCCTCCCGAAGGTCGGTGGAAGGGATCGGGGAGGACCGGCGTTGGAGAGGCTGCCCGGCGGACTGGCCCGGTGGTCTCCTTGAACCCCGGTTCCGGACGAAAAAACCTTTCGCGGTAACTTTAAGAAAAAGCCCTGCCGGGACGACAAGGGAACCATACGGCAAACGGACCGCTCCGCGGTCGGGGAAAGGAGGGGGGCATGTTCGTCCAATGGAACCGCACGCTCCACATCGGCATCCCGAAAGTGGATCAGGAGCACCAGCACCTCGTGGCGATCGTCAACGCGTTCCACGACGTCCACAGAAGGGGAGCAGGCCGCGAGAAGGTTTTTACGGCCCTCAACCTGCTCATGAAATACGTGGAAATCCACTTCCAGCACGAAGAGGCCCTCATGGAGGCCGGCCACTATCCGGCGCTGGAGGACCACCGAAAGGAGCACGAGGACCTCACCCGGCAGATCTTCGACCTGTACGCCCGGTGCAAGCGGGGCCAAGCCCAGATCACGGACGAGACCATGGAGTTCCTGAAGCACTGGCTCGTCGACCACATCCTGGGGATGGACAGGGAGATCCAGAGGTACTTCTCGTGCCGCGGCATCCCGAAGGGGTGGGAGATGTGAGCCGCTTTTTCGGGGGGGCCACGTCGTAGGCCCCGGGTTCACCTCGGGGGGAACTTCTCCAGGATCCGGGCCACCGCGTCCTGGACCCGGGCGCGCACCTTCTCGTCCACCGCGATGCGGTCCACCCGGGACTGGGCCGTGCCGCGCCACACGGCTTCCTGGCTTCTCGCGTCCACCACGTCCAGCAGCAGGGTGCCCTCCTCGTAATAAGCCTGGACGATGGTCTCCGGCTCGTACGCGACGCGCACGCCCGCGTGGCGCCACGCCCGGCCGTACCCGTAGGTGGTCCGGATCGTGCGTACGTCGAGCTTTTGCTCCACCGACAAGGCGCAGGCCACGAGGAAGTCGGCGGCTTCACCCTCCGGGACCAGCCGATACCCCTTGGCCTGGAGTTCCCGGTCCACAGCTTCCCGCACCATTCGGCTGACCTTCGGGCCCGGCATGGTTTCGGCAGGTGCTTCCGGCTTCGGCTTTGCCCACCGATAGGTGACCAGCTTCGAGAAGTCGTACGATTCGGCGTAATCCGTCCGGATCCAGGGCCCGGGGGCGCACCCCATCGCGCCGGCCACAGCCAGCGCCAGGATCCCGATCAGAAAATCACGCACCGGTCCCACTCCCTCAGTACCGGTACCGGTGGGAGCGCGTGCGTCCCCGGTATCGGGTGCTTCCTCGGTTGTAGTACTTGCGGACCATCTTCTCCTGGTGTTTCTGCTGGCTCCTCTGCATCTCCCGGGCGGCCTTCTGCCGCTGCCGCTCCAGTTCCAGCTCGTGTTCCTGCTGGCTCTTCTGTAGGTACACGGACTCGAGCCGCTGGTAGTACTGGTCATCCTCGGACACCGTGCTCTGGGCGGCCTTCCGGTAGTAGGACGCTGCCAGCTTCTCGTCCTTGGGAACGCCGATCCCCTCTTCGTACAGTTCGCCGAGCTTCAGCTGGGCACGTGAGTCGCCCTGCTTGGCCGCCTCCTTGAGCCAGCGGGCCGCCTCTGCCTCGTTCTTCTCCACGTCGGCGCCCCGCAGGTACATCATGCCCACCGCGTACTGGGCCTGGGCGTTGCCCCACTCGGCCTCTTCGAGGGCGTCCCAGAACAGGGGGGTCGGCTCCTTCTCGATCGCGATCGCCGGGCCGGCCAGAACCCCCGCCACAACCACGGCGAGCAAGCCCGTCCGCATCCAACGAAACCTCATCTCCCGCTCCTTTCGCGAAGAGCTTTGTCCAACAGGTCCTCCCCGGGCCGCGCTAGCAGGTTGCGGAAAAAGCAACCTGCTACGCGCCCCACGGAAGGGGCGCCAAATCACGAGGCTTGAAAAGCCGAGTGATTTTAAAGGCATCGACGGGGCCGTCCCCGAGATGCCGTCGCTGAAAAACCCACGGACGGGGTTTTTCAGCATCCTGCCGGGGCCGCGTCCGGCATCCGGCGCGCCATCACCGGGTCCCCTTTTCTCCCCCGTCTTCGAGAGCGGGGAGCGTCACCTCACGAGCGCCCGGCGGCGGGGTGAACGTGAACTGGCTGTCGGCCAGACGGGGCGAGAAATCCCACTCGGACAGGTACGCGACGTACTCGGGCCGGCCCGGATCGTTCTTGTAGTCGATCACCACCTTGCGGATCACCGGGCGCAGGCCGTTCTCCACCCACAGCTGGAGGTCGGCCACGTCCCCCTGGAACGCCAGCTGGATGCACTCGACCCCCCGCACCCACCGGCGACCGATCAGTTGGCCTGACCGCAGCGACGGCCGGACGACGCCGTAGGGGTCGCTGTAGAGCAGGTCCACCAGGGGCGGGAACACCCCGTAGCGCTCCGCCAGGTAGTCGAACGCCCGGTCGATGGTGGGGGGCGCCTTGATCGACGCGTAGGTGAACGCGTCCAGGTCGAGCAGGGTGAACCGCTTGCCGTTGTACCACACCCGCTGGGTGCCGAGGTCTCCCCGGGTGACCACGATCAAGCCGTCCGGCCGCCGGACACCGACCTGGTGGTTCTCGGAGACCTGGATCTTCTGGCCCGACGCGAGCACCTCCTCGTGGGTGGCCTCGGAGCGGAAGGAAAACTGGGAAGACGATTTGAGATAGTCGCACGCGGCCTTCAGGATCTGGTCGGCCAGGGGCTCCACCGCAGGGGACGGGGCCTTCTCCGCTGACCACGCGCCGCCGGCCACGACGATCGCGGCCACCACGGCGAGAACACACCCTCTCCACCTGCGCATACGAACCTCCTGCTTCTGGGGGTTGGAAACCTCAGGCGCGCCCGAACAGGGTCGCGCTCCGGATCACCGTATCCGGCAACGGGTCTGGCGCCGGGGTGATCTGGATCGACTTGATGCTGGTCACCGGGATGATGAACAGGCTGCCCTCCATCTCCACGGCCACGGACCGGGACGCCAGCGCCCGCTCCAGGGTCGTGCCGACCTCGGCGGCCGGGCCAGCCTGGGGAGGGAACTGGAACGTGAGGCTGGTGCCGTCGAGGAAGTGGATCACCCCGACCCGTTCGTTGTTTGCGTGCATGGGATCCTTTCCAAAAGAGTACCGGCGGGTTTGCCGGCAAAGGCACGCCGAACTCGCAAGTGACGAACACGGCCCTGCTCCGGGGTCAGGAACCGCTCCGGGACAGATACGTCTCGACCCGTTCCTGCCACTGGGCGCGGACGCCCGGTGCGCCGAACGGGTCGAAGCACCCCACCGCCCGCTGGAGCTCGGCAAAATCCACGAGAAAATCGTATACGGCGTTCGCCGCCTTTTGTTCCGCCCGGAGGGCCAGGTTCTGCGCGTCCAGGAGGTCCACGATCGACTTCACGCCCCGCTCGTACGCCGCGGTGACCAGGTCCAGGTTCTTGCGCGCGGCCTCGGCCGCGGCCCTGGACAGGCCGATGCCCGGGTACGACGCCCGGATCCGGTGCAGGGCCCGGAGCACCCGCTGCCCCACTCGCTCGGCCGTGGCCCGCTGCTGCACCCTGAGCTGCACCAGCTCCTCGGTGGCCCGGCCGAGCACGGCCCGCTTGCCTCCACCTTCAAACAGGGGAAACGAGGCGACGATCCCCACCGACCAGTCGGTGTCGTTCAGGTCGGAACCGGAACGGGTGCCCTCCCCCCCCTGGCTCACCAGGTGGGTCACACCGCCCGTGGCCTCGAACCTGGGCAACCAGTACGCCCGTCTGGCCGCATCGGCCAGCCGCTGTCGGGCACCGATCTGTCCGTCGTACTGCCTCAGATCCGGGGAGAAGCGGTTCGCGTCCGCCAGGGCGAACGACCGGAACGCCCTGAACGCCGCGGGTTGGCGGGCAAGCCGCTCGAACAGCCCGGTCGCCCCCAACACCAGGGGGTCGTCCAGCTCCCGGGCCTCCACCTGGAACGGCTCGTCCAGGGGACGATTGAGCACGCGGTTGAGTTCGTTGCGGGCGTCCAGGGTGGCCGCCTCGGCCTCGAGCACCGCCCGCTGGTGGGTCGCGATCTCGCTCTCCCACCGGTACACCTCGTCCGGCCCGGCTGCACCGACCGCCTCCCGGGTGCGCGCCCGCTCCAGATTCGCCCGGGTGAGCTTGAGGTTGTCCCGCTCGATCCGCTCGAGGGTCCGGGCCCGGAGCACGTTCAGGTACGCCGTGGCCGCAGCCCGCATCACGTCGAGGCGCACCGCCTGTCGGGCCTCCACCCGGGACTTCTGGACCTGTTCCTCCGCCCGGTAGCCCGCCCACGTGTCCTCGGCGTAGAGCACCTGGGTCGCCGTTGCGGAGACATCCAACGCCCGCTCGGGGGCCGCGCCGCGGGAGACACGGGCCCGATCCTCGTCGATCGCACTCGCCGTCGAGTACAGGTCCAGGCGGGGCAGGAGTCTCGCCCGCGCCTCCCCCACACGGTTCGCTCCGGCGGACACCAACCGGTCGGCCGCGGCCAGGTCGAGGTTGCTGGCCAACGCCCCCTGGATCGCAGCCCGCAGATCGAGCACCCGGTCGCTTCCCCCGGCCTCGTCGAACAGCAGTTCGGCCTCGGTACGCAGCACGAGCCCGGGCAGGGTCCCCAACGCCCGGGCCACCTTCATGTTGACGACCAGCTGGCTGCCGTACCCGAACCGGGTCGGCAGCACGGCCGGGTTCTCCCCCGTCAGGATGTCCAGGACGCTCACCCCCGCCTGCCTCGCCAGTTGGAGCATCACCCCGTCCGGAGTGGTGGTGGCCAGGGCCCCCATCCGGACCTCGCTCGGCCCGAGGTACGAAAAAGCGGCCACCCCACGTTCCACGAGCAGCTTCATACCGGCTCGGAAAGCGTCCGGCCCGCACCGCATCAACGGGGTCAGGTAGACCGCGTCGACCTCCGGGGGCAGCGCTTCGATGGCCTCTACCAGGGTCCCGGTCACCCGCTGGAAGGTGACCTCGGCGTCCAGGGTCTCGGACATCCGGGCCTCGGCCGAAGACAGGGCCAGGGGCGCGGTCCGGGACAGGGCTTCGAGCACCACCCCCTCCACCAGGACGACCACGCGCCTGTACGGGACCAGTTCCCGGAGGCGCTTCAGATCCGAGGCCACCCGGCCCGGGTTTTCCAGGTACGCGAGATTGTCGACCCCGCTGCCCCCTTCCGGTCCCCGGGGCAGACGCTGGAGATCGGCGTCGAGCACCAGGGTCGCCAGCACCGGCCGCGCGTACGCCCCCTTCCGTGCGGCCAGGTCCGACGCCGCGTACCCGATGGCGAGCACCAGGTCCACCTCGTCGGTCCCCAGCGCCCGATCCACGGCCCGCTGGATCCCGTCCAGGGTCCATTCCCCGTCCAGGGCCCACGCCTCGGGGAACGCGACCCGGAAGTTGGCCTCCGCGGCCCTCCGGACCTCGCGCCGGAACGCGTCGAGGGACGAGGGGTCACGCTGCCACGGCCCGTCCTGGATCGTGGCGATCCGGACCACGGGGAGCTCCCGGGCCGGCGCTTCGAAGGCCGCCAGGAGCACCAACGCAACGGCGGTCCACCACAGGCGAAAGAGCCTGGACGTCATGGGTTTCCACTCCCTGGCACGGGGGTCCGGAACCGCTGCGGTCGTCATGCGTCCGCCTCCACCCGAAAGAAGATCGCGTACAACACGGGGACCACGAACAGGGTCAGGATCGTGGCGAAACCGAGCCCGAACATGATCGTCACCGCCATGGACACGAAGAACGCGTCCTTCACCAGCGGGATCATGCCCAGGATCGTGGTGAGGGCGGCCATGGACACCGGGATCATCCGGCTCGCTCCGGAGTCCACGATCGCCTGGAACCCGGGCTTGCCCTGGGACAGTTCGAGATCGATCTGGTCGATCAGGACGATCGCGTTCTTGATCAGCATGCCGGCCAGGCTCATCAGCCCGAGCAGGGACATGAACCCGAACGGCTGGCGCAGGAGCAACAGCCCCAGGGTGACCCCGATCAGGGCCAGGGGCACGGTGAGCCAGATGATCGCCGTCTTCTTCAGGGAGTTGAACAGCCAGACCACCATGAGCACCATCAGGCCGAAGAACACCTGGATGTAGAACGACAGCGCAGACTGGGACTTGGCCGAGTCCTCGGCCTCCCCGCCCCAGGCCATGTAGTACCCGGGCCGGCCCTCCAGCGGCAGGCGGTCCAGGTAGCGGACCCTGATCGTGGACGCGGTCCACGCCTCGGAGGAGACGTCCCGACCCGTCACGGCGGCCACGTCCACCCCCAGCTCCTGCTCGACCCGGGCCTTGATCCGGGCGAACAGTTCGCTGGGCAGTCCGGTCCGGGGATCCGCGTGGATCTTGAGCATCTTGGTCCGGTCTCGCCGCCAGATGTGGGGGTTCTCGAACGCCACCTCGAACCCGTCCACCACCTGGCCCACCGGGATCATCCGGCCGGCCACCGGGCTCCACACCTGGACCGCGCCCAGGTTGGCCAAATCGGACCGCTCGGGGGCCGGGGCCCGGGCGATGATCGGCAGCAGTTCGTCCCGTTCCCGGTACACGCCCGCCCGGGTGCCCTCCACCGCGGCCTCCAGGGCCTTGGCGAGCATCGGCCGGGTGATCCCGGCCCGCCGGGCCTGGGCCTCGGCGAGCACGGGCCGCACCACCTTGACCTTGTTCCCCCACTCGCTCCGCACGCCGCGGGAGCCGGGGTCGGACCGGATGATGTCCAGGGCCGTGTCCCCGAGCCGCCGCAGTTCCTCGGTGTCCGGACCGTAGATCCGGAGCTGGATTTTGCCGCCGCTGGACGGCCCGTTGACGAACATCCGCGCGTTCACCACCGTCTCGGGCAGCCGATCCTCGAGCCCGGCCTGGATCTGCTGGATCATGGCCGGGATCTGCCGGTAGTCCGCCACGTCCACCAGGGTGCGGCCGAAGTTCCGGAACGGGGCCTCCGGTGTGTAGGTGAGCAGGAACCGCGGCTGCCCCCCACCCACCTCGGTGGTCACGTGCTCCACGCCCTCCTGCTCGAGGAGCCACTGTTCGATGTCCCCGATCCGCCGGGACGTTTCCTCGATGCTCGTGCCGTCCGGGAACCAGTAGTCCACGTAGAACTGGGGCCGGGTCGAGTCTGGGAAGAAGCTCTGTTTCACCCTGCCGAACCCCACCACCGACGCTGCGAACAGGGCCACCACCACGCCCATCGTGACCCACCGGTGCCGGATGCAGGACGCCAGGGCCCCCTTGTACAGGAGGAAGAACTTTCCGCCGTACGGGTCCAGGCCGTCGTCCTTGCCGCCTCCGGCGTCCGTCTTCAGGAACGTCTTGCACAGCAGCGGGGTGGCGGTCACCGCGGTGACCCAGCTGAGGGTCAGGGAGATGAAGATCACCGAGAACAGGGCCCGGCAGTACTCGCCGGTCCCGTCCTGGGAGGTGCCGATCGAGGCGAACGCCGCGATCGCGATGAACGTGGCCCCCAGCAGGGGGATCCCGGTCTGGCCCACCACCTCCCGTGCCGCGGTGAGGGCGTCCGCGCCCTGTTTCATCTTCATGCGCATGCCGTCGGTGACAACGATCGCGTTGTCCACCAGCATGCCCAGCGCGATGACCAGGGCGCCCAGAGAGATCCGCTCCAGGGTGATGGGCCCCATGCCCATGAACACGAACGTGCCCAGGATCGTGAGCAGGAGCACGAAACCGATGATCAGCCCGCTCCGGAGCCCCATAAACACCAGGAGCACCACCACCACGATCACCACGGCCTCGGCCAGGTTCACCAGGAACCCGTCGATCGCGGTGGTCACGGCGTCGGGCTGCATCGAGACCGTGTGCAGTTCCACCCCCAGGGGGATCTGGGACTGGAGGTCCTGGAACTTCTCCTTGAGGGACGCGCCCATGGTGACCACGTTGCCGCCGGACACCGTGGAGATGGCCAGCCCCACAGCAGGCTTGCCGTCGTACCGCAGCAGGTTGTCCGGGGGCTCCGTGTACCCGCGGCGGATCCGGGCCACGTCCCGCAGGTACACGAGCCGTCCGCCCCCCTTGCCGCTCCGGCCGATCAACAGGTCCCCGAACTCCTTTTCGCTCCGGAACTCGCCGGTGGGGTTCACCGTCACGTACTCGGCGCCCAGGAACACGTGCCCCGCGGTGACCGGAAGGTTCTTGGCCTTCAGGGCGTCGAAGATCTCCTGCTGGGAGACGCCCAGTTCGGCCATTTTCTCCCGGCGCATCTCCACGTACACGGCCTCCTTGCGCTGGCCGTACAGGACGATCTTCTTCACGTCCGTGGCGCCGAGCAACTCCCGCTGGAGGAATTTGGCCAGGTTGTACAGTTCACGGGGTTCGTACCCTCCCCCGGTGATGGCCAGGTACACCCCGAACACGTCGCCGTAGTCGTCGTTGACCACGGACGGGCCCGCTCCGGGGGGGAGCTGCTTCTGGTAGTCGCCCACCTTCCTGCGCAGTTCGTCCCACACCTGGGGCAGGGCCGCCTTGTCGTACTTGTCGTTGATCACGACCTTGATGCTCGACAGTCCCCGAGACGACCGGGACTCCACATACCGAAGCTGCCCCAGTTCCTGGACCGCCTTCTCGATGACGTTGGTGACCTCCTCCTCCACCTCGGCCGCCGAAGCCCCCGGGTACGGCGTGACGACGATCGCCTCCTTGATTGTGAACTCGGGGTCCTCCAGGCGGGGCAGGCTCTGGAACGCCAGCCACCCCACCACGACGAGCACCGCCGTCATCACCCACGTAATCGTGGCCTTGCGGATGCTGAGTTCGGCGATGTTCATCGGCCGTAGCCCTCGAGTTCACCGAGGTCGCGCACCTTCATGCCCGCCCGCAGCAGTTCCACGCCCGTGACCGCGATCCGCTCCCCCGGCTGCAGCCCGAACACGATCTCCACCGTCCCGCCTTCGCCCAGTCCGCCGGTGACCACCTTGCGGGGCTCGACCGTCATCGCGTCCGGATCCACCACCCACACCCGGGGACTGCCGTCGTCGCCGGCGCCCACGGCCGTGGCCGGCACCGAGATAGGCCCGGCCGCGCCCTGTTCGTCCGGGGTCGTCACCGTGACCGTCGCCGTCATCCCGGGCAGAAGGGTCAGTCCCTCAGGCCGCTCCATCACCAGGGTCACCTCGTAGGTCTGGGTGTCGGGATCCGCCTGTGCCGCGTACTCCTTGAGGGTCAAGGGAAACCGTTCGCCCGGGGCGGTGGAGAACGAGGCGAACGCCTGGAGCCGCCCCTCCCCCTCGCTTCGAACCGCTGCTACCACCGACTCGGGCACCTGCACGACCACTTCCAGCCGGGACAAGTCCTGGAGGGTCACGACCCGCTGGAGAGGGCGCACCTCCTGGTAGTTGTCCACGTAACGGCGGGTGATCACCCCGGCGAACGGTGCCCTCAACTCGGTGTCGGCCAGCGCGTTGCGGGTGTCCCGGAGCTGGGCCCGGAGGCCCTGGATCCGGGACTGCATCGCCTCGATGTCCTCGGGCCGTGCGCCGGTCATCCCCACCGACAGGTTCTCCTCGGCGGTCCGCAGCTGGGCCCGGGCCACGTCCCGGCCGGTCCGGTACCGGTCGAACTCGGCCTTGGACACCTGCCGTTTCACGTACAGGTCCTTGTACCGCTGGTACTGGGCCTCGGCGTTGGTCAACTGCGCCCGGGCCGCGGACACGGCCGCCTCCAGGGCGCGGATCTCCTCGGCCCGCGCGCCGGCCTTCATCGCCTTGAGCTGGGCCTCGGCCTCCCTCAGAGCGCCCAGGGTCCGTTCGACCCGGGTGCGGAAATCGCGCGGATCGATCCGCGCGATCAACTGGCCCCGGTCGACCTGCTGCCCCTCTTCCACCGGGACCGCGACCAGGGGGCCGCCCACCCGGAACGACAGGTCCGCCTTCCGGTCGGCCTCCACCCGGCCAGGCAGGCTGCGGGAGGCGGCGCCCCCCCTGCCCACGGTCGTCATTTTCACCGGGCGCACCGTCTCCCGGGGAGGGAGAGGCTCTTTCTTGTCGCAGGCGGCCAGCGCCAGGACCAGGGTGAGGCCGAGGGCGATGCCGCCCGTGTGGAGGACAAAGCGAAGGTCCATCATCCATCCTCGATCGTCGTGCGGACGCGAAACGGGTCCGAACTGGGAAAACGACCCGGAGAAGACCCGGCCCGGATCTCCCCCCAAAAAAGCGGAAAAAACCTATCACAAGGATTAAGCCTGGCAAGAACACACCGCCGGATCAGCCGGCACGGCTCACTCCGGATCGAACTGCTTCTCCAGCATGATCTGGAGGATCGTCCGGTCGGTCTCGATCATGCCGACGCAGCTCAGGGTGCCCAGGTTCTGCATGGTCTGCTCCGGGGATACGCCCACGATCCCGTCCGTGGCCTGCACGTTGACCCCGTGCAGGGAGAACAGGGCCGCCTGCACGGCCGTTCCAGCGGCCGTGGCGAGCTTCAGGGCGCACCCGGACTTGGCGCCGTCACAGATCACCCCGGCCAGGTCGCTCACCAGGTTCTTGATCGCGCCGGCGATGTGGTGGTGGTTGCCCCCCAGCAGGTAGGTCACGCCGGCCGTGGCCCCGGCGCCGGCCGCCACAGAGCACCCGCACACCGCGGACAGGCGGCCGGTGTGGGCCTTGACGTACGCGGTCACCAGGTGGCTGAGGGCGATCGCCTCGAGCACCTCGGTGTCGCCCCTCGGGGTCACGAACTCCCGGACCGCCCAGATCGGCAGCACGGCGGTCAGGCCGTGGTTGCCGCTGCCCCCCGAGCTCATGGCCGGCAGGTTCACCCCGGACATGCGGGCGTCCGCAGCACACGAGGTGAGCACCTTGGCCTCGAGCACCATGTCCTGCCGGAGCAGGCGCTCGCGCACGAGCCGGTCCAGCCCCAGGCCGATGCCCAGGCCCGGGCCGTGCTTGCGGCCGTACTCGGCCAGCCGCAGGTTGTACGCCACCCCCTGCTCGATGAACGCCAGGTCCTCGTCGTCCAGGTCGTCCAGCAGGTCGAGCAGGTCCTGGAGCCCCAGGGTCCGCAGCCACGCCTCCAGTTCCTCCAGCCCGCTGGCCTCGCCGTCCGCGCGGTGGACCAGGGGATGGTCGGGCTGCGCCTGGCCGTCAACGGCCAGGCGGGTGATCCGGTCGTGGACCCCCTCGATGGTGCATTCGGCCGACCGTCCACCTCCCGCCACCCGGACGCGTACGTACAGCCCGGGATGCTCCCGCTCCACGTGCACGCGCACGCCGTTGTCGCGCACGAACCGCCGGCTGGCGGCAAGGGCGTCGTCGTCCACGGTCTCGAGCACCTCGAGCCGGCGGGTGGGATCACCGCCGAACACCCCGAGAGCCGCGGCCAGGTCCAGCCCGGACGCGCCCCGGGCGCCCGGGATCGACACGGCCAGCCCGTTCTTGTACACGTTGGGGTCCACCCAGACCTCGACCGCTCCGGGCGCCGCGCCCCCCAACAGGGCCGCGGCCGCGGCCCCGGCCAGGGCGATCGCCGACGGCTCGGTGCACCCGAGGGCCGGGGCCACCTCCATGCGCAGCACGTCCTTTACGCCGTAATCCATCTCGTCGTCTCCAGCTCGGGTTGCTCTACCAGGATGCTGAAAAACCCCATCCGTGGGTTTTTCAGCGACGGCATCTCGGGTTACCCCGCGCCGCTGCGGATCGAGCCTGTTCCGATGCGCGGGCCGCCCAAAGGTTCCGGTCATCCCCCGGCCTCGACCACCTCCCGCCTGAGCTGCGCGTACCGCTCCACGGCGGCGAACGGGTCCGGGTGGCCCTCGGACGCGGCCGCGTCGGCCCGGAGCAACGCCAGGAGCAGGGGGAACCGTGGGTCTGCCAGGAACCGGGCCTGCCGCCGGGTGAGCCGCGGCGGGTCCGGCAGGTGCCACGCGTGGTAGAACCCGTGGTGTTTGACCAGCCACACCACCCGCTCCAGGCGGGAACGGGGAAACCCGAGGCGCTCCAGGACGCTGCCGGCGACCCGGGCCCCCTCCCGGGCGTGGCCGTGGGCCGTGACCCTGCCGCCGCCGGACATCCGGGTGGTCGCCGGCTTGCCCAGATCGTGGAGCAGGGCCGCCCACAACAGGTCGGGGTCTGCCCCGGCCGGACACACCGCCACCGCCAGGCGGGTGTGGGCCGCCACGTCCCCCTCCGCGTGGTACTGCCGCGGCTGGGCCACCCCCTCCAGGGTCCGGAGTTCCGGGATCGCGCCGCACACCCGGCCCCACCACCCGCCGGTCCGGGCGACGAGTTCCGCCTCCACCGCGGCCCACCCGTGCGCCGCGTTCACAGCCGGCCCAGCAAGGTGTCCAGGTTGCCGGTGAACTTCACGATCCGCTCCCAGCTGTCGGCGATGATGCCCTGGGTGTGGGCCAGGTGGTTTCGCAGGGTCTCGAGTTCCCGGAGCGCCCGCAGCCCCTCCTTGCGGGACGGAAACCCGAGGGCCTCCCGGGCGCCGGGGTCCCGGAGCAGGATCTGCCCCTTGTCCGAGAACTGGAGGCACCCCAGCAGGTCGGCGTCGTGCCCCCTGCGGCGCCGCTCCGCGAGCAGGGCCTCGGCCTTTTCGAGCCGGCCCGACGAGACCAGCCCGGTCCAGCTCCCGTCCGGGAACCGGTTGCGGACCTCCCGGACGAAGAGCATCTCGGCGATGGTCACCATGCCGAACAAGAACATGCGCACCGGCGGCTTCTCGAGGTCCTGGAGGGTGACGATGGCCGAGACCACGTCGAACTGGGACACAAAGCACCGCCGGTTGATCCCCAGGGACTGGATCGCGTCCACCAGGGAGGCGGTGTCGGGCACGCGGTCGTCCGGACCGAACCGGACCAGATGGTCCCCGACCGCCCCTCCATGGGCCAGGTCTTCACGGATCACATAACCAGCTACGAGCCCCCCAACACGGACACCGACCAGGTCGAAATCTCGCTCCAACATGAACGCCACCGCCCGGTCCGACGGGTACCCGGCGTCGAACGAGGCCAGGGGCTCGGCAATGTCCATCACCGTGAACCCCTGGAGAAACAGCCGGCGCAGCCGTTCCGGGGAGGTGTCCATCCAGGTCACGGCCGTCCTCCGGTCACGGGCCGCCGGGGGCGAGCCCGCGGAGGCCGGCCGCCACCCGCTCCCGCACGGCCTGCACCGTCTCGGGCCCGAACCGCCACCCGCCGCCGCGCAGGAGATCCCGGGTAAGCCGCTCCCACGCGCCGCCGCAGGGGCACGGCTCCCCGGGCGGGCGGCCCCGGGGCACCACCTGCCGCGTCCCGCACCCGGCGCAGCCGTACAGGTCCTTGGAGCCGGAACACTTGCCCCGCTTGGCCACGGGGCGGCCGTCCACCTCCACGATGTCCATCGAGAAGTCCACGGTGCGGGCCGCGCTGATCGCGGTGCCCACCCCAAACCCCTGGACCCACGGCCGAAGCCGGGTCAGGTCGGCCTCGGACAGGCCACCCGACACGAAGATGCCCACGTCCCGGTGGCCCCGCAGGTCGAGTTCCCACCGCACCTCCCGGATGATCCGTTCGAAATCCCCCCGCCGGGAACCCGGGGTGTCGAGCCGAACGGCGGCCAGGTCGCGGCCCAACGCGCCGGCCACCCGGAGCGCCTCGAACTTCTCGTCGTTGAACGTGTCGATCAGGCTGACCAGCGGGACGTCCGGCCCCACCGCCCGGCGGAACGCCAGGGTGGCCTCGGCACAGTCCCCCACCACCAGGACGAGCGCGTGGGGCATGGTTCCCGTGGCCGGGATGCCGAGGCGGTCGGCCGCGGCCAGGGTGGACACACCGTCGCACCCCCCGATGTAGGCGCTGCGCTCGATCACCGGTGCCAGGGCCGGGTGCATCCGGCGGGCCCCGAACGACACCAGGGTGCGGTCGCCGGCCGCCAGCCGGCACCGGGCCGCCTGGGTGGCGATGCCGGTGGACTGGCACAGCAGCCCGAGCACGGCGGTCTCGTACACCGCGAACTCGGGGTACACGCCCTCGACCTCGAGCACCACCTCCCCGGGCCCGACGATCGTGCCCTCGGGCACCCCCCGCACGGTGACCGGGAGGCGGCCCAGCAACTCCAGCGCCTCGTGGGTTCCGGCCACCACGGCCCACGCCCACCCTTCGGGCAGGCGCCCGGCCGTGAACTCCGCCCGCACGCGGGGCCGGAGCCCCTCGGCCTCCAGCACCTTCAGGGTGCGGGAAAAGTACACGTCCGTGACACGACCCGCCACGATCTCGTCCCAGGATGCGATCCAGTCCTTCACGTGGAATCTCCCTCCTTGCTGTCCGCCGTTCACCAGCCCTCCTCGCCCACCAGGGGGACGAACCGGCACCCCCCCAGCTTCTCGGTCGAGAACCGGCTGCCCCGCCGGGTGACCCCCAGCAGTTCCTGGAGACCGCGGCCGCCCACCGGCATCACCAGGGTGGCGCCTCCGGGGTCGAGCTGGTCCCGGAGCGGGCCGGGCACCCGGGGCCCGCCCGCGGTCACCACGACACCCCGGTACGGCGCTGCGTCCGGCCACCCCAGGGTGCCGTCCCCCTGGTGGACCGACACCTGGCCGTACCCCAGCCGGGCCAGCCGTTGAGCGGCCGCTTCGGCCAGGGCCGGGTCGCGCTCCACCGTGTGGACCCGGCACCCCATCTCGGCCAGGATCGCGGCCTGGTAGCCCGACCCGGTGCCCACTTCGAGCACCCGGTCCCCCGGCCCGACGCCCAGGGCCTCGGTCATCAGGGCGACCATGTACGGCTGGGAGATCGTCTGCCCCCCGCCGATCGGCAGGGGGCAGTCGTCGTACGCGAGGGACCGCACCGCCTCGGGCACGAACGCGTGGCGGGGCACCGCGGCCAGCGCGGCCAGCACGTTCGGGTCGCGCACCCCCCGGGCCTCGATCTGGGTGCGCACCATGCGCTCTCGGCGGCGGGTCCACGCGTCGGACACGGCCCACTCCACTCCGACGGGGTACGGGAAACCGGTGGGAACGTAGCGGATCGGGGGGCGTTGTCAACGCCGCAGAATGTTCAGGACGTCCCGGGCGAGGTGTTTGAGGGGCTCGAACACGCCGATCCCATCGGGCGCCACCGATTCGAACTCGGGCAGGCCCGGGTCGCCCAGGGCCTTGCGGATCACCGGCACCGGCAGGGCGTCGGGCGCGTCGCGCTTGTTGTACTGGATCACGGCGGGCAGGGGCGGGATGGACAGGTTGTAGTTCTCGAGGTTCCGCCGCAGATCCTCCCACGACTCGGCGTTGGCGTCGAGCCGGAGGGCCTGGCTGTCGGCCACGAACACCACCCCGTCCACGCCCTTGAGGATCAGCTTGCGGCTCGCGCCGTAAAACACCTGGCCCGGCACGGTGTACAGGTGGAACCGCACGTTGAACCCCTTGATCTTTCCCAGGTTCATCGGCAGGAAGTCGAAGAACAGCGTGCGCTCGGTCTCGGTGGCCAGGCTGATCATCCTCCCCTTGAGGCGGTCGGGAGCCCGGTCGTACAGATAGCGCAGGTTGGTGGTCTTCCCGCACAGGCCGGGGCCGTAGTACACGATCTTGACGTTGATCTCGCGGGACGAGTAGTTGACAAACGCCACGGTCAGCCCCCTGGCCGGCCAGGGGCCGGAAACGCCGGGGCGTCTCGGGAGGGGAGGACGGCGGGAACCCTGGGGGGTGTCATCGAGAATCCGGGCGGGTCAGAACGAGAACAGCTCGTCGATGTCCTGCTCGGTGATCTCGCACAGGGGGTCCACGTCCAGGCGGTCCTGGAGGCTCATGCGCTGGATGATCCGCTCCACGACCCCCTCGATCTCCTGGGCGGCCCGCCGGACTCGCAGCCGGACCATGCCCAGGGAAGCTTCCTTGCCGAAGATCACCGCCAGGATCACGCGGTCCCCGATCAGGCTGATGTGGATGCTGTCCTCCTTGCCCTGGTGGAACAGGATCGTGAAGTCGTTGTCGCCCAGCAGTCGGGCCATGGTGGCGGTGGCCGCGATGTTGGACGCGGCCAGGGAGCAAAACGCGGTCACGTCCAGCCCGGCCGTGTTCCCCCACTCGGCGATCAGCTGCCCGTTCACGTCCAGGAGCAGCACGGCCCGGCCCCGGCTCTCGGCGTGCACCCGCGCCAGGATCCGGCTCACCTCCCGGTGCTCTTCCTCGTACACGATGAGCTGGGGGATTCCCTCGTTGAGGCTCACGGCTCCCCGTCCTCCTCTCCCAGTTCCAGGATCCTCTCACCGGCCACGTACGGCTTGGGCACGACGCTGCGCACCCGTTCGAGCCGTTTGAGGATGTCCCGGATCCGGAGCGCGTTTTCCTGGATCATGCGGCTCCTGGTCAGGACGTCCGGGTCGCCCCCGTGGCGCTGTTCCAGGGCTTCGGCGCTCATCAGGATGGTGGCCAGGGGGTTGTTCACCTCGTGGGACACGCTGGCCACCACCTTGCGGAGCGTCTTGAGCTTCTCCACCTCGGTGGCGTGGGCCTGTTCGCGCCGGCGGGAGACCACCGAGGTCAGGCGCGCCCGCAACTCCCCGATGTCGAACGGCTTGCCCACCGTATCATCGACCTGCCCCTGCAAATTCTTGATCCGCCCTTCCGGCGCGGACCGGCTGGTGAGAAGGATCACCGGGATGCCCTGGGTGCGCTCGTCCGACCGGAGGCTGCGAACCACGTCGGCAGCATCCGGGTCGGCCAGCCACTGGTCGAGGAGCACCACGTCCGGCCCCCACTCACGGGCGGTCCGGATCCCCTCGTCGCCCGTATAGGCCGGCCGCACTTCGTAACCGTCCCCGCCGAGGAACATCTCGAGAAACCGCAGCAAGGCGGGATCCCCGTCCACCGCCAGCACGCGGATCGGGCCGCCGTCCGGAGGGCGGCGGTCCGGGCCTCCGATCACTGTTTCCACGGCTCGCCTGGCTCCCTTTCCGCGCCGACCCCGGTCACCCGGCAGTCCAGCCAACCCCGGTGCAGCACCACCTCCACCGCGTCGCCGGGCGCGCACCGGCCGGCGTCGCGCACGACCCCTTCGCGGGTGCGCGCGATCGCGTACCCGCGCCCGAGCACGGCGTACGGACCGAGGGCGTCCAGCCGCGCCCGGGCCACGGCCGCCCGCTCCCGGGCGGAGCCCAGCCGGGCCGCGGCCACCCGCTCCAGCGCGGCCCGGCCCCGGTCCAGCCGCGCCCGCTGGCCGGCCACGGCTGCGGCGGGCGACCGGCTGCCTGCCCGGGCCGCGGCCTCGTCCACCTTCCGCCGGGCCGCGGTCAGGCGGCGGTCTACCGCGGCCGTACTCCGTTCCTGGAGCCGGTCCACCGCCACCCGCAACCGCTCGATCCGGCGCCCCGGGGACCACCGGCCGGGATCGGCGCGGTCCGCGCGTTCCCTGGCCCGGGCCAGCACCCCTGCCGCTGCCCGGCTCGCCCGTTCCCGTGCCACGGCCACCCGCTCGGCCCACCGCCCCCACTCGCGCACCGCCAGCTCGGCCGCTGCCGACGGGGTCGGCGCCCGGGCGTCGGCCGCAAAATCCACCAGGGTCACGTCGGTCTCGTGCCCCACTCCGGTGATCACCGGCACGGGGCAGGACGCCACGGCCCGCACCAGCGCCTCGTCGTTGAACGCCCACAGATCCTCGAGGCTGCCGCCGCCCCGGGCCAGGACGACCACCTCCACCTCCGGGCGGCGGACCACCAGGTCCAGGGCGTCCACCAACTCGGCTGCGGCGCCCGCCCCCTGGACCCGGGCCGGGGCCACCACCACGTGGACCCCGGGCGCGCGCCGGGCCGTCACCTGGAGCACGTCCCGCACCGCGGCGCCCGTGTCCGACGTGACCACCCCCACGGCCCTGGGCACGGGTGGCAGGGGCCGTTTCCGGCCCGGCTCGAACAGCCCCTCGGCTGCCAGACGCTTCTTGCGGGCCTCGAACTCCAGGAGCAGGGCGCCCTCTCCCTGGGGCAAAACGTCCTCCACGACCAGCTGGAGTTCGCCCCGGGCCTCGTACACCGTGGCCCGCGCCCGGGCGATCACGTGGAGCCCGTCCTCCAGGTCCGCGGCCAGGTACCGCAGGGTGTTGCGGAAGCACACGGCCCGGATCTGCGCCCGGTCGTCCCCCAGGGAGAAGTAGGCGTGGCCCGACGCCGGCACCCGGACATTGCGCACCTCGCCCTCGACCCAGACCTCTGGAAACGACCGTTCCACCCCGGCCCGGAGCCCGGCCACCAGGTCGGCCACCGGCAGGATCTCCCCTTCGGCCGGCTTCCACCCCGGATCAGTCCACATACACGTCCCCCACCCCCGGCTGCTCCGATAGGTACCGTTTGAGGCGCCGCTTGAGGTCGGCCTCGACCTGGCGCACCCGCTCCCGGGACACCCCGAACGCTTCCCCCAGCTCCCGCAGGGTCACCGGTTCCTCGGCCACGAGCCTCCGGTCGAAGATCACCCGGTCCCGCTCGCCCAGGGTCTCGCGGAACGCGGCCAGCTTGCGCCGGACCAGCGCCTGGAACTCCCGGTCTGCCAGCTCTTCGGACGCGTCGGCGTCCGTGTCCGCCACGAAGTCCAGGCGGCTGGTTTCGGACTCGTCGTCCACGGGCGCGTCCAGGGACACGTCACCCCCGGACAGCCGCTTCTCCATCTCCACCACCTCGTCCTCCCGGACGTTGAGCTTGGCGGCGATCAGCTTGGGCTCGGGCTTGAACCCCTGGGCCTCGAGCTGCTGTTTGGCCTTCTTGAGGTTGAAGAACAACCGGCGCTGGTTCTGCGTGGTGCCGATCTTGACCAGGGACCAGTTGTTCAGGAGGTACCGGATGATGTACGCCCGGATCCACCACGCGGCGTAGGAAGAGAGCTTCACCCCGCGGTACGGATCGAACTTCTCCACCGCCCGCATCAGACCGATGTTGCCCTCCTGGATCAGGTCCATCAGGTTCGCGAAGTTGCGCCGGAACTCGTACGCGATCTTCACCACCAGCCGCAGGTTGGCCAGGACCATGGTGTACGCGGCCCGGGCGTCCCCTTCCTCCTTGTACTGGACGGCCAGGCGGTGTTCCTCCTCGGGGGTGAGCAGGGGATATCGGCTCACCTCGGCCATGTACTGCTGCAACGCGCCCCCCTCCACCACGTCGGTGGACGGCAACGGGGCCAGGTCGCCGGCGCCGAAGTACCCCTCGGTCTCGGGCAGCAGCAGGACGGACTCGTCAGGAGCGGGCAGCGGCTCGGCCTCTGCCTGGGCCACGCCGGTGCCTCCTGCAACGGGCGCGGTTTCGTCGGTACGGGAGGGGACGTCTCCCATGGGGTTCCTTCCGGTGGCGGCCGGACCGGGTCCGGGGGTCGGTTGGGCGAAGTGTTCAATGATAGGCCGTGCGGCGGCGGTGCGCAAACGGCTCACCGGGAGTGGCAGGTGCGGCACCAGTTGCGCAGTTCCTTGCGCCCGAGGCACGACAGGCACCGGGGCTTGTGGGGGTCGTGGCACGAGGCGCAGTCCATCGGCCGGCCGGGCCGCCGGGGGTCCCGGGCCGACCGCAGGGCGTGGCGCAAACCGGGGTGCTTGCGCAGGTACCCCTCGTGGCACTCACCGCAGATCGCCTCCACGGAAGCGGGCAACCGGCCGGGACCGGGATGGCACAGGGCGCACCCGCGGGTGAGCAGCTCGGTGTGCCGGGTATCCGGCCACCGGTGGCACCCGGCGCACCCGTCGTCCCCGAGGTCGTGGCAGGCCGTGCACTTCCGGTCCGCACCCGCGTGGAACCCGGTGGGCCGGGCTGCACCGCCGTACACGGCCAGGCTGGCGCTGCCGCCGGGCCACGACACGACGACCCGGGAACCGTCGGTGCGCAGCGACCCGAGCCGCACGTGGTGCACCCCTTGTTCGCTGCGCACCACCGGGGCGGTCGCACCGTCCACCGTGACCGAGGGCGGCTCCGGCGCCCTCACCACGAGCCACGCCGCGTCCCCCCACACCCGCTCCCCGTCCGACGGTACGAGCACCTCGGGCGCCGCGACGGCCCACCGGGCGACCGCGAGCAGCACCAGGGCCGCGAGGCAGCGCCTCATCCCGCGCCTCCGGCTGCCAGCACCGCGGCGTACGCGTCCGCGGCCCGGGCGCCGTCCACGGCCGAACTCACGATGCCCCCCGACTGGCCAGATCCCTCTCCCACCGGGTATAACATAGAAATGGTCGAAGACTGGAGGTCCGGCCCCCGGACGAGGCGTACCGGGCTCGAGGTCCGGGTTTCGACCCCCAGGAGCAACGCCCCGGCCAGCGGGGGCAGGCGCCGGGCCAGGGACGGCAACGCCCCGGCCAGGGCCGCGACGGCGAACCCGGGCAGGCACGTGCGAAGGTCTGCGGGCGCGACCCGCCACGGGCAGCTCGACCGGGGCAGCCGCCCGGCTCCGGGGCGGCCGAGGAACGAGGCCACGGTCTGGGCCGGCACAGTGGACGGCCCGGTGGCCCGGGCGGCCCGGCGTTCCCACTCCTGCTGGAGGTCGTACCCGGCCAGGGGGGCGCCGCCGAAGTCGGACGGGAACACCTCGACCACCAGGGCTGCGTTGGCCCACCGTCCGGCCCGGCGCGATCCGCTCATCCCGTTGACCACCACGCCGTCCGGTTCGGTGCCCGCCGGCACCACCGTGCCGCCGGGGCACATGCAGAACGAGTACACCCCCCGGCCCGCGGCCCGGGCCCGCACCGAGAACTCGGCGGGCGGCAGGCCGGGAAGGCCGTGCCACCGGCCGTACTGCTGGCGGTCCACGGCGTGTTGGGGGAGTTCGGCCCGCACCCCCAGGGCGAACCCCTTGGCCTCGGCAGCCACGCCCTGGCCCACACAGGTCCTGATCAGGTCCCGGGCGCCGTGTCCAGGGGCCAGGAACACCGCGCCGGCGGCCAGGAGCCCCGTCCGGGTCTCCACTCCAAGCACCCGGCCCCGGTCCAGCACCAGCCGTTCCACCCGCTCCCCGAACCGGAACCGGCCCCCCGCTGCGAGCAGCCGGGCCCGGACCGCCCGTAGCACGGTGCGCAGGCGGTCGGTCCCCAGGTGGGGCCGGGCGTCCACCAGGATGTCCCCGGGCGCGCCGCACGCCACCAGGGCCTGGAACACCCACGCCTTCAGCGGGTCCTTTCCCCTGTACGTGAGCTTGCCGTCCGAGAACGTGCCCGCCCCGCCCTCCCCGAACGCCACGTTGCTGTCGGGATCGAGCTCGCCCCGGCGCCAGTACCGGGCCACGTCCCGCACCCGTTCTTCCACCGGCTTTCCCCGCTCCACCACCACGGGCCGCAGGCCGTGGGCAGCCAGGCGCAGGGCTGCGAACAGGCCGGCGGGGCCGGCCCCCACCACCACCGGTGGGTGCGGGGGAACGGGCACGGGGAGGGGCTCGGGCACGGGACGGTCGTCCCACCGGGACACCCCCCCCTTCTGGGCCACCGGCAGGTCGGCCCGGAGTTCCAGGCCGACCCGGCACACGAACCGGGGCGGCCGGTCGCCCCGGGCGTCCAGGGAGCGCCGGAGCACCCGCCACGACCGGACCTCGCCTGCGGGTACGCCCAGGCTGCGGGCCGCGCGCTCCTTCAACCGCTCCGGGGGCTCGTCCAGTCCCACGGGGATCCCGGACACGGCCCACCGGGGAGGGGGGTCAGACGGTGGCATCCAGCACTTTGCGCTCGGCGATGTAGGAGCGGATCACGGACAGCCCGGGCTCGTCCATCCCCTCGAACGCGAGGCTCGCCCGGTACCGCCTCGGCAGGCTGATCCCGCCGAGCTCGGCCACCACGTTGCCCACCACCCGGCCCTGGACCGTGATCACCGGCAACCGGCCCAACTCCAGCAGGATCTCCCGGACCACGGTGCCCGGCCGGAGCCGGCCGATGGCAGCCTCGTACTCGAACGCGAGGCCGCCCTCGCTCACGTTCACCACGAGCGCGTCCAGGCGAAACGGGTGCAGGAACGACAGGGAAGCGTCCCCGGCCGTATCGATCCGCGGGCTCTTGCGCCGGCGCTCCCCGGGGAGTTCGTCCGGGTACGCCAGTTTGAACGCGGGCAGTTCGTCCACGAACTGCACCTTGGCGAGCACCTGGGTCTCGAACGCGTACGAGATGCCCTGGAGCAGGGTTTCCACCCGCACGGGCCGCCCGGGCACCATCCGGCGATCCCCGTCCGGCGGGGACAGGGTGTC
The DNA here is from genome assembly GCA_024277875.1 of Deferrisomatales bacterium. Classification (GTDB taxonomy): domain Bacteria; phylum Desulfobacterota; class Deferrisomatia; order Deferrisomatales; family Deferrisomataceae; genus JAJRUI01. The sequence continues at coordinate 50,706 of JAJRUI010000038.1, forward strand.
CACGAAGAACCCGTCCCGGCCGAGTCCCACCACCTCGGTCGTGTACGCGTCCGGACCTCCGGCGTGGACCAGCAACTGGACCCCGGCCTTTTTCAGGCGCTCGAGGGTCCCGAGCACCTGGGGATCGGCGGGCTGGACCTCGGGCTCGGGGGCCGGCCGCTCGGCCGGCGGGGGCTCGGTCTTCTTTTTCTTCCGGAAAAGCACGGGCATCCCTCCTCCCGGTGGCGGGAAGCCACACCATAACAAACGGGCCGGCCCCCTTCAAAGGGCCGGCCCGGGTTCACGGTGCGGCCGCGAGCCTCCGGAGGCGCTCGGCGAATTCGGCCGGATCCTTGGCCGCGCCGGCGCGCAGGATCCGGGAGCCCACCTGGAACCGTTCCAGCCGCAGGCACAGGAACCTCAGGCACGCCCGCCGCAGGTAGTCGGGCAGGAGCCGGTACTCGTCCCGGCACAGCGCCCGGACGGCCCGGTATCCCCGCAGGAACGCCCGGGCCCGGTCGCCGTCGATCCCGTCACCGGTCCACGCTCCGTCCACCAGGGCCACGGCGACGTCGAACAGCCACGGCCCGGGGCCGGCCATGTGGAAGTCCAGCAGCGCGACCACTTCCGGCCGGGAGGGAGAGAACAGCACGTTGTCCAGGAACAGGTCACCGTGGACCACCCCGCCCGGCAACCCCGCTTCCGGAACCCCGGCCTGGTGGTCCGCCTCGCTCTCCAGGAGCCGGGCCAGGGCCGGGTCGTCCACCCGGACGAGACCGGCCAACTCCCGCGCCCGAGCCACCAGTACGGCGCCCTGGTGAGCTGCCGACCCGGGGGCGGGGACGTCCCGGGCCGCCAGGTGGAAGCGGGCCACGGCAGCGCCCAGGGCCTCCAGGCCGGCCTCGTCCGGTTCGAGGCGCACCTCGCCGGGCACGAACGGGACCACCGACGCCGGGCGACCCTCCAGGCGCCCTACCGGGCCGTCCGGCCGCTCCACGGGTGCTGGCACGGGCACGCCCCGATCCGCCAGGGCCCGGGTGAGGGCCAGGTCGGCGGCCACGGCCACTGGGTCCACATCCTCGTACAGGGTGACCACCCAGTCCCGTCCCCCGGCCCGCACCCGGTAGTTGGTGTTCTCGATCCCCTGGGGAATCGGCTCCACCGCCTCCACGGGCCCGAGGCCGTACCCGTCCAGGAACGCGGCCATCCGGCCCGGGGGCACCCGGGTGTACACGGCGCTCACCCCCGGCCCTCCGTTCCGCCGGGGCCGGCCAGGGCGTTGGCCACCCGGATCCACGCAGGGGCGTCCAGGTCTTCGGCGCGGTCGGTGGGCCGCACCCCGGCCGCCGCCAACGCGGCGGTCGGGTCGGGAGCCAGGGCCTTGAGGGTGTTGCGGAGCATCTTGCGCCGCTGGCCGAACCCCGCGCGCACCGCAGCCCACAGCAGGCCCTCGTCCGCGAGGGGGGCCACCGGTCCGGGGAGCACGTCGAGCCGCACCACCCGGCTCTCGACCCTGGGCGGCGGGCGAAACGCGCCCGGCGGCACCCGGAGCACCGGGCGCACCGAGCAAAAGCACTGGGCCAGCGCGCTCAGCCCTCCCCGGGCCCGGGTTCCCGGCGGCGCCACGAGCCGGTCAGCCACCTCCCGCTGGAGCATCACGGTCATGGACCGCAGCGCGCGGCGCTGGCGGAGGAGGCGGGCCAGCAGCGGGCCCGAGATGTTGTACGGCAGGTTCGCGACCAGCTTCAGGCGGCCGCCCGCGGCCTCGGCCACGGCCGGGTAGTCCACCGCCAGCGCGTCGCCCTGGGTCAACTGGAGGCCGGGCAGGGCCGCCCGGGCCAGGTGCGCCACCATGCGCGGATCGGCCTCCACGGCCCACACCCGGGCGCCCGCGGCCAGGAGGGCCCGGGTCAGCCCCCCCGGGCCGGGGCCGATCTCCAGCACCCGGTCGCCGGGCTCCACCCCGGCCGCCCGGACGATCCGCTCCAGGATGTTCGGATCGGACAGGAAGTGCTGGCCCAGGGACTTCCTGGGCCGCGGGACGGTCTCACCCATCCAGCCGCTCCAGGGGCCAGGTGGGCACGGCGTTGAGGTCCGGACCGGCCCGGACCCCGGCGTGGAACCGGAACCACCCCGCGCTCGCTACCATGACCGCATTGTCGGTGCAGTACCGGGGCCGGGGGACCACCAGGGTCACGCCCAGGTCCCGGGCCATTGCTTCGGCCCGCTCCCGCAGCCGGCCGTTGCACGCCACGCCCCCGCACACGACCAGGGTGCGGGCTCCGGTCCGCTCCAGGGCCCGCCGGGCCTTGGCGAGCAGGGAGTCCACCACCGCCTCCTGGAACGACGCGCAGGTGTCGGCCAGGTCGTTCCCGGACGGCGGCCCACCCGGGAACCGGGCCAGGTGGGTCCGCACCGCGGTCTTGAGGCCCGAGAACGAGAAGTCCAGGTCCGGGCTCCGGTGCAGGGGCCGGGGGAAACCGAACCGGCCCGGATCCCCCTGCCGGGCCAGGCGGTCGATCGCGACCCCGCCCGGGTAGCCCAGGCCGAGCATCTTGGCCACCTTGTCGAACGCCTCACCGGCAGCGTCGTCCAGGGTCTGGCCCAGGGCCTGGTACCGGCCCCGTACGCCGGACAGGTACAGGGCGGTGTGGCCCCCGGACACCACGAGCCCCACCAGGGGCAGATCCGGGGTCCCCTCCAGGTACGCGGCCGACAGGTGGGCCTCCAGGTGGTTCACCGGCACGAGCGGAAGCCGGTGCGCCCACGCCGCGGCCTTGGCAAAGGACAGCCCCACGAGCAGGGCGCCCACCAGCCCCGGCCCCTGGGTGACGGCCACCGCGTCCAGGTCCGTCCAGCCGAGGCCGGCGTCGGCCAGGGCCCGTTCCACCACCGGCCCCACGGACTCCAGGTGCGCCCGGCACGCGATCTCGGGCACCACCCCGCCGTAGGCGGCGTGCAGGTCGACCTGGCTGGCCACCACGTCGGCCAGCACCTCGCGGCCGCCCCGCACAACGGCTGCCGCGGTCTCGTCGCACGAGGTCTCCACCGCCAGGAGCACGGTGGCGTCCGGGTCTCGGGGCGCCGGCACCGCCCGGGGAGCGCCGCCGTTCACAGCACGTTCGCGGCCAGCTCGGCCAGGGGGCTGCGCTCGCCCTTGACCAGGGTCACGTGGGCAGCGAGCGCCTGGTTCTTGAGCCGCTGCACGCAGTAGGTCAGGCCGTTGCTGGTGGCGTCGATGTACGGGTTGTCGATCTGGTACGGGTCGCCGGTGAGCACGATCTTGGTGCCCTCCCCGGCCCGGGTGATGATCGTCTTGATCTCGTGGGGCGTGAGGTTCTGGGCCTCGTCCACGATCATGTACTGGTACGGGATCGACCGGCCCCGGATGTAGGTCAGCGGCTCCAGGCTGAGCATGTCCATGTCCATCAGCTCCTGGTACCCCCGGCGCCGGCGCCCGTCCCGGTCCTCTACCCCGGAGAACAGGAAGTCCACATTGTCGAAGATCGGCTGCATCCACGGCCGCAGCTTCTCCTGAATGTCCCCGGGCAGGAACCCCACGTCCCGGCCCATCGGGAAAATCGGGCGGGACACGAGCAGGCGCTTGTACACCTCCTCCTCCACGGACTTCTGCAGGCCCGCCGCGATCGCGAGCAGGGTCTTGCCAGTGCCGGCCTTGCCCACGAGGGTCACGAGTTGGATCCGGTCGTCCAGCAGGGCGTCCATGGCGTAGCGCTGCTCCCGGTTGCGGGGGTGGATGCCCCAGGTCGGGTCCTTGGGCAGCCGCAGGGGCACCACCTGCCCGCCCTTCTTGACGAACCGCCCCAGGCCGGTGTGCTGGGGGTTCTGCTCGTCCACCAGGCACACGTACTGGTTGTCCGAAAGGTCTGCCGACACCTCCACGGCGCCGTCCCGGAAGAACCGGTCCACCGCGTCCTTGGGGACAGACACCTCGGCCGCTCCCGTGTACATCTCGTCGGGCCGGACCTTGCCCCGCTCGTAGTCCTCGGCCCGGATCCCGAGGGCGTTGGCCTTGATCCGCAGGTTGGTGTCCTTGGTGACGAACACCACGGGCAGGTCCTCGGTGTCCTTGAGGGCGAGGCACACCGCGAGGATCCGGTTGTCGCCCTTGCCCACGGCCAGCTCCGGGGGCAGGCGGTCCACGTAGTTGAGCCCGAACAGCACGCGTACCGTGCCGCCCCCCTCGGTCTGGATCCCCTCGCGCAGGTCCCCGGACAGCCGCAAGCCGTCCAGGTACCGGGACACGTGGCGGGCGTTGCGGCCGATCTCGTCCAGGTTCTTCTTGAACCGGTCGATCTCCTCGATCACGGTGATCGGGATGTTGACGGTGTTGTCCTCGAACGCACGGTGGGCCTCCGGGTCGTGGAGCAGCACGTTGGTGTCGAGCACGTAGTTCTTCTTCACGGAAGACCCCTTTCTCGGATCGGGAAAGACGGGCAGCCGGCGAGGACGCGGGCGACGGCTACAGCGACGACAGCTCCCGGAGGGCGCGCACCAGGGCGTCGGCGTCGGCAACGGTGGAGAACGGGCCGAGGCTGGCCCGCACGGATCCGGCCGGAAACGAGCCCAGGGCCTTGTGGGCGTCGGGCGCGCAGTGGAGCCCCACCCGCACCGCGATTCCGTACGCCTCGTCCAGGGCGAACCCCACGTGGGCGCCGTCCCGGCCGGCCAGATTGAACGACAGCACCGCCACCCGGCCGTCCGCCCCGCGAGGACCGTACAGGACGAGGCCGGGCACCTCCAGCAACCGGGGCAGCGCGTGGGCGAGCAGTTCCCGTTCGGCCGCGCGCACCGCGTCCACACCCCGGTCCAGCAGGTACCTCACCCCGGCGCCGAGCCCTGCGATGCCCGGCGTGTTCAGGGTACCGGCCTCCAGGGCCTCGGGCAGCTCGTCAGGCATGGTGCGCTGTTCGCTCCGGACCCCGGTGCCCCCCTCCAGGAGCGGGCGGATCCGGGCCCGGGGGCCCACGTACAGGACCCCGGTGCCCTGTGGCCCCAGCAATCCCTTGTGCCCGGGCGCGGCCAGCAGGTCCACCCCGAGCGCCTCCACGTCGATCGGGACGACCCCGGCGGTCTGGGCCGCGTCCAGGAGCAGCAGCACGCCCCGGTCCCGGCACACCCGGCCCACGGCCGCGGCGTCCTGCAGCGTGCCCGACACGTTGGAAGCGTGGCACAGGGCCACGAGCCGGGTCTCGGGCCGCAGCGCCGCGGCAACGCCGGCCGGATCCACCCGTCCGTCCGGGTCGGCGCCCACCAGGGTGATCGCCACCCCGGCCCTTTCCAGGGAGGCCAGGGGCCGGAGCACGCTGTTGTGCTCCATCACGGTGGACACCACATGGTCTCCCGGGCCGACGACCCCCTTGAGCGCCAGGTTAAGGGCGTGGGTGCCGTTGGCCGTGAACACGATCCTGGCCGGGTCGCCGCATCCGAGCAGTTCGGCCACGGCGCTGCGCGCGTCCAGGATCACGCGGGCCGCCTCCAGGGCCGGCCCGTGACCCGACCGGCCCGGGTTGGCGCCCAGGGCCAGGGCGTCGGCCACGGCCCGGGCCACCCCGGGCGGTTTCGGGTGGGAGCTGGCCGCGTTGTCCAGGTAGATCACGGCCCGGCCTCCCTCGGCCCGGGACAGGACGGATCCCGGCCCAGATCGGCGGGCCCCCGGCACCCCCCCACGCACGCCGCAACCAGGGTGCAGCCTGCGCACGCTTCGGGTGCCACGGCCAGGCGCTCCCGCAACGCCGCCCGTTCCGGCCCGTCCCAAAGCGCTTTCAGGGGCCGGGTGAGCAAGTCGCCCAGGACCACGGGCAGGGTGCGGCACGCCAAGAGCCGCCCTTCCGCGGTCACGTGGGCCAGGGCAGCCCCGGCCTGGCACGCGGCGTACCGGCCGAACGGATCGAGTCCCAGTGCGTCTGCGAGGAACAGGTCGTGGATCCGGGCCTCCAGGCCCTCCCCCCCGGCGCGCCACGCGGCCGCGGCCCGCGCCCTGTCAGCCGGGGAAAGGGGCTCGGCCGGGGCCGGGGGATGGAGCGCGGCCACGGCGGCGAGCCGGTACCGGCGGGCCAGGGAAACGGCGTCCCCGAACGCGGCGAGGCCGGGCGGGTCGCACCACACGGCCGGCGTGATCCGGTGGGTGACGGCGACCAGGCGCTCCAGCGAAAGCTCGGGCGCGAACGGCGGCAGCACCACCCAGTCCGCGCCGGCCACGCCCCGGGGCCCCAGGGCGGCCAGGGCGGCCAGGAGCGGGTCGGGCCGCCCCAGCACGGACAGGCGCGGCCCTGGCCGGTCGGACGCGCCCGCTGCCAGGCCTGGCAGTCCTCCCTGGGCGTCCGGCCGCACCCGGACCTCCACGAACAGCACCCGGCCCTCGGCCAGCCGGGCCCACACCCGGGCCGCCCGGCCGGGATCGGGGGGCAGGTCCCAGGTGACCCGGACGGGTGCGCTCGGGTCACGCATCGAACTTGGGCACCGGGATCTTCAGAAACGCCACCCCTTCTTCCCGGAGGGCCTCTTCCTCGGCGCCGGTGGTCGTTCCCCGGATGTTGCGGGCCTCGGCCTCGCCCTGGTGGATCTTGCGCGCCTCGTCGGCGAACCGGGTCCCCACGTCTTCGAACCCGTCCTCGACGAACCGGGCCAGGGCCCGGAGGAACGACTCGGCGCGAACGGCCTTTCCTTCGGCCTCGCCCTCCCCCACGTTCCCAGGGCGATCCCCGGCACGGTCGGGGAGGGGCTGGGGCGGACCGGTCCGGCGCGAGACGTGCACGGCCACCGCGCTCGGTTTCCGGGTGATCCGGGTGGAACCGCACAGGGGGCACTGGAGCAGCCCGCCGGCGAGCTGATCCTCGAAGTCCTCCCGGTTGCGGAACCACCCTTCGAACCGGTGTTCCCGGTGGCAGCACAGATCAAAGGTGATCATCGTCTCCCGTCCCCCGGCCGGCGCCCGAGATACGCCTCGAGGCGGTCCATGCCCTCCCGGATGTTCTCCAGGGAGTTGGCATAGGTGAACCGGAGGTAGCCCTCGCCCTCCGAGCCGAAGTCGACCCCGGGGGTGCAGCCCACCCGGGCCTTCTCGAGGATGTCGAACGCCAGGCGGTAGCAGTCGTCCGTGAGGTGCCGGACGTTCACGAACAGGTAGAACGCGCCGGTGGGGCGGCACCGGAACGACAGCCCCATGGCCTCGAACCTCTCGATCATGTACCGCCGCCGCTCGTCGTAGGTTGCGACCATCCGGCGCACGTGGTCGTCCGTCTGGGACAGGGCTGCGATCCCGGCACGCTGCACGAACGCGTTGGCCGAAATGAAGAAGTTCTGCTGGATCTTCTGGATCGGCCGCACGAACTCCGGGGGCGCGATCAGGTATCCCAGCCGCCAGCCGGTCATCGCGTACAGTTTGGAGAAACCGTTGATCACGAACGCCCGGTCGGTGAACTCCAGCACCGAGTGTTCCCGGCCCTCGTACACCAGGCCGTGGTAGATCTCGTCCGACAGCACGTACGCGCCGCCCGCCTCGGCCCTTCGCACCACCTCTTCAAGCCGGTCCCGGTCGATCAGGGTGCCGGTCGGGTTGGCCGGGGAGTTGATCAGCACCGCCTTGGTGCGGGGGCCGAGGCGCCGGGCCATCTCGTCGGGCACGTACTGGAACGCGTCCTCCTCGCGCACCGGCACGTACACCGGCTCCCCGTCGCAGAACGTCACGAAGGTGGGGTAGGACGCGTAGTGGGGGTTCGACAGCACCACCTGGTCCCCGGGGTCGAGCAACGCAGCCAGGGCCAGGAAGATCGCCGGGGAAGACCCGGAGGTCACCACCACCCGTTCGGGGTCCACGTCGGCCCCGTACCGGGCCCGGTAGTGGGCTGCGATGGCCACCCGCAGTTCGTGGAGGCCCAGGCTGTGGGTGTAGTGGGTCTCGCCCCGCTCCAGGGCCTCCAAGGCGGCCCGGCGCACCGGCTCGGGCGTGTCGAAATCCGGCTCGCCCACCTCGAGGTGGATCACGTGCTCGCCGCTGCGCTCCATGGCCTGGGCCGTCTCCAGCACGTCCATGGCGATGAAGCTCGGCAGGTTCCGGGCCTTGGCCGAGACGGCCTGGGCCGAGGGGTGGTCGTCCAACGGGGTCCTCCGGCGGGGATGCGCAGCAGCCGTGATGATAACAACCGGGTTCGGCAACCGGCAAGCGGCCTTGCCCCCCGGGGCCGGGTGGCTTACCCTCGACCCAAGAGCCGGGACGCCCTCCCGTCCGGCTGCACCGCCGAGGCCCCGGAACCCCATGGACTACCGTCGCGACCTGCTCCCCCCGGCGCTCTGCCTGGCCCTGAGCGTGGCCCTCCACGGAACGCTGCTGAGTTGGCACCCGCCCGAACCCGCACCGGACCGGTCGCCGCCCCAGGCGGTGGAACTGCTCTATCTGCCGCTGCCTCCGACAGCCGAGGCGACCCCGGCGCCCCGGCGCACCGAACCCGTGGCAAAACGGCCCGTACCCGAACCGAAGACGACATCCCCGCCCGCCTCGCCCGAGCCAAGGCCGGAACCGGAGGCGCAACCGGAGCCGGAACCCGGCCCGGTCGCGACCGAAGCGCCCCTTGTGGAACAGGCGGCCCCTGCCCCGGAGGTCCCGCCTCCGGCGCCGGCTCCGGAGGCCGTGCCAGCTCCGGCGCCCGAGCCCCTCACCCTGGCCCAGTTGATGCCCCGGCCCGAGGACCTGGACGCCGGACCGGCTGCAGGGGAGACCCCGGACCCGACGGCAAAGGGGGTGAAGGAGGCGAGTCTGTCCCTCACCGACACGGACGCCCGGTACCGAGGGTACCTGGACCGGGTACAGGACGCGGTGGACCTGTCGTGGCGGTGGAAAGAGGCCCTGCTGGCCGCCGGCGCGCCGGGCACCGTGGTGGTCCGGTTCACCCTGGTGCCGGCCGGCGGTGTGGACGACGTGGTGGTGGTGCAGAGTTCGGGAAACCCGTTTCTGGACCGGGAGGCCACCGACGCGGTCCGGCGCGCGCCGCTGCCCCCGTTTCCCGGACACTGGAGGATCCAGCGCCTCCACCTGGTGGCCCAGTTCGACTACCGGTTCGAGTGACGGGAGGTCACGCCGGGATCTCGGGGCTCCACACCCACCGGTCCGCGCCCAGCCGGGCCACGTAGGACGGGGGAGGGTCCGCCTCCCGGCGCAGGAACAGCGCGTTTCCCCGGCTCCACAAAGGGACCGGGTCCTGGCGGGTCGCCAGCCGGGCCGGCGGGTGGCGGGTACACGGCCGGGAGCAGTCCAGGGGGTCGTCGGTCCACGGGCACGCCGGGGCAACGGTCACGGGCAGCCACGGACCGCACACGCTCAGGGCCACCCCGGGCGGCAAGGGCGGCGGCCAGGTGCCCTGGACGAGCAGGTCCAGTTCGACCCGCACCCCGCCCAGTTTCAGGAGCCGTTCCCGGGCCTCGGCGCCGTCCCACAGGCTGCCCCTCAGCGCACGCGCCTGCCCCGGCGACCCCTCGGCGAGCAGGGCCACCACCCGGGGGCCCCGGCGCTGGCGGCCCAGCAGCCGGCCGGCCACGGCCGCCACGGGCAGTCCCTGCGCCCGGGCCAGCCGCCACAGCCCCCAGTCGTTGAACACCACCTCCACCCCGGGAAGCGCCTCGACGATCCCGGCGAGCCAGCCGGCGGTCCGGCCCAGGAGCCCTTCGCGCACCACCGGGGTCACCAGACTGAACCCCACCCCGTCCAGGGCGCACCGGCGGGCGGTCCGCACCACTTCGGACAGGGGGGGCACGCGCCACGGACAGAACTCGGCGCCCAGGGCGATCCCGTCGAACCCCGGGGGCAGGACCGCACCGGGCGGCGGGGCGGACAACCTCAGGTAGCGCCGGACCGCAGGTGCTGCACCAGGAGGCCGGCAACGGCGTCCGCGTCGTCGAGGGCCACCACCGGGCAGGTCGCCCGGTAGCCCTCGACGTCGGTGGCGACGCACAAAACCCCGTCGGTACACGGCAGTTCCCTTTCTCGCCCCTGCCGGACCACCTCGATCCGGAGCCGGCCGCGGAGTTCCTTGAACCCCTCCACCAGGAGGACCTCGACGCCCGGAGGGCACCGGCGGGCCAGGTCTTCCGGTTGAAAAGCGGCTGGCCGGTCCTCGAACGTCACCACCGCGTCGGCCGTGACGAAAAAGGTGGCCCGGGCACCGGCCCTGCGGTGGCGCCAGGTGTCCTTGCCCGGCGCGTCCACCTCGACCCGGTGCCGGTGGTGCTTGACCGTCGCCGCCAGGACCCGCCGCCCGGCCAGGGCCGGGATCAGCCGCTCGATCAGGGTGGTCTTGCCGCTGCCCGACGGGCCGGACACCAGGCAGACCACGGGGGGCCGGCTCACCCCTCGTCCCACAGGCCCGCGTCCTGGCGGTCGAACAAGGCCGGGTCGTACACCTGTACGCGGACCCGGGCACCCGGCTCCACCCGGTCCTGGCCCGCGTCCACCACCAGCAGCCCGTTGGCCTCGACCAGGGTGGACAGGATCCCGGAACCCTGGCTCTTGAGGGCCACCACCCGATAGCCGTCACCCCGGCGCTCCACCCGGCATCGGACGAAGTCGGTGCGCTCCGTCCGGGTGCGCACCGTGCCGGCCTCGGCGCCCAGTTCCGCCCACACCACCGGCCGGAACAGGCTCCGAAACCCCTGGAGCTTGCGCAGGACGGGCCGCACCAACTGCTCGAATACCACCATGGCCGACACCGGGTTGCCCGGCAGGCCGAACACCGGCACCCGGCCCCGGGTGCCGAACACCACCGGTTTGCCGGGCTTGATCGCGACCTTCCAGAACCGCACGTCCACCCCGGACCGGGCGAGCACCGGCCGCACGTAGTCCCGGTCCCCCATGGACACCCCGCCGGTGGTGAGCACCACGTCGCACCCGGCGGCCCGGCCGAGCATCTCCAGGAGCCCGTCCGGGTCGTCCCGGCCGATCCCCAGAACCACGGGCACGCCGCCGGCCTCGGCCACCTGGGCCGCGACGCCGTAGGAGTTGGAGTTGATGATCTTGCCGCCCGTGGTCGGGGCGTCCAGGTCCACGATCTCGTCGCCCGTGGCCAGCACGGCCACCCTGGGACGCTGGTGCACCAACACGAACGACCGGCCCAGGCTGGCCAACATGCCAACTTCTGCCGGCCGCACGGGCGACCCCCGGGGGATCACCCGTTGCCCCGCCTGCACGTCCTCCCCGGCCGGGCGGATGTGGGCGCCGGCTGCCGGGGGGGCAAGCACCGTCAACCGGTCCCCCTCCACCCGGGTGTCCTCCACCGGAACGACGGTGTCGGCCCCCGGGGGGATCGGTGCGCCGGTCATGATCTTGGTCGCCTCCCCCGGCCCCACCGGGGTCGAGCCGTCGTTTCCGGCCGCCACCACGCCGGTGATGCGGAGCGGTCCGCCGCCGGCCAGGTCCGCGTGGCGCACAGCGAACCCGTCCATGGCCGAGTTGTCCCTCGGGGGCAGTGCCCTGGGCGCCACCGCGTCCTCGGCCAACACCCGGCCACGGGCGTCCAGGAGCGACACTTTCTCCGGGGGCAGGGGCTCCACCGCCCCCAGGACGACATCGAGTGCTTCCCGAACCGGGATCATGAACGCCTCCGCGTTGAGACCGAACCACAGGGGCCGGATCGTACCAACCGAGCCCGGGGTCGGCAAGCCGGTCCGGCGGACCGGCCCTTCCCCCCCGCACCGGGTTCGGGCACAATCCGCCCCCATGCCCCGATCCTCTCCCTCCCTGGGCGCCCAGCTGGCGGTCGCCACCGTGGGCCGCGTGTTCCTGAACACGGCCCGGCGGTTTCCGTACCCGTTCGCCGCCGACCTGGCCCGGGGTTCGGGTTTCCCCCTGGTCTGGATCACCGCGGCGATCGCGGCCAGCCAGGCCACGGCCCTGCTGGGACCCGTGTTCGGTCCCCTGGGCGACCGGTGGGGGTACCGCCGCCTGATGCTCCTGGGCCTGGCGCTCCTGGCGGTCGGGTTCCTGGCTGCGGGCGCCCTGCCCGGGTACCCGAGCCTCCTCATCGGCATCCTGCTGGCGGCCCTGGGCAAGACCGTGTTCGACCCGGCCGTACAGGCGTACGTGGGCAGCCGGGTTCCCCTCGAACGGCGGGGGTTCGCGATCGGGTGGATCGAGACCGCGTGGTCCGGGAGCACCCTGGTGGGCATCCCGGTGGTGGGCCTGGTGATCGGCGCGCTCGGGTGGCGGGCGCCGTTCTGGGCCCTGGCCGCCCTGGCCGGGCTCTGGCTGTGGGCCCTGGCCCGCGTCCTGCCCCGGGACGACGCGCCCCGCCACGCTTCCCGCCGGACCCTCCCGTCCTGGCGAGCGCTGTGGCACCAACCGGGAGCCCGGGCAGCCCTGGGGTTCGGCCTGCTCATGAGCGCGGCCAACGACAGCGTGTTCGTGGCCTACGGCGCGTGGCTCGAGGCCAGCTTCGGCTTCGGTGTCGCGGCCGTGGGTGCGGCCACCATCGCCATCGGCGCTGCAGAACTCTCCGGAGAGTCCCTGACCGCCCTGCTGTCGGACCGGCTGGGACTGGCCCGGGCAACAGCCGTCGGCCTCGGCCTGTCCACCCTGGGCTACGCGGTCCTGCCGCTGGCCGGCGGGTCGATCCCGGCCGCCCTGGGCAGCCTGTTCGCGGCGTTCGTGGCGTACGAGTTCACGATCGTCACCTCGTTTTCCCTGTGCACGGAGATCGCGCCGGAAGCCCGGGCCAGCCTCCTTTCAGGGTACATGGCCGTGCTCGGCCTGGGCCGGATGATCGGTGCCCTGGCCGGGGGGGTCCTGTGGCAGTGGGGCGGCATGCCCGCGGTCGCGCTGTCCGCCGCCGCGGTCAACGCGGCGGCGCTGGCAGCGATTCTCCGGGGGTTCCCGGCGGCCCGGCGCCTGTAGGAAGGCTTGCCACGGCAAGCCCTCCCCCCGTATCGTTGGACCGCTCCCCACCCGTTCCGGACGGACGCGATGTGCACCCTCCACCTGTGGTTCCAGGTCTTTGCGGAAGCGCCCGTGGTGTTCGCCGCCAACCGCGACGAAAACCTGGGCCGGCCGTGGCAGCCCCCGGCGCTCCTGCTGGCCCGTCCCCGGGTGTACGGCCCCCGGGACGGCGCAGCCGGCGGCACCTGGCTCGGGGTGAACGAGGGAGGGGTGCTGGTGAGCCTGGCCAACCACCATGGCACCCTGGCCACCGGCGCCAGCCTGTGCAGCCGTGGCGCGTACGTGCTGGACGCCCTGCGCCGGACCGATGCCGGGGAGGCGCTTCGATTCGCCCGGGACGGAGCCCCCGCGTGCAAGGCGTTCACCTTGCTCGTGGCCGGCCCGGACGACGCGTACGTGGTGGACCACGACCCCGCCGACACCCGGGTGTACCGGCTGGAGCCCGGCTGCCACGTGATCACCAACGACCGGTTCCGGGAACCCGGGGACGCCAAGGCCCGGCGGAGCCTGGACCGGATGGCCGATCTGGCCCGGCCGGAGAGCCCCCCCGACCCCGGCGCCCTGTTCCGGTTCCTGGCGGACCACGAACGGCCGGACGGCGCCGAGACCCCCCTGTGCGTCCACCCCCCCGCGGGGGACGCGTTCGGCACCTCGTCCGCGTCCGCGATCCGGATCGGCCCGGACCGGACCGTGGGCGGGTTCTGGTTCGCGCCGGGCCCACCGTGCACCGCCCGCTGGGCCCCGGCCCCCCTGGCCTGACCCCTCGGCCCGGCCCCCGCGGGCGGGCGTCCGGGACGGACGTCGATCCCGATCTGCCACCACACCCGGCCGGCCGGGGCCGTCTTTCCCTGCCGCCCGCGGCGCACTCGGCCGGGGAGTTGCCGAAAGAGGCGGGCCATTGCGCCTGTCCCCATTTCCCCATTCGCAACTCCGCTGCTACGCCCCGCCCCCCTTTGTAGACGCCGAAGCACCCTGCGACCTGTCCGCTCGAGGGCCCTGCCGAATTCAGCGGCGAAAACCGGCCTATGGAAAACAAGCAGCCAACCGCGCTAAACTCCGTCGCGGATGAGGTCCCCGGCCGTTTGGCCGTCGTTTCGGGCGCGGCGCGCTCTGTGGGCGCGCAGCCTGTCGGACACAGGAGGTGTGCGATGACTGACCGGGTTCGGATGAAAGGCGTTTGGGCGGTTGCGACCACCGCTTTGTTGATCGTGTCGGCTTGCGGCGGCGGGTCGTCGTCCTCGGGAGGCGGCAGCGGGGTGGATCCCGTATCGGCAGGAATCGTCGGGGACCTGGCAAGCAGCGACCCGGCGCGAGTGGAGGATGGGGTGAACGCGCTCCTCCAACTCCTGGGCGTGGGCGTGTACACCCCGGACGGCCAACAGGTACTCGCCGGCTCGGAGCGGGTCGAGGACGACTTCTGGCTGTACGACTTCGAGATCCCGATCCTGGTAGAGATGGCCAGCGGCGCAGCCACGCCGTTCGACGCCTTCGCCGAGGTGGTTCGCGCCCAGGGATACACGGGTTCGGCCGACGACCTTCGGGAGGCGTACCGGCAGGTCTACGCCGATCACCCGGACCACCCGATCCCGCAGTTCCTCACCGCTGCAGGGGTGGACTTCGAAGACGCGGATCTCAGGATCACCCCGCTGGTCCAGTGGGTGCTCTTGCTCGATACGTTCGTGCCCCCGAACGGACTGCAGGCGGATCGCAGGTCTGCCCGGTCGGCCCCCGCCGGGACCTGCGGGGGCACGATCAGCGGCGGCAATCTGGCCTCGTTCTGGGGGCTGGCCGGCACCGAGACGGGCATGGTCCTGGCCGGGTACCAGGCCTACCTCGCCATTCACGGCAACCTCCTCTCCCAGGCGGCCACGGCCGGCATGGAAGCGTCCGCCGACGAGATCCACGAGGGGCACGGCGGCCCCGGGGGTGCGGTGGACGTCACCGTGACGGTCCAGGCGGACTATACCCCCCAACAGGTGGTGAACGTGGGATGCGGCGTGCTGGTCGACACCAACTGGCAACCCCTGTCCGGCCCGCTGGCAGGCGCGCAGGTTTCGTGGGAACTTCCCTGGTTCCTCGAAGACCACGCCACCGTGGTGTCGCAAGACCCCTTGACCGACGCAGACGGCGAGGCCGCGCTCCGCATCCAGGCCGTCCAAGAAGAGGCGAACGGCCAGGGCACGTTGCAGCAGGAGAGCGGAACGGTCCAGGCGTACGTGGACCTGAAGGCCGCCTACCAGGCGGCGGGCATCACCTCCCCGCAGCTCCTGGCGCTGGTGCCGCCCCGCTTTTTCGCCGGCGCGGCACCCCTCACCGTGTCGTGGCACGAGGCGCCCGAAGCGTGCGACGGGTTCGTCCTGCGCTATGAGTGGACGCTGGACCAGAGCGCGCCCGGGTATTCCAGCCGGGTCCAGGTCGCGGGCGCGGTGGATGTGACGATCGACCTCGGCAACCCCGCCCTTCCGGTGAGCGGCCAGGCCGAGCTGCCCCTGACCGGGCAGGGCCAGATCGATGGAGCGTGCTCGTGGACCCTTGAGGGCTCCGACCGGGTCACGGTGACCGGCAACGTGGCGGCCGGGGAGGGCGGCGACCCGCCCCAAGCGGTGCTCACCGTGCATCACGAGCAGACCGGCCAGATGTCCCCGGCAGATTGCGGTTTCTGGATCCCCCTCGTGTTCGACGAGGAGATCACCCTTCCCCTGGAAAACGGCGCGGGGGGCGAGGCGTCGTCGTCTGGTGTGACCGCCAGCTACACCGTCGAGCTTTCGTGCCAGCCCGACCTCTGAGGGGACCGCTCGAGCCCGCGTGATCAGCACGGCATCCCGACCCCTTTGGCCCGGGCCGGCCACAGCAGGAGCCAGTGGAGCACCCGGCCCGGGCCGTGGACGCCGGCGGTCAGGGTGCCCTCGATGCCGCCGGCGCGGCCAGGAGCCCGGGACGGACATCGACCCCGGCCCACCGCCGCACCCCCCCAACCGGGGCCGTCCTTTCTGCCGCCCGCGGCGCACTCGGATGGGGAACCGCCGGGAAATTACGTGCGCCGGTGGGCCAGCAGCTCTAGGCGCGACCGGGACTACGGACCGGTACAGCCTGCCCGCTGCTCCCCGGGGCCGGCGAGACTGGACACGGTGTTCACGGGGTTGAAGTCGTCGATACAGTTGTCCCGCAGGTCGAGGCTTTGCAGGCTGGACAGTCCGGACAGGGCGCTCACATCCGAGATCGCGTTGTTCCGTAACTCCAGGCTCTCCAAGGCGCCGAGTCCCGCCAGGGGAGATACGTCCGACACGGCGTTGCCCGACAAATACAGGTCGACCAACCCCGTGAGACCCGCCAAGGCGGTGACGTCGGTGATAGCGTTGCTCTGCAATTCCAGGTAGGCCAGAGCCGTAAGCTCCTGCAGCGGTGCCAAATCCTGGACGGCGTTGTCGGACAGGTACAGTTCGGTGAGGACGGAGAGTTCGGCCAGCGCCGACAGGTCCGCGACGGCGTTCTGCGAAAGGTCGAGCGACTCCAGCCGGGTCAGGCCGGCCAGCGGCGAGATGTCGGCAACCGCGTTGCCGCCCAGCCACAGGTGCCGCAGGCTGGCGAGTTCGGCCAAGGGAGCCAGGGACGCCACGTTGTTGTTCGTGAGGGTAAGGGTTTCCAGGGAAGCGAGTTCCGCCAGCGGTGCGAGGTCCCCCACGGCGTTCCCCCAGAGGTTCAGGGTGGTCAGCCCCGACAGGGCCCCGACCCCTTCCAGGGACCGGATGGCGTAGCTCGCGCACGACAGGGCCGTCAGGCTGGCCAGATCGGCGGCGTCCAGGGAGCCGCCGGTCGTTTCTTTAACGCAAAGCTCCAGGTTTGGATCGGTGAACACCTCGGTGGTGTCGCCCACTTTCTGGTTCGCCTGGCCGATGATGGACGGCACATGGGACACCGGCGAGAAGTCCGCCACGGCGTTCTGGCGGATGATCAACGTCTGCAGGGAGGACAGCCCGCTCAGGGGCGACAGGTCCCGGATCGCGTTCTGATGGAGGTACAGCGTGGCCAGGGACGTCACCCCCGACAGGGCCGTCAGGTCGGAAATCGCGTTGCCCCCGGCGGACAGGAACTCGAGGGACGCCAGCGGAGAAGTCGCCGCAAAAGAGAGGTCGGAGATGGCGTTCCCTCCGATGTCGAGGGTTTCCAGGGACGTGAGCCCGGCCAGGGGGGTGGCGTCGGCAACGGCGTTTCCTCCCAGGTCCAGGGTCGTGAGGGCCGTCAGATCCTGCAAGGGGGAGACGTCCGCGATCGTATTCATCGCGAGTCCCAGGAAGGTCAGATCGGTCCGGGCCGCCAAAGGGGACAGGTCGGCCACCGCGTTGCCCGCCAGGTTGATCCATGTCAGTGAGGCCAGGTCCGCCAGGGGCCCGATGTCCTGCACCGCGTTGTCCATGGCCTCGAGGCTCGTGAGCGAGGAGAGCACCCCGATCCCCCGCAGGTCGCCAATCGCCCACTGGTCGCACGTCAGGGCCGTCAGGGCTGCAACGTCGTCGGGGTCCAGGCTCCCGCCAGCCTGTTCCCGCACACACGCGCGCAACATTGGGTCCGCGAACGGGGCGTCCCAGCCGTTGCAATCCTGGTCCACCCCGTCGTCCCAGGTGTCGGAGGCGCCCGGGTTGATCGTGCCATCGGCATCGTCGCAGTCGCCAGAGAGTTGCGCCAGTTCAGACGCCTTGTAGTAGCCCTCCGGCCGTTCCTCCTGGACGAGGGTGGAACCGTCGGAAAAACCGTCCGCGTCCGCGTCCTTGTACCATGTCGTGGGTTTGAAACCGCCGCCCCCTCCCCCACCGCAACCAACCATCGCCGCCACGAGCAGGACGCCCCAAACTTGGAAAAAGGTCCGCCTCATCGGATTCCCTCCTGTGTGGAGAAAAGGATGGTCGTAGCTTCCGTGACGATATCCCCACCCCCGCTGCGTCGCAAACGCGAACGGAGAGACAGTCGCTACAGGAGCCAGTGGACCACCCGCCCCGGGCCGTGGACGCCGGCGGTCAGGGTGCCCTCGATGTCGCCGGTGCGGCTGGGCCCGGTGACGAGGACGAGCCGGGCGGGCAGGGCCGCCTTCCCCAGGAGCGCGGCGAGGTCGTCCACCCCGGCGTCCGCCCACCCCACGGCCAGGTGTACCGGCGGCAGCAGGGAGGCCAGGGTTCCCAGCCCGGAGCCGGACGGGAACGCGAGGCTCCCGGTCTCGGCCACGAACGCCGGGCACCAGGTGACGCCCAGGTCTGCCGACGCCAGGGCGTCGCGGTCCCAGGCGCCGTCGGGACCGGGGGCCACCACCCGGCACCCTGCCCGCTCCAGCGCGGCCCGGGCCGCGACCGCCAGTTCGGCCGGCCACCCGGCCCGGGGCGCGGCCACGGTCCGGGCGCCGAGGTCCCGGACGAACGCCTCCAGCAGGCCGCCGAACGCCTCCGGGGCGACGCGGGCCACCTCGGTGCCGGCCGACGCGGCGCTGGCCTCGTACCGGGCGACGGGCGAGCCTGCGCCGCCCCGGGGACGGACGGCCGGAGCATCCCCCCCAGCCCCGGCCGGCCGGCCGTCCCCCGGCTCCGGCGCCGGTTCCACCGCCCGTGCCGGCTCGGCCGGCGGCGCGGGACTCCGGCCGGCCCACCACTCCCGAAAACCGGGCCCGGGCTCGGGTTCGGGCAGCCGGCGGCACCGGGTCCAGGCGCGCACCGCGCCGGTGTCCGGCTCGGGCACCAGGGGTGCCGCGCCCGACCGCAGCAGCGCCCGGAGGCCGGCCAAGCCGGCCCGGTACAGGGCGGGCCTGGCGGCCGCGGCCGCGGCCGCCCCCGCGACCCGGGACCCGGAACGGCGCTCCCGGAGCCGGCGGTGGTACGCGGGCAAGGGGATCCGGACCGGGCACACCTCGGCGCACCGGCCGCACAGGGTGCACGCGTGGGGCAGGTCGGGGAACGCGTCCGCGCCCCACAGAAGTGGCGACAGCACGCTGCCCATGGGGCCCGGGTACACGGATCCGTACGCGTGGCCGCCCACGGCCCGGTAGACCGGGCAGTGGTTCAGGCAGCTCCCGCAGTGGAGGCAGTGGAGCACCTCCCGCAGCGGTCCGCCCGCCAGGGCGGTGCGGCCGTTGTCCACCAGGATCACGTGGAGTTCGGACGGCCCCTCCCCGTCCCCGGGCCGGCGGGGGCCGGTGGTCAGGCTGACGTAACTCGAGATCACCTGGCCGCTAGCCGACCGGGTGAGCAGGGCCAGGAACCCGGGCAGGTCCCCGAGGCCCGGGATCAGCTTGTCGATGCCCACCACGGCCAGGTGTACCCGGGGCAGGCTGGTCACCATCCGGCCGTTGCCCTCGTTGGTGACAAGCACCAGGGTCCCGGTCTCGGCCACCGCGAAGTTGGCGCCGGTGATCCCCAGGCCCGCGGACAGGAACCGCTGCCGGAGTTCGCGGCGGGCCACCTCCACGAGCCCCTTCACGTCCAGGTCCGCACGGGCGCCCAGGGCGCCGGCGAACAGCGCGCCCACCTGGGCCCGGCTGCGGTGGATCGCAGGCGCCAGGATGTGGGACGGCCGCTCCCCGGCGAGCTGGATGATGAACTCCCCCAGGTCGGTCTCGGTCACCGGGACCCCGGCGGCCTCCAGTGCCCCGTTGAGGCCGACCTCCTCGGCGGTCATGGACTTGGCCTTGACCGCGTGGGCCACCCCCCGGGTCCGGGCCAGGTCCACCGCGATCCGCCGCGCCTCGGCCGCGTCCCGGGCCCGGTGCACCGTGCCCCCGGCTGCCTCGACCCGTTCCGCGAACCGGGCCGCGTGCCCCTCCAGGTCGGCCGACACCGCGAGCTTCCGGTCCCGGCCCCACGCGCGCAGGGCGTCGAAGCCGGGCCACGCGGCCACGGCAGCGGCCCGGCGCGCCTCGAGCACCGCCGTGGTCTTGCGCACCGCGGCCCGGAGCGCGCCGTCGGCCAGGGCATGGGCTGCCGCGGCCCGGAATCGGTGGGGGCGGCTCACCGACGCCCTCCGCCGCGGGCTTCATACGCCTCGGCCAGGACCTGGGCCAGGTGGGCGAACCGCAGTTGCCGCCGGCCGAGGCGCCGGGCGCCCCCGGCCAGGTGGGTCAGGCAGCTCATGTCCAGGGACACCACCGTGGTCGCGCCGGTGGCGGCCACGGCGTCGAGCTTGTCCCGCAACAACCGGCCCGACAGCTCGGGCTGCTTGATGCTGAAGCTGCCCCCGAACCCGCAGCACACCGGGCCGTCCCCCAGGGGCACGAACCCGTCCCCCAGGAGCTGGGACAGATAGTCCTCGGCGACTCCCCGCAGCCCCACCCCGCGCAGGGTGCGGCAGCTGGCGTGGTAGGTGGTGGGGGTCGGCGCGGGGTGGGGCGGCACCCGGACCACCCCGAGCACCCGGTGCAGGTACTCGCACAGCTCCCAGGTGCGGCCGGCCAGCGCCTCGAACCGGCGCAGCAGGCGCGGGTGGTCCTGGAACAGGGCCGGGTACCCGTTTCGCACCGTGTCCACGCACGACGCGCTCGGGGCGACCACGGCGTCGGCCCCCTCGAACACCTCCAGGAAGTGGCGGGCCAGCCGCCGGGCCCCGTCCGGGTCCCCGGTGTTGAGCCACGGCTGGCCGCAACAGGTCTGCGCCTCGGGGAACGACACCGCCACCCCCAGGGATTCCAGGACGGCCACGGACGCCCGGCCCACCGACGGGTACAGCGCGTCCACCGAGCAGGTCAGCAGCAGCGAAACCCGGCGCCGTTCACCCACGGGCACACACCCCCCTTCAGGCGCCTTCCAGTTCCAGCAGGGTGGCCATGCCCATGCCGCCCCCCACGCACAGGGTCGCCACCCCGTAGCGCTCGCCACGCCGCCGCATCTCGTACAGGAGACTCACCACGATCCGCAGCCCCGTGCACCCCACCGGGTGGCCCAGCCCGATCCCCGAGCCGTTCACGTTCACCTTCTCCCGGTCCAGCCCCAGCCCCTTCTCGCACGCCAGGTACTGGGCCGCGAACGCCTCGTTCACCTCGAACAGTCCGATCTCGCCCAGGTCCAGCCCCGCCCGGGCCAGCAGCTTCTGTGTCGCCGGCACCGGGCCGTACCCCATGATCGTCGGGTCCACCCCGGCCGAGGTCTGGCTCACGACCCGCGCCAGGGGCACGGCCCCCAGCGCCTCGGCCCTGGCCCGGGTGGTCACCACCGCTGCCGCCGCCCCGTCGTTCAGGCCCGACGCGTTGCCCGCCGTGACCGTGCCGTCCTTGGCGAACGCGGGCTTGAGCCCCGACAGGTCTTCCATCGTCAGCCCGAACCGGGTGTGCTCGTCCGCGTCGAACACGGTGTCGCCCTTCTTGCCCCGGATCGTCACCGGCACGATCTCGTCCTTGAACCGCCCCGACCGGGTGGCCGCCTCGGCGTTGGCGTGGCTCCGAAGCGCCACTTCGTCTTGTTCGGCCCGGCCGATCTCGTACATCCGCGCCAGCTTCTCCGCGGTCTGCCCCATGATCATCCGCTCGCCCAGGAACGTGGAGCCCGAGTGCAGCAACTCCCACACCGCGTCCACCAGCTTGCCGTCCATCAGCCGCTGGCCCCACCGGGCTCCCGGCAGCACGTAGGGCGCGTTGCTCATGGACTCGGTGCCCGCCACCAGCACCACCTCGGCGTCCCCGGCCAGGATCTGCTGGCGCGCCGACGCCAGCGCCTGCATCGAACTCGCGCACTGCTTTTGCACGGTGTAGGCCGGCACCTCCACCGGGATCCCGATGGCCAGGGCCGCCGTGCGCGCGGTGTTGGCCTCGTCCGGACACTGCACGCAGTCCCCCACGATCACCTCGTCCAGAACCCCCTTGTCGATCCCGGCCCGGGACACGGCCGCCTCCATGGCGATCCCGGCCAACTGGTGGGCCCGCAGCCCCTTCAGACTCCCCCCGAACCGCCCGATCGCCGTCCGGCACCCGCTCACGATCACCACGTCTTCCGCACGCTTGCCCATGGGTATCGACGCCTCCTCACGAAGTTCACGGTTGACTGAGAACTAGACCTACTAAGACCTGCAATTGTATTGCCAGGATCCGGGGTGGGTGCCTGGTTCCGGCCGGGCGCGAGTGCGGCACCCGATCGCCGCGCCTTCGGAGACGATCCGGACGTTCGAACGGCGCGGCGAGTCAAGGGACCGCGCCCGGCGCTCCACCCCCGGGTCGCACGATAACATTTTGTCTTGCCGGGCGGATCGTCACGCCCCCACGAGGCCCGCCAGGTACGGTCCTTCGGGCACCACGTACGCCCGGTCGTGGGCGGCCACGAGCTCGGTCACGGCCGCTGCCGGATCGGCCACCGGCACGAGGCCCAGCGACGCGATCTCGTCCGGGTCGAGCCCCGGGCTGTGGAGCAGCACCCGGCCGGCCCGCTCCAGCACCTGGAAGTACGCCTGCACCGCCCACTGGTCCGGGACGAACCGGGCCGGGTCCCGGTGCCGGGCCCGGAACCCGGCCGCGGACCCGGCCGACCGCACCAGCCGGCCGAACGTGGCGCTGCCCGCGCCCTCGCCACAGCCGGCCACCCACAGGATCGTGCCCCCCGGCCGGACCAAGTCCTTGACCGCGAACAGGCCCTTGGTGGCCTGGTACAGGGATGCGTCCAGGGGGTGGCCGCCGCCGGTGGTGATCACCAGGTCTGCCGGAGCTTCCACCCGGACCACGGACAGCTCCCCGGCGATCCGGCACCCGAGGCGGAACGCGCCCACCGGGTGGCCGGCCACCACGGCTGCGAGCCGCCGGTCCTGGTCGAGCACCGCGTTCACCAGGAATCCGGCGCCCGTTTCCACGGCCACCCGGTCCACGTGGTCGCGGAACGGGTTTTCCCGGATCCGGCCAAGGGCCACCCCGGGGTGGGCCACCAGGTCGTACCCGTGGAAGAACCGCAGGGTGTCGAACCCGGCCAGCCCCGGCACCACCGACTTGCCGCCCCCCGAGAACCCGGCGAACCCGTGGGGCTCGATCAGGCCGGTCAGGATCTTGAGGTCGGCGTCCAGGTACCGGCGGTTCACCTCGATCGGCACCCCCTGGATCTCCCCCACCCGCTGCAGTCCGGCACGATCCCGGCAGTCGTGGTTGACGACCCGGTACGCGCCGGTCACGGCCGGTCCGAGGAGTTCGTCCAGGTCCGGGCCCGCGGTGGGGCCGTGCATGCCCGTGGCCACGAGCACCGTGATCGCGCCTCGCGCAACCCCTGCGGCCTCCAGCGCCCCGAGCACCGGGGGCACGAGGACGCGGTTGGGCACCGGCCGGGTGCGGTCGGAGACCACCACGCACGCGGAGCGCCGGCCCCGGGCGAGCTGGGCCAGGGGCGGCGAACCGGTCGGGGCGGCCAGCGCTTCGGCCACGGCCCGGTCCGGGTCGGGCAGCCGGGAGGCCGGCCGGGTCTCGAGCACCCGGACCCGGTGCGAGCCGGGCAACCGGACCCGGACGGCCCCGCGGCCGCACGGCAGGCCGACCGTGCGTTCTGGCGCGGTCACCGCAGGAACGTCCTCGGCAGGAACAGGGACAGCTCGGGCACGTAGGTCACGAGCAGCAGGCACGCGAGCAGGATCGCCAGGAACGGCATCACCCCCTTGCCCACCGTGCCCATGTTCTCGCCGGTCATGCCCATGGACACGAACAGGTTCAGGCCGAACGGCGGCGTGAGCATGCCGAACTCGATGTTCAGGACCATCACCACCCCGAAGTGCACCAGGTCGATCCCGTACCCCTGGAGGGTGTTGGCGAACAGGGGGGCCAGCACGAGCACGGCGCTCACCGTGTCCATGAAACACCCGAGCACCAGCAGCAGCAGGTTCACCATGAGCAGGAACAGCCACGGGCTGTGGATGTGGCCCATGATCCAGTCCGCCAGCCGGTTGGGGACCTGCTCCGAGGTGAGCAGCCAGTTGAACGTCATCGCGCCGGCCAGCAGGAACAGCAGGCACGACGACAGCACGGCCGCGGACCGGCACGCGTCGGGCAGGTCCCGGACGGTGCACTCCCGGTAGATGAACAGCTCCACGAACAGGGCGTAGCCCACGCTCACCGCGGCCGCCTCGGTGGGCGTGAACACCCCGGTGTAGATCCCGCCGAGAACGATCACCGGCAGCAGGATCGCCCAGAACCCCTCCCGGGCCGTGGTGGCGATCCGGGCCAGGGACGGCCGTTCCCCCAGCCGCCACCCGTGGCGGCCGGCCTGGAGCAGGGTGTACGCCACCAGGGCGGCGCCGATCATCAAGCCGGGCACCACCCCGGCCATGAACATCTCGGCCACCGACGTGTTCATCACCAGGCAGTACAGGATCATCGGGATCGACGGCGGGATGATGATCCCCAGGGACCCGGCCGTGGTGATCACGCCGACCGAGAACCGCTTGGGATAGCCCGCTTCCACCAGGGCCGGGTACATGATCGACCCGATCGCCACCACCGTGGCCGGACCGGACCCCGAGATGGCCGCGAAGAAGATGCACGCGAGCACCCCGGCCACGGCCAGCCCGCCGGGGAACCACCCCACCAGGGACTTGACGAACGCGATCAGCCGCCGCGCGATCGCGCCCCGGGTCATGATCGCGCCGGCCAGGATGAAGAACGGGATCGCGAGCAGCACGAACTTGTCCAGGGAGTTGAACAGCTGTTCGGGCACCACCTGGAGCGGGGTGGCGGTGTGCAGCCACAGGGCCGCGGTGGTCACCACGATCAGCATCACCCCGACCGGCATGCCGAGGAGCATCAGGGTGGAGAACCCGAGCACGATCGTCCACATCATGGCGCGCGGCCCTCCCCTTCTCCGTCCTGGACGCCCAGCGCGGCCACCAGGAACATCCGGATCGCCATCAGGGCCGAGAACACCGGAATCGGCAGGTATGCCAGGTACATGGGCAGCTGCATGGCGGGCGAGGTGGTCTCGTACCCGTAGTTGCGCACCACCAGGCGCGTCCCGAACACCGCGATCACCAGCAGGCACGCGCCCCCGAGCACGTTGACCACGGCCCGCACCACGGCGGCCGGCCGGGGCGACAGGGAAGCGGTCACCAGGTCCATCGAGAAGTGGGCGCCCAGGCGCACCCCGATGCTCGCGCCCATGAACGCGACGAGGATCCCCACGTACCGGCCGGCCTCTTCGAACCACGTGAAGCTCACGCCCAGGGCGTACCGGCAAAACACCTGGACGAACGCGACCAGGGCCAGGGACAGGTAGATGAGGGTGAGGGACAGCTCTTCGAACCGGTGCAGGCGGGTGAGGATCTTGCGCACGTCGGTCTCCCCGGGGTGCCCGAACCCGGGCCCCCGACCGGAGGAACGGGCCGCCCGGCAGCGTGCCGGGCGGCCCGCAGGCCTACTGGTAGCTCTTGATCTTGGCCAGGAAGAATTCGAACAGGTCCGGGCCGATCTTGTCCCGGTACTTGTCCCACACCGGGGTCATGGCCTTCCGGAACGCCTCGCGCTCGGCCGCGGTGAGCTCGATCACGTCGATGCCCTTGTCCTTGCAGTACTCGGCGATCGACTTGTTGATCTTGGGGAGCTTCTCGTGGAGTTTCGCGTTGACCTCCCGGTTCACGCGGATCGCCTCGGCCGCGGCTTCGCGGAAGATCTGCTTGTCCGCGTCGCTCAGGCTCGCCCAGTAATCCGGGTTCACGATGATGATGCACTCGGTCAGGGCGTGCTGGGTACGGGTCACGTAGGTGGCCACCTCGGTGAATTTCATCAGCACGCTGGTGAGCAACGGGTTCTCCTGGGCGTCGATCACCCCGGTCTGCAACGCGTTGTACACCTCGGGGAACGGGATGCCCACGGCCGACGCGCCGAGCTGCTCGAAGGTGTCCAGGTACACCGGCGAGTTCATCACCCGCACCTTGAGGCCCTTGATGTCCTCGGGCTTGCGCACCGGGCGCTTCGTGTTGGTGAAGTCCCGGAACTCGTTCTCGGTCCACCCGATGCCCACGAATCCCTTTTTGGGCAGGTAGGAGAACAGGCGCTCCTGCACCTCCGGATCGTCCAGGGTGGCGTAGGCCGCCTTGCGGCTCGGAAAGATGAACGGCATGTCCACGATCGCCACCTGGGGGACGAAATTCTGCATCACCGCGGTGGTGATGGCCGCCAGCTGCAGGCTGCCCGACCGCACCTGGGACGCCATGGACCGCTCGCTACCCAGCTGGCCCATGGGAAACGTGGCGATCTCGATCCGGCCGCCCGTCTTCTCCTTCACGTAGGCGACGAACGCGTCCACCCCCTTGGCCTGGCCGTGGAACGGCGGGGCCACGTGGCCGAACTTGATCTTCTCGGCCCGCGCCTGGGGCGTGCTCGCGAGCGCCGGCAGGACCAGGGCCGCACACAGCAGTCCGACGATCTTCCTCATGGTCGTTCCTCCTCGTTGGTGGTGCGTAGAGAACCCGAACAGCGGGCCTTTTCAGCCGCCCCCCGGACCCGAGAGCCTGGAAACACGGTTTTGCCGGCGCATTCTAGTCCCAACCCGGAGCCAGCCGCCACCGCGTTCTCACCCGAACGTCACCGAGTCGCCGTTGCCCACGTACAGGTCGCTCCTGGAGCCCGCCCGGCCCGAACCCCGGACCACCGGGTAGCCCAGCGCCAACATGCGTTCCACCGCGGGCAGGCCGGTACAGTGGTTGGCCGCGATCTTTTGGAAGCCGTAACTGCCCAGGGCTTCGATCAGTTCCTCTTTGTCCGGCTCGATCTCGCCGAACGGCGCCAGATGCAACCCGCCGTACAGGCCGTACAGCCGCTCCCCGCCCGCCAGGTTCTCCCGGGCGTAGTCCGCGAACCGGGTGATCGTCTGGTGGCAGCACCCGGTGACGCACACGATTCCCCGGTCGGCCACGTGGAAGAACAGGGACTGCTCTCCCTCGATGCCGAGGAGGATCGGGAGGTCGAAGGTGACCGACGCCACCCCCGGCGCCAGCCGGTGCACCCCCCCGGGCTCGAGCCGCACCCGGCGGCCGGTGTGGGGAACCCGGTTCCGGGCGCCCGCTTCCGGGTACTCGGCACCGTCGAGGAACCGGTCGGCCTCCGGCCCGAAGGTCGACGGGGACAGGATCTCGATATCGGGCCGCACGGACAGCACCGCTTCCACGCCCCACAGGTGGTCCAGGTGCTCGTGGGTCAGGTACAGGAACGCGACCTCCCCGTCCCGGAGCATCCGGTCCACGCCCAGGTCCCGGTACCGTCCGGCCATGTAGGCCGGGTCCCACCCGGTGTCGATCAGAAAGGCGAACCGGGATCCGTCCAGCGCCTCGACCTGGACCAGGGTGGAGCTGCCGGCGCCGTTGCCGGGCCGCCACCGCGCCAGCCACTGGCTGGTGTCGGGTCCGCCGGACGCCCGCATGTCGGCCAGGAGCGCCGCGTCGTCCCGCCAGCCCCGCTCGGACACGGCGGTCACCGTGACCCGCCGGCATGTCCCGATGTCGACCCGCCCCCCCACGGGCGCCGGTCGCGAGCGGACCGCCTGCGTCCGGCCGGCTCCCGCCGTTGCGTCTGTCATCGCGGACCTCCTTTCGAATAACATGGTTTTGATCCAAACAAAAGGCTCGGCAACTCCGTGTTCAGAGCCGGCAACATCCCCAGGGAACAACGGGATCTTACGATAAATACGGACGCGAACGAAAAACAAACGTTTTTTCACGATCCCCTAGCGAAACCCGCACCGAGACGCTATCTTGTAAAAAAGGGCACGAACCCCGGGGGGGAAGGAAAGGAGGGTCCCATGGCGCAGTTCAAACCAAGACCCGCCCGCAAGGCCAGGTTCAAGGCTTCCATGCCGGTACTGCGCAGGATCCGGGCCGTACACGACACCCTGGTCGAGTTGGTCCGCGAGGTGCCCGGTGCGCTCGAAGTGGTCCCGTGCGGCGACGGCGCACTGGTGCTGGTGGGCACCCCCCCCGGCGAGTTCCAGATGATCTGGGTGACCCGGGACGGGTTCACCCGGCTCGAGGAGGCGGCCGAGGCCGGCCATATCCCGAGCGACCGGGTGGCGGCGGTGCGCGAGCACCTCCGGTCCGCGTACCAGGGCACCTCCTGGGACGTGCGCCACATGGCCGAACTGGACCACCGACCGATCCTGGTCACCGAGTCCGACGCGCTGCGGCGGGCGGCCCGGGAGGCGGTGGGCCAGCTCCTGGCTTGAGCCGGACCACCAGGGGGCTTCCCGCTCCGCTCTGCAGGGGGTATGCTGGCGCCACCTCGGGAGGTTCCCCATGGCCATCGACCAGTACGACCACGAGATGCACCCCCGCTGCCCGCCCCTGGGCGGAGAGGTGCCGTTCTACCACTGCCGGCGGGTGAACAGCGGCCTGCCGTGCCACCGGGTGGTGGTGTGCTGGGCCGACCGGATCGGGATCGCCGCGTTCCTCCAGGCCCACTACACCCCCGACGAGCTGGAACGGATGAGCACCCCGCCCCGGTCCCGGCTCGGGGTGATCCTGGAGACCCTGGACCGGGTGCGCACGGCCGGCGGGGGGTAACCCCGGCCGTCAGGCCTTCACCACCTCCTCGGACGCGAACGACCCCGGCCGGGGCGACCGCCCCGCCTCGAACGCGGCGATCCAGCCCTGCACCCGCTCCCGACCGTACGCCTCCTCCCATGCCCGCACCAGCTCGTCCACGGGAACGTCGGCGTGGCTGCCGTGGAACGCCACGTACTCCATGAACCGCCGGTTCTCCCGGTCGTACGCCTGGAACACCGAGTCCGACCGGCCGTCGAACTCCAGGGGCTCCACCCCGTGGCGCTCGCACAGTTCCCGGTTGAACGCGGGGGTCGCCTTGACCCACTGCCCCTCCAGGTACAGCTCCACCACCCCGTGGTACACGAACAGGTCGCTGCCCAGGTACTCCAGGAGCTGGCGGGTGGCCAGGTGGTTGCGCACCGTGGCAAACGCGAGCCGGGACGGGATGCCCACCGTCCTGGCTGCGGCCGCGAGCACCGCGGCCTTTTGCACGCAGTAGCCGCGGCCCGCGGCCAGCACCCGGCTCGCCCGGTAGTGCTCGGGCCTGTAGAACGGCGCGTACGGGTCGTACCACAGCCCGTCACGCACCGCCCGGTACAGCCGGACGGCCCGGTCCACGGGGCTGGCCGCGCCGGCCGCTGCCTCCCGGGCGAGGGCGACCACCGACGGGTGCTCGCTGTCCAGGATCGGGGTGGGGGCGAGGTACGCTGGGTCCACGGGCTGGGTCACGGCGGTCTCCTGGCGAGGCACGGGAGCAGGACAGGATTGGTCAACGGGTTGCGGCCGCGCGCCCCAGGGCGAACGCGTCCCGGTTGGCGTCGAACCCGGGCAGGCGCTCGCGCACGGTCTCCAGCAGGGCATCGTCGTCCACGGGCAGGTCTCCGACGGCTGCGGCCAGCCCGAGGGCGATCACGTTGACCTGGCGCAGCCCCCCGAACCGCTCCTTGGACAGGGACTCCAGCCCGACCGGGTGCAGGTGGGGGGTCACCTGCCGGATCATCGCCCAAAGCCGGTCCACGGGCGGATACGCGGCCGCGCCGAGGCGCACCGCGGTGGGCACCCGCACCGCGGTCTCGGCCACCACCACGGTGTTCGGGTTCATCCACGGCAGGCACCGCACAGCCTCCAGGGGTTCCAGGGCGATCACCAGGTGGGCACCGCCCTGGGGGATCAGCCCGGAGAACGGGGCCGGGTCCGCAGCGCGCTCCTGCCCGGTTTCCGGGACCCGGTAGCGGACGTTCGAGGTGACCGGTCCCTCCCGCTGGGCGCCGCCCCGGCGCTCGGCACCGGTGACCTCTATCCCGGCCCGCAGGGCGGCCAGCTTGAGCAGGGTGCCCAGGGTGATCGTGCCCTGGCCCCCGATCCCGGCGATCAGCACGTCGCAGCGCCTCACGGGGCCGCCCTCCTGCGGATTCTGGCGCGGGTGATCGCGGTGTTGGGGCACAGGGCCTCGCACACCCCGCACCGCTGGCACAGGGCCTCGTCGATCACGTAGACATCGTCCCCCCGGGGGCCCGGCTCCTCCCGGATCGCGGGACACGCCAGATCCCGGTAGCACCGGTGGCACCGCTGGCACCGCTCGGGGTCGATCGCCACGTGGGTCTCGGCGTCCGGGGGCACCGCCGCCCGGCGGCGCTCGCTCTGCAGCGCGCACTCCCCTTCCACCACGAGCACCCGAACGCCCCGCTGGGCCAGGGCGTCCCGGATCCGGTTCTCCAGGCCGACCACGTCGAACGCGCCGGCCCGGCGCACCCACCCCACCCCCAGGCTCTTCACGACCCCCACCAGGTCCACGGCCCGGCGGCGGGTGCCGTCCAGCAGCCGGTCGGTGGTGGGGCTGGGCTGGTGGCCGGTCATGGCCACCCACCGGTTGTCCAGGATCAGGAGAAGGAGGTCGGCGCCGTTTTGGACCGCGTTCAGCAGGGACGGCACCCCCGAGTGGAAGAAGGTCGAGTCCCCCACCAGGGCCACCACGGACTGGTCGGTGACCTGGGCGATCGCCTGGCCGCTGCCCGTGCCGCAGTTCATGCAGGTCACCCAGTCCGACACCCGGAACGGGGGGAGCACGGACAGGGTGTAGCACCCGATGTCCCCGGCGTACACGACCTTGCGGCCGGCGGCCCGGAGCAGCGCGTAGTTGGTGGCCCGGTGGGGACAGCCCGGGCAGAACGCGCCCTGCCGGGGGGGCAGCTCGCCGGCCACGGTGTTCCAGGCATCGGCACCGGCCCGCCGGGCCGCGGGCACGGGCCGGCCCAGGGCCTCGGCCAGGCCGTCCGTCACCTCGTCGATCCCCAGCTCGCCGGTGGCCGGGAACAGATCCTTGCCGACCACCGGGGTTCGCACGCCCGCGTCATACGCGTACCGCTTGAGCTGGAACTCCAGGAACCCCTCGAGTTCCTCGACCACCACGGCCCGGGCCACGGACCCGAGGAACGCGGCCACGCCGTGCGGGTCCAGGGGATAGCTGAGGCCCACCTTGAACACGGGCACGTCGTCCAGGCCGAGCACCTCCAGGGCCTCGAGCACGTAGGCGTAGTGCAGGCCCGAGGTGATCACCCCGACCCGGCCCGGGCCGGGCCGCACCCGGTTCAGGCCGAGGCGGCCCACGTCCGCCCGCAGGCGCTCCAGGTTGGCCAGGCACCGGCCGTGGTTCTCGACCGCCAGGTGGAACAGGTTCAGGTACCGCACGGGATCCGGCTCGAACCGGCCCCGGGCCGGCGGCCCGGCCGGCAGGGCGCCCAGGGTGAGGGACCCGATGTTGTGGCACAGCTTGGACGGCGCGTTCACCACCACGGGCAGGTCGTAGGTCTCGGACAGCCCGAACGCCCGGCAGGTCATTTCCTTGGCCTCCTGGATGTCGCTCGGCTCCAGGATGGGCAGGTGTGTGTGGAGGCTGTACCACCGGTCGTCCTGCTCACCGGTGGAACTGGTGGCGCCGGGATCCGCCCCGACCACCACGACCAGCCCGCCCTTGACGCCGGTGTACCCGGCGAAGTGGAGGGGCTCGGCCGCCACGTTCATGCCGACGTGCTTCATGGTGACCATGGAGCGCACCCCGGCCCAGCTCGCCCCCAGGGCGCCCAGGGCGGCCACGTGCTCGTTGGTGCTGATCTCGGCGTACAGGGACGGGAACGCGTCCCGGACCCCCTGGAGCACCGTCCCCACCTCGGACGCAGGGGTGCCGGGATAGGTACTGAAGTACCCGAGCCCGGCCTCCAGGGCGCCCCGGGCCACGGCCTCGTTGCCCATGGCCAGGATCCGGGTGCCCGCGCCGGGGGAAGCGAGGGGGTTCACCCGCCCCTCTCCAAAAACGCGGCCAGGTCGGGCCCGGCGCCCGGGACGAGCTGGAACGCGCACGGGCCGGCAGCCGGCGACCGGCCGGCCCGCCACGCGTCCTGGTCCACCCACCACACCGGCTCGGTCGCGGCCGCAGCCCGGACGCCCTCGGCCCACGGGACCAGCCGCCGCTCCGCGCCCGCCGCTGCCAGGGTCGCGTCCCGCGCGGCCTGGGCGGGCGTACCGGTCCGTCCCGCGACCCACGCGGCAACGCCCACGCCGGCTCCCGCGAGCAGGTGGAGCATCTGGAGGGGATCGAGTTCGTACACGACCCGGGCCGGGGAGGCGGTATCCACGTGGCCGGCCAGGACCAGCACGGCCCGTGCGCCCACGGCTGCCGCGGCCCGGGCCTCGGCCAGCAGGGCCGTGCGGTTGCGGTCCCGGGTGACCAGGGGCAGTACCACGGCCACGTCCGGGCGGACGGACCGGGCCCGATGGGCCAGGTGCAGGGGGTGGACCCCGTCCAGGGGATCCAGGAACACCAGGCCTTCCACCGCGGCCAGCGCGTCCACGTCCCGGTCGAACGCGGCCAGGTCCGCCTCTCCCACCGGCCCGAACGCCGCCCACCGCTCACTCATCGCTTCCCACCTCCCGGCCGCGTCCGGCGGGGCCGCCCCCACCGCCCGGCGTCCGGCGGGGGCTGGTACGCCCCGAACCCGCCCACCCCCTGTCCGGCCAGGCGTGCGTGGATGCGCTCCCACACGCACTCGGCCTCGGGGTCCGCGTCGCACCGGCCGTCCACCCCGCCCTCGCACGGGCCGTTCCGGAGGCCCTTGGGGCACAGGGCCACGGGGCACAGCCCGGCGGTGTCGTTGAGCACGCACCGGCCGCACAGGGCACACTCCTCGTGGAACACCCCCACCCGTTCCACCGTGCCGACGAAGTGGGCGTCGAGCCCCGCGACCACGGGCACGTCCACCACGTCGGCCACGGCCTGGACGCCGCCGCCGCACGCCAGGCACAGCACCCCGTCGGCCTCTGCCAGCTCCGCCGCCACCCGTTTCAGGTCCCGCCGGCCGAGCCTCCGGTCGCACGGGCTGTCCAGGCTGATCGACGCCAGCACGGTGCGCCCCGCTTCCTCCAGCCGTTCGACCATCTCGTCCACCTGGGCCGAGCCCCCGGTCTGGCACACCGCGGCGCACTCGCTGCACCCCAGGACCACCCAGCGCCGGCCGGCACCCAGGGCCCGGAGAATCTCCTCGATCGGCTTGGACGTGGTCACGACCATGGGGGGACTCCTCGTGTGGGGCGTGCTCCGGAGCGGTCGACCCCGGGGTTCATACCACCGGGCTCCCCGGACGGTCAACACGCGGCCCGGCTTGACTGGCACGGGTCGCGGCGTAGAATGGGCGCGCTGTTTTTTCGGGAGTTCCCCGTGTCCTTCCGCCGTCGGGACCGCTTCCCCTGGAGATGCCCCCGGGTGCGACTCACCTCCGTTTCGATTGCCGGTGCGCTGGAGCGGGCGCTGCACCCGACCCAGCTCCTGGTGCTTTCGTTCGGCACGGCGATCCTGGTGGGCGCGGCCCTCCTGATGACCCCGTGGGCAGCCGTCGGGAGCCGCCTGGAGCTGGTGGACGCGCTGTTCACGGCCACGTCGGCCACCTGCGTCACCGGCCTGGTCGTGGTGGACACCGGCCGGGACCTGACCTGGTTCGGCCAGGGCGTCGTGCTCGCCCTCGTCCAGCTCGGGGGCCTCGGCATCATGACCTATTCGAGCGTGTTCCTAGTCATGGCCGGCGGGGGGTTGTCGTTCCGTGGGGAGGCACTGATCCAGGAAACCCTGGGGCGCAAGGACCGGACGACCCCGGAACGGCTGGTCCGCTCGGTGTTCGTGTTCACCCTGACGATCGAGGCCGTGGGGGCGGCCGTGCTCACCGCCGCGTTCGCGCGAACGATGCCGCTCGGACAGGCCCTGTACAGCGGCGTGTTCCATAGCGTGTCCGCGTTCTGCAACGCGGGGTTCTCGCTGTTCACCACCAGCTTCGTGGACTACCGGGGCGACTGGGTCCTGAACACGACGGTGATGGGGTTGATCGTGGCCGGAGGTCTCGGGTTCACGGTGCTCCAGGACCTGGCCGACGCGTGGTCCGGCCGCAGGGCCGGCCAGGCCGTGCGGCTCCAACTGCACACCAAGGTGGTCCTGGGAACCACGGCGTTCCTGATCGGGATCGGCGCCGTGGGCGTGTGGGCGTTCGAGGCCCGCAACGCCCTGGCCGGGCTCCCGTGGTACGAACAGCTGGCGGCGGCCCTGTTCCAGTCGGTCACGGCGCGCACGGCCGGGTTCAACACCCTGGACTACGCGACCCTGACCAACACGACCCTGTTCCTGTCGATCCTCCTGATGTTCGTCGGCGCGAGCCCGGGGTCGTGCGGCGGCGGGATCAAGACGAGCACGCTGGCGGTGGTGGCCGGCCTGTTCCGGGCACGGGTCCTGGCACGCCGCCAGGTGAGCCTGTTCCGGCGGACCGTGCCCGAAGGCACGGTGGCCCGGTCGGTGGCCATCCTGATGGCCTCGTTCGCGTTCGTGACCCTGGTGACGTTCGCCCTGCTGGCCACCGAGGTGGGGCCGGTGCCCCACACGGCCGGAGGGGGGCGGTTCCTGGAGCTGTTCTTCGAGGCGGTGAGCGCGTTCGGCACGGTGGGTCTGTCCACGGGGACCACGCCGACCCTGTCCACGGCCGGCCGCCTCCTGCTCGTGGGGGTGATGTTCGTGGGACGGGTCGGCCCCCTGACCCTGGCGATGGCGGTGGGCCGCAAGCGGGAAGCCGGCGTGTTCCAGTACGCCGAGGAAGACCTGATGGTGGGCTGAGCGATGAAGCGATTCGCAGTGATTGGACTCGGCAACTTCGGCATGGCCCTGGCCCTGGAACTGGCCGAACTGGGGCAGCGGGTGACCGCAGTGGACATCAACGCCGACAAGGCCCGGGACGCCCAGGCGTGGGTGGACCAGGCGCTGGTGGGGAACGCCACCGACCGGGACAACCTGGAGGCCATGGGCCTCGGCGCCGTGGACGTGGCCGCGGTGAGCCTGGGCGGCCGCACCGAAGCGACCACCCTGGTGGTGCTCCACCTGAGCCGTCTCGGGGTACCCGAGATCATCGCCAAGGCGGTGAGCGAGGACCACGGCGAGATCCTGTCCCGGGTCGGGGCCACCCGGGTGGTGTTCCCGGAAAAGGACATGGCCGGCCGGGTGGCGGACCGGATCGGGTCGCGCAACGTGCTGGATTACCTCACGTTCTCGCCGGGCTTCAGCGTGCTGGAGCTGGCCCCCGACGCGGAAAAGGTGGGCAAGACCCTGGCCGACCTGGACATGACCCGGCGGTACGGGGTCCAGGTGGTGGCGATCAAGGAACTGGTGCCCGAACGGGTCGAGATCGCGCCCGGGCCGGACCGGGTGGTCAAGGACAGCGACATCCTCGTGGTGCTGGGGCCCGAGGACGCCGTCCGCACCCTGCAAGAGGAGGCGTGAGGTGGAACGCCGCAGATTCGTGGTGATCGGCCTGGGAAGCTTCGGGCACCACCTGAGCCGGTCCCTGTACGAGCGGGGCCACGACGTGCTCGCCGTGGACCGCCGGGCCCGGGCCGTGGAGGAGATCCAGCCGTACTGCTCCCGCGCCCAGGTCGCCGACGCCGCGGACCGGGACGAGTTGGAGTCGGCCGGAGCCAACAACGCGGAGGTGGGGGTGGTGTGCCTGGGGTCCAAGATCGACGTGTCGATCCTGGCCACCATGTTCCTGAAAGAGCTGGGCCTCAGGGAGATCGTGGCCAAGGCGGTCTCCCGGGACCACGCCCGGATCCTCCAGCGGGTGGGCGCGACCGAGGTGGTCCACCCCGAGCGGGACACGGCCGTGGCCCTGGCCCGGCGGCTGGCCGAACCGGACGTGCTCGAAGAGATCCCGTTCCTGGAAGGGTACGCCCTGGTCGAGATCCGGGCACCCCGGGCCCTGTGGGGCAAGACCCTGGCCGAGACCCACCTCAGGCGGGCCCACCGGCTGTCGGTGGTGATGCTCCGCCGGGAGGGAGGACGGGGCGGCGCCGTGGCAGCCCAGCCCGACCAGCGAATCGAGCCCGGGGACGTGCTGGTGGTGCTCGCCCGCATGGACGACGTGGCCGCGTTCCGGAAAAGCCACCCCGAGTGACGGCCCGGCAGGCGACGTTGGCCGAGCGGCAAAGCGCAACCGGCCATCCTTTTGGACGTATCCTCCCCTCGGCCGGGCCCTGCGTACCGGCCGGCCCTCCGCCGTCGACCCCCTCCCCGGCCCACGGGCCGGAAGCGAGCTTGCGATCCCCATGGAAGCGCTGATCCAGGCCGGCGCGCGCCTCGGCACCGAACTGTGGCGCGAGTTCTGGTACATCCTGCCGTACCTCGTGCTCGGGGTCCTGTTCGAAGCCACCATCCGGACCCTCAGATGGCACGTGAAGATCCGTCACGCCCTGACGCGGTTCGGCGTGTGGGCGATCCCGGCCTCCGCCCTGCTCGGCGTGATGAGCCCCCTGTGCGCGTGCGCCACCCTGCCCCTGGTGATCTCCCTGCTCCTGGCCGGCCTTCCCCTGGCACCGGCCATGGCCCTGCTCGTGGCCTCGCCGCTCATGAGCCCGGCGTCCTATACCATGCTGTCGGCCATGCTCGGGATCGGGTGGGCGAACACGGTGGTGGTGTGCGCGATCCTGCTGGGGCTCACGGCCGGGTACGTCACGCTGTGGCTGCGGCCCCGGGGATTCTCGGAGGACGAGATCTTCCGCAAGGCGCTGCCCGCGGGCAACTTCCACGACCCCGACTACCCGGTCGAGGAACTGCGGTGCGACTGCGGCAAGCAACTCTCCCACCGGGTGGACCGGTGCACCCACAACAAGGCCCTGGTGTTCCTGGCCAAGCTTTGGGAGGGCAGCCTCAAGATCGGCCGGTTCGCGCTGATCGGCCTGGTGATCGAGGTGGTCGTCTCGTCGGTGGTGCCCAACGCGTGGATCACGACCCTGCTCCAGGGCAGCGGCCCGTGGCCGGTCCTGGCCCTCACCTTCGCCACCATCCCCCTGCACCTGCCCCAGGTCACGGCCGCGTCCATGCTGTTCGGGTTCTTCCTGCCCGACCCGGGCCAGGTCATCCCCCTGGCGCGGGGGCCGGGCATCGCCATGCTGGTGGGCGGGCCGGTCACGGCCCTTCCCGTCATGGGGGTGTTCCTCAGCATGTTCCGCAAGCGGGTCCTGGCCCTGTACCTGGTGGTGTGCGTCACCGGCACCCTGGTACTCGCGTTCGGGTACGCGGCCCTGCCGTTCTGATCGGGACGCTGCAAACCCCCGTCCCTGGGGCGCCCGGCGGACCGCTTAGCAGCCCGCGCATGGTCGCCCGCCCACGGGCAGGGGCGGCGCGCCCGGGGCGAGCACCGCCCCGCGCAGGCCGGGCGGCGCCACCCGGGCCCCGGCCCACACCACCGCGTCCACCAACTCGGCACCGCCCTCGACCACCGCGCCCGCGCCGAGCACGGCGCCCGGGCCCGCCACCGCGCCGGCCAGCACCCGGGCGCCGGGTCCCAGGTAGCACGGGGCCCGCACGCGGCCGCCGTCGGCGGTCCGCCCGTCCTCGCGCCACACCCGCCCGGGGGCCGGGGGTACCACCCTCCCGAGCCCCAGCAACGCCAGGTGGGAACCCAGGTACCGGTCGGGGGTGCCCAGATCGCTCCAGAAGCCCCCCTCCTCCGGGAGGTACCCGAACAGCGCCTCCCCTTCGGCCACGGCGCGGCGGTGTACGTCGGCGTTGATGCAGCACGGGCCGTCGGGCACGCGGTCCAGAACGCCGGGCTCGAGCACGTGGATCCCGGTGAACGCGCACGGCCGGCCAGGGCCTCCGCAGGGGGCCCTCGCGTCCAGGAACCGGACCACGCGGCCGTCGGCGGCCACCTCCAGCGGCCCGTGCGCACCGGGGGGAACCGGGCGGACGGAAAGGGTCGCCAACGCCCCCCGCCCCCGGTGGAACGCCACCATCGCGGCCAGATCCATCTCCTGGAACGTGTCGCCGTTGGCCAGGACGAACGGGCCCCGGCCCAACCACCCCCGCCACGGCCCCAGGGCGCCCCCGGTGCCCAGAATCTCGGTCTCCCGGCTCCAGCGCACCGGCAGTCCGCCGGGGAGCCACGGCTCCAGAGCGTTCCGGAGCCGGTCCGGCCGGTGGTGCAGGTTGAGCACCACCTCCCCGACCCCCCCGTCCCGCAAGAGCGCCACCACCCGGGCGGCCAGGGGCACGTCGAACAGCGGCCACGCGGGTTTGGGCAGCGCCCGGCTCAACGGTCGCAGCCGGCTCCCGAACCCGGCCGCGAGCACGAACCCTCGGAGCCCGGTGGATCGATCGACGGCACACGGCATGGCAGCGGCGCTCCGGAACGCGAGGGGTGGGCCGGTCACGCCGGCCAGGGTAGCAGAGACCTGCGCGGGCCGGCCAGGGGGCCGCCCCCCTCCCCCCGGGGGGGGAAGGATCCCCTCCCCGCCCGTCTCTCCACCTGCACGTCCGTCAAGGGGAAACCTGCCACATCCCATTGAAACGACTGCTCTTTCAAGCAGAGCCCCTGCGCTGGCACACTCCTTGCTGTCCCTGGGACCGTCCGACGAACTTCCCAGGCGCGAACCCGCACTGATGATGGAGTGGAGCCATGAGCCTGACGATCAACAACAACATCACGGCCCTCAACGCGTGGCGCAACCTGAAGAACACCGACGCCCGTCTCTCGAAGAGCATGGAGAAGCTCTCCAGCGGCATGCGGATCAACCGGGGCGCGGACGACCCGGCCGGGCTGGTGATCTCCGAGAAGATGCGCTCCCAGCTCGTGAGCATCGACGCGGCCATCAAAAACGCCGAAAAGGCGGTGAACCTGATCTCCACGGCCGAGGCGTCCCTGGACAAGGTGAACGAACTGCTCAACAAGATGCGCCAGCTGGTGGTGGACACGGGCAACCTGGGCGTCACCGACCAGAGCATGGCCACCGCCAACCAGAACGAACTCAACGAGGCGATCAGTTCGATCACCCGGATCGGGGCCAACACCCAGTTCGGCACCAAACATCTGCTGGACGGGAGCCTGTCCGCCTCGGGCGCGCTGGTGTTCCAGGTGGGACCGGGCGCCGGCCAGACGGTCAACGCCAACATCGCGGACATGCAGGCCGACGCCCTGGCCGTGAGCACGTCGATCACGTCTACGAGCACCCTGACCCAGGCGATGGTGGACGCGAGCGGCCTCCAGGCCCTGGCGACCCGAGGCGTGCTCAGCGCGTGCCTGGCGAGCGGGGCCCAGGGCACCAGCGCCGCCAACATCATCGCGAGCGCGCTCTCGGTGATTGACGCGGCCATCGACGAGGTGGCGGCCCAGCGGGGCAAGCTCGGCGCGATCCAGGCCGACAACCTGCAGGTACAACTCGACAGCCTGCGGGTGGCGTACGAGAACCTCCAGGCCGCCGAGTCCACGATCCGGGACGCCGACATGACGCTGGAGATGGCCGAGTTCACCAAGTACCAGATCATGCTCCAGGCGGGCACCTCCATGCTGGCCCAGGCCAACCAGATCCCGCAGACGATCCTGCAACTGCTCCAGTAGGGGTGGGAGGTCGCCACGGGCTCCGCCCGGACGGCGGGCCGCGGTAACGGCCCGCCGTTCCGCACTTTCCGGAGGGTGGAAAAAAACACGCCCCCTTAGACGCTGGAAATCCCGTGCGGTAAGATGCGCCGACCGCTCGGGGGGCCGACTCCTCTGCTTCTCCCACGAGGTGACCGATGCTCGATCTCTCCGGTTCGTCGATCCTGGTCACGGGTGGCACGGGCTCGTTCGGCCAGGCGTTCGTCCGGTACGTCCTGGACCGGTTCGAACCCCGCCGGCTGATCGTGTTCAGCCGGGACGAACTCAAGCAGTTCGAGATGCGCCGCAGGTTCTACGCGCCGTGCCTGCGGTTCTTCCTGGGCGACGTCCGCGACCGGGAACGGCTGCACAGGGCGTTCGCCGACGTGGAGTACGTGGTGCACGCGGCCGCGCTCAAACAGGTGCCGGCGTGCGAGTACAACCCGTTCGAAGCGATCCGGACCAACGTGATCGGGGCCGAGAACGTGATCAACGCGGCCATCGACCGCGGCGTCCGCAAGGTGATCGCCCTGTCCACCGACAAGGCGGCCAACCCGATCAACCTGTACGGCGCCACCAAGTTGTGTTCGGACAAGCTATTCATCGCCGGCAACGCATACTCCGGAAACAGCTCTACGAGCTTCGCGGTGGTCCGGTACGGCAACGTGATGGGCAGCCGCGGCAGCGTGATCCCGTTTTTCCGGCAGTGCGCCGAGAAGGACGTGATCCCGATCACGGACCCGCGCATGACCCGGTTCTGGATCACCCTGGACCAGGCGGTGGCGTTCGTCCTGGACAACTTCGACCGGATGCTCGGGGGCGAGACGTTCGTTCCCAAGATCCCGAGCATGAAGATCACGGACCTGGCCCGGGCGATCGCCCCGGAGTGCCGGCACGAGATCGTGGGGATCCGGCCCGGGGAGAAGCTCCACGAGGTCATGATCCCGTTCGACGAGGCCCGGAACACCCTGGAGTACCCCGCCCACTACGTGATCCAGCCCCAATACGACTGGTGGGGAAGCGCCCGCAGGGCAGCACCGGGGGGACAGGCCGTGGACGAGAACTTCTCGTATCGCAGCGACAATAACCCGGACTGGTTGTCGGCCGGCGACCTCCGGCGGCTCCTGGCGGACGCGGCCCGGTGATGGGCGACCCGTTCCTTCCGTACGGCCGCCACCACGTCACCGACGACGACATCGCCGCGGCCGTCGGCGCGCTCCGGAGCGACTGGCTCACCACCGGTCCGGCGGTCGAGCGGTTCGAACGGGCGTTCGCCGACCGCGTGGGCGCCCGGTTCGCCGTGAGCTTTAGCTCCGGCACGGCCGCGCTCCACGGCGCCGCGACCGCGGCCGGGATCGTCCCGGGGGACGAGGCCGTGACCACCCCCCTCACCTTCTGCGCCACGGCAAACTGCGTCCTGTACTGCGGGGGGACCCCGGTGTTCGCGGACGTGTGCGAGGACACCCTCAACATCAACCCCGCCGAGGTCGAAAAAAGGATCACACCGAACACCCGGGCGATCATCGCGGTGGACTACGCCGGCCACCCCGCCGACCTGGACACCCTCCGGGCCGTCGCCGACCGCCACGGCCTCGCCCTGATCGAGGACGCGTGCCACGCCCCGGGCGCCGAGTACCGGGGCCGGACCGTGGGAGGGATCAGCGACCTCACGGTGTTCAGCTTCCACCCGGTCAAGCACCTGACCACCGGGGAGGGAGGCATGGTCACCACGGACCGGGAAGACCTGGCCCGGCGGCTCAAGAGGTTCCGGAACCACGGCATCGACACCGAGGCCAGGGAGCGCCTCGCCGCCGGGTCGTGGGCGTACGACATGGTGGAACTGGGGTTCAACTACCGCCTGTCCGACATCGCGAGCGCCCTGGGGCTGTCCCAGCTGGCGCGGCTGGGCCAGAACCTGCGCCGCCGCAGGCAGCTCGTGCACCGGTACCGGGAAGCCCTGGCCGGGCTCCCCTGGGTCCGCTGCCCCGTGGAAAGGGCCGGGGTGCGGTCGGCCTGGCACCTGTTCCCGGTGCGGATCGACGAGGAAGCGGCCGGGTGCTGCCGGGACCACGTGTTCCGGGTCCTCCGGGCGGCGAACATCGGGGTGAACGTCCACTACCGCCCGGTCCACCTGCACACGTATTACCGGGACCGGTTCGGGTACTGCGAGGGCGCTTTCCCGGTGGCGGAAAAAGCGTTCAGCGCCCTGCTGACGCTCCCGCTGTTCCCCGGGATGACGGACGAAGACGTGGATCGGGTGGCCGCCCGCCTGGCAGCGGCCCCCCGGGAGGATTCCAGGTGACGACGACCCAGCACCCCGCCCGCCGGGCCGGAGAACAAGATCTCGGCCCGGTCGCGACCAACCCGTTCGGGGACCGGTACCTGCCGGCCGTGGTCGGCACAGCCTTCCGGGACCGGCCGGCCAAAGACGTGTACGGGGAACGGTTCCGGTCCACGCCGTTCGAGGAGCACAGCCTGTACATCGTGTGCGGCACGGACTCCGGGCTCTTCCCGAAATACCTGGAAGAGACCGGGCTGCCAAAGGGCACCCGGTTCCTGTTCGTGGAGGACCCGGCCGTGCTCGCCCGGCTGTGGCCGGACGGGCTCGAGGGCGGGGAGATCTCCGTCACCACGCTCGACGGGTTCGACCGCGCGGCGGCAGACCTGGAGATCGAGAAACACTATTACCGGAACAGCCTGTACCTGATCCCGTCCTTCTGCACCCTGGACCCGAACAACACCCGGTACGCCGAGCTGGCCTGGGTGTCGATGCAGAAGATCAACACCCTGTCGCTCCAGCTCGGCGTACGCCTGCAAAACCGCCAGTTCCTGGTGCGCATCATCGAGAACGTGGGCGAGAACCGGGTGTCCGTGGAGGCGCTGCAGGGAACCTTTCGGGGCCGGACCGCGGTGCTCCTGGGGGGGGGGCCATCCCTGGACGCGATCCTCCCCTGGGTCGCCGACAACCGCGACAAGGTGGCGGTGCTGGCGGTGTCCCGGATCTCGAAACAACTCCTCTCGGCCGGGATCACTCCGGACATCGTGTTCTCGATCGACCCCCAGCCGGTCAGCTTCGAGCTTAGCAAGGACATGCTCCGGTTCGGAGAAGACCCCCTGTTCGTCAACAACACCCACGTGGCGACCGGCCTGCTCGCCCAGTGGACGGGCCGCAGCGTCTACTGGGGACCGAGGCTCCCGTGGCTCGCGTGGGATCACCCGATGCCGGGAAGCACGGTGACGCACCTCGGCCTGTGGACCGCCGCACACATGGGGTTCTCCCGGGTGATCCTGGGCGGGGTGGACCTGTGCTTCAGCCGGGAGGGGTACACCCACGCCAAGGGCAGCCAGGAACGCGAGGCCGGTCCCATGCTGCTCCGGGGCCTCATCGAGGTCGAGACCAACGACGGGGGCACGGCCGAGACCGACCGGCAGATGGCCATCGGGATCGAGGAGATGGCGGCCCTGGCGGCCCACACAGCCCGCAACGGGTGCCGGGTCGTCAACCCCTCGGCCACCGCCGCCCGCATCCAGGGAGTGGACCACGTCCCCCTGGAGGACCTCCGGCTCGAAGCCGCCCCGCTTCGGGTCAAAGAGATCATCGGGGCCGTCCTGCCGCGGGAGACCCGGGAGAACCGGGTTCGTTACTACCGGGACACGATCGCCGAACTGGATGACGCGCTGGACAAGCTCCGGGAGATCCGGAAGATCGCGGGCAAGGCGATCCGAGACAACGAAAAGCTCCTCAAGGCGACGACCCCGGCCGCGCACCACCGGCTGCGCACGAGGGTGGACACGGCTGAAAAAAAGCTCCGCTCCGAGTACCACGCGTTCCGTACCGCCCTCATGCAGATGAGCGCGGCCGACTGGGT
Organism: Deferrisomatales bacterium; assembly: GCA_024277875.1. Classification (GTDB taxonomy): domain Bacteria; phylum Desulfobacterota; class Deferrisomatia; order Deferrisomatales; family Deferrisomataceae; genus JAJRUI01. Next base: position 93,890 of record JAJRUI010000038.1, read on the forward strand.
CAAGGTGCTCAAACCCGAGAAAGAGGACTGGACCCCGGAGGAGGTCGAGCAGGCGGGACGCCAGATCTTCCAGCTGTACCGGGACAGCGCCCGGGCCCTCGCAGGGGCGATCCGGGAAGGCAGGGAACGCGTGCTGTCCCGGCTGGCCGAGGAAGAGGACGATCCCGAGGTGGGACGGCTCCTGAACCGCTGGGAACGCGAGAACGTCCCCGGCCGCGTCCGGGTGTGGCAGATCCGCAACCCAGCGGCCGTGGACAGGGCGCTCCAGGTCCCCGGGTGCGCCGACCGCATCCGCGGGCTGCTGGAGACGTTCCGGACACACCTGGACACGGTGCCGAAGTTCGGTTCGGATTTCGACCTGGAAAGCGTGCTGGAAAAGGCGGCCGGATGCTTCCAGCGGCGGGACGACGCAGGACTGGAGCGTCTGGTCGCCGGGCTGGACAAGCAGCGGACGGCCGTGGCCGTGGCCGCCGGACACCTGGTCCGAGGATACCGGGCCGAACTCACCAGGGGGCCCGAAGACGCGCTGGAGCGTTACAGCTGCGTCCTGTCCGCGGAGGAACCCGTCCTCCTCGTCGAGGCGCTCAAACGGATCGCCGCCCTCGAACTGGGGAACCGGCGGTTCGACCGGGCACTCTCGGCGCTCGAACGCCTCGCAGACCTGAACCCCACGTTCCGCCCCCAGTACGCCAACGTGCTCCGCCTGGCGGGACAGCCCGCGAAGGCGCTCGACGCTTACATGGCCCATGTTGCCGAACAGCCCGACGACCTGGACGCCTTCGTCCAGTTGGGACGGCTCCAGCTGGACATCGGCATCCCGGCCGCCGCCCGGATGGCGTTCCAGCACGTGCTGGAACACGCCCCGAGGCACGCGGCCGCCCAGGCGTTGCTGGCCGAGGCGGAGAAACAGCTGTGTTCCGAACCCCCGCCGACCTAGGAGACGGTGCCGCCATGCGGGTCGCGTTCGTGGCCGAGGTTTCGAGCAACCACAACGGATCGCTGGAGCGGTGTCTGGCGTTCGTGGACACCGCCGCCAGGATCGGGTGCGCAGCGGTGAAGTTCCAGCTGTTCCGGGTGGACCGGCTGTTCGCGCCGGAGATCCTGAGCCGCAGCGGGGAACACCGCCGGAGGCGGGCATGGGAACTGCCGGAGTCCTTCCTTCCCCACCTGGCGGCCCGCTGCCGGGACCGGGGAATCGGGTTCTCGTGCACGCCGTTCGACCTGGATGCGGTCGAGACCTTGGCCCCGCTGGTGGACTTTTTCAAAGTGGCCAGCTACGAACTCCTCTGGGACCCGTTGCTGGCAGCGTGCGCCCGCACGGGCAAGCCGGTGGTGCTGTCCACCGGGATGGCCACCCTGGACGAGGTGGGCCGTGCGGTGGAGGTCCTCCGCCGGCACGGGTGTGACGCGCCGACCCTGCTCCACTGCGTGTCCGGGTACCCCACCCCCCCCGGCGAGTGCAACCTCGCCGCCATCGACACCCTGCGCACCGCGTTCGAGTGCCCGGTGGGATGGTCCGATCACAGCGTCGACCCCGGGGTGATCCACCGGGCGGCCCACCGGTGGGAGGCGTCCATGGTGGAGTTCCACCTGGATCTCGACGGCGCGGGCGCGGAGTTCGGCGGCGGCCACTGCTGGCTGCCCGGCCCCCTCGGGGACGTGATCCGGTCGGTGGACACCGGCGTGGCAGCAGACGGGAACGGGCGCAAGGAGCCGGCCCCGGCCGAGCGCGGCGACCGCGACTGGCGGGCCGACCCTTCGGACGGGCTGCGGCCCCTGCGCCACGTGCGGCAGGCGTGGGAGGCCGGACGGTGAGGGTCGCAGCCGTGGTGCAGGCCCGCATGGGCTCGACGCGGTTCCCGGGAAAGGTCCTGGCCCAGTTGGCCGGCAAGCCCGTCCTGTGGCACGTGGTCCGCCGACTCCAGCGGTGCGAGACGGTGGACGCGGTGGCGGTGGCGACGTCGGACGGACCCGGCGACGACCCGATCGCTGCGTTCTGCGAAGCGCACGGGGTGGCCTGCGTGCGCGGCCCGGAAGACGACGTGCTGCGCCGGTACGAGATGGCCGCGAAAAGGCTGGACCCCGAGATCATCGTGAGGGTCACGGGGGACGCGCCGTTGATCGATCCCGGGACGATCGATGCGGTCGTGACCGTGCTGGTCGAGAGCGGGGCTGGCTTCTGCACCGGGGAAGAGGGTGCGGCGTCGATCCACGAGGGGTTCGACCCGTTCTCCCGGGCGGCCCTGCGGAAACTGGTCCGCGAAGCGGGGGACGATCCGGTCGCCCGGGAACACGTCACCGGCTACTTCAAGGCCAACCCCGGCTTCGTCCAGATGGTCCGCGTAGCGACCGACCCGGCCTTCGCCATGGGAGGCGTCCGGATCTCGGTGGACACCCCGGCGGACCTGCGGTTCCTGGAGACCCTGTACGCGCGCCTGGGAGCACCGGCCGGCGAGATCGACCTGGCCGCCGTGGTCGAACTCCTGAAAACACACCCCGAACTGACACGGATCAACGCAGGCGTGCACCAGAAAACCGCCCAGGAGCCGACCCGCCGGGTGCTGCTGCGGTGCGACGGGGACGGCCAACTGGGGCTGGGGCACGTGTCACGGTGCCTGGCCGTCGCCGAACAACTGCGCAGCCGCCACGGCCTGGGGATCGTGTTCGCGATGGTCCGGGGGGCCGAAGGGTTCGCCAGGGTAGAACGAGCAGGGTTTCGCCTCGAGGTCTGTCCCGAAGGCGTTTCCGAGGCCCGGTGGCTGGAGGACCTCGCCCGCGGTTACGATCCGGCGGCGGCCGTCTTCGACGTCCGGACCGACCTGGACCGGTCCGTCCTCTCCCGTCTTCGGTCCCGGGGAGCCGTCACCGCGACCATCGACGACGGGAGCCCGAGGCGGCTGGAGGCGGACCTCACCTTTTCTCCCCCGACGCCCCAGTTCCGCGACCTCGACTGGTCGGACGCCCGGGCGCGCCCCCTGGCGGGGTGGGACTGGGTCATCCTGGACCCGGCGTTCGCCCGGGCGGCCCGGCCCGGGGACAACCCCGTGCCCAGGGTACTCATCACCATGGGCGGCAGCGATCCGGCGGGGATGACCCTGAAGGCCGTACGGGCCGTGGCCCGCGTCGTCCATCCGTGTCACGTGTCAGTGTTGCTCGGACCGGGGTTCTCCCACCGGAGGGCCCTGGACGCGTTGACGGAGGAACTCGTCCGTCCGTACGAGATCCTGTGCGACCCGGACGACCTCCCGGCCCTTTTCTGCCGGACGGACCTCGCGGTGGCGTCGTTCGGGGTGACGGCCTACGAACTGGCAGCCTGCGGCGTACCCTCCGTGCTCCTCGGCCTTACCGACGACCACGTGGCGTCGGCGAGCGCCCTCAAGCGGGCTGGCGCTGCGCTCTGCCTGGGGCGGCACGACGCCGTGGACGACGAGACGCTGATCCGGACGGTGGACGGGCTGCTGGCCGACCCGGCCAGAAGGTCCCGGATGGGCCGTCGGGCGGCCGGGCAGGTCGACGGCCTGGGTGCGAGGCGGGTGGCCGACCGGATCGTCGAGCAGGTCCGGGAGGCGGCCCGGTGAGCCGCCCGTGTTCCCTGTGCGGCGCCACGAGCGGCCGCCGACTGGTCGAGGAACGATGGCCCGTGGTCGGCCTGGGCGAGGTGGACCTGGGTTTCCGGTGGTGCGACGGGTGCGGCCTGGTGCGCCAGGACCCGGCCGCCCCCCAGGAGACGCTGCTGCGCTACTACACGCTGTTCTCCAACTACACCAACCCGGGACGCAGCGGACGCCCCAGCCCGCACAAGCAACGGGGGATGACCGCGCTGGTGGACGCCCTCGCCAGCCAGCTGCCCCGCCGGGGCCGGTGCCTGCAGGTGGGCTCCTCGGACGGGTACACCCTGTCCAGGCTTCGGGACGCGGGGTGGGACGTGCACGGGATCGACCCGTCCCCGGCGGCCTGCGACCTGGCGAACCGGCTGTACGGGGTCCCCACCACCTGCTGTTCGTTCGAGACGTTCCGGACCGCGCCGGGGGACAGCTTTGATCTCGTCTTCCTGTCCCACGTGCTCGAGCACCTGGCCGATCCCGCCGGCGCGCTGGCCCGGTGCCGCAGGCTGCTCGGCCCGGACGGCCACCTGTTTGTGGAAGTGCCGGCCCTGGTGGACCCGGACCGCTGGCCCCCCGGGTACTTCAGTCTGGAGCATCTGAGTTACTTTGCTCCGGAGACCCTGGAGGGGCTGCTCAGGAAGACCGGGTTCGCCGTGGAGGGCGGCGTGCGGGTGTGGGCCGACGCGCCGCTCTACCCGATCATGCGGGCGCTCTGCGTGCCTGCGACCGCGGACCGGCCCGACCTTGCGGGTGCAGCCCGCCGCACCCTGGACGACTGCCTCGCGTACCTGTCCCGGGAACGGCGCCAGTGGCAACGGGTGGACCGCCTCCTGGCCCGGGCCGTCCCCGCCCACACCCCCACCCTGGTCTGGGGTGCCGGCATCCACACCTCCCAGCTCCTGGCCCGCACTGGTCTGGCCCGGCGCGCGAGGGTCGAGGGCATCGTGGACAGCGACCCGCAGAAGTGGGGTCAACGGGTGGGCCCGCACCCCGTGGTGTCCCCGGACCGTGTCGACTACGCAGACCCCCGGCTGACGATCGTGATCTCCACCCGGGCCTCGGAAGACGAGGTCTACCGGACCATCGTGGAGAGGCCGGCCTGCAAGGCCCGGGTCGTCCGCCTGTACGCCGACCAGGGCGGTCCGGGCGAGGGGGTGGACCCGTGAACCGGGCCCCTCTCCCCCGACCCGGCCGGCCGTCGCCGGAGGCTCCGGTCGCCGGCGGAAGGCCGTTGTTCGTCGTGATCGGGGGCAGCCGGTCGCAGCTGCCGTTCGTGACGGCCGCGGCGGCCCTGGGGTACGAGACCGTCGTGTTCGACCTCTCCCCGGAAGCGCCCGGGGCCCGGGCCGCAGACCGGTCGTTCACCGTCAGCGCCCGGGACGGAGCGGCCGTCCGGGCCTGGTGCGAGCGCCTGGCCGTGGGGCGGCCGGTGGCCGGGGTGCTCACCTACTCGGCCCACCCGGACGCGCTGGCCGCGGCCGCCGGCACCGCCCGGGCGCTCGGCCTTCCCGGGTGCGACCCGGGGGTGGTGGCGGGGATCGCCGACAAGACATGGATCAAGAAACGGCTGTCCGAGGCCGGCGTTCCCACCCCCCGGTGGGCCGTGGCGAGCACACCGGCCGAGGCCGCCGGGTTCTGCCGGGAACTCGGGGGGGCCGTGATCCTGAAACCGGCCGCAGGCACCCGGGGATCCCTGGGGGTCGCTCGGGCGAACGGCCCGGACGAGGCAGCGCGGGTGTTCCCGAACGGCGCGGAACCCGTGATCGTGGAGGCATTCTGCCCGGGCCGGGAGTTCAGCGTCGGGGGCGTCGTTCGAGAGGGCCGCGTCCACGTGGCTGTGGTCGCTGAAAAACACCCCCTTCCTACGCCGGGTTCGTTCGTCATGGCCGGGTTCACCGCAGGCCCGATCGCCCGGGACGACCCGGGGTGGCGCGCCGTGGACGAGGACCTGCGCAGCACGGCCGTCGCTGCCGTGCAACGGCTGGACATCGACTTCTCCCCTTTCACCGTGGACCTGATCGCCGGCCCGGGCGGCCCGTGCGTGCTCGAGGTCGGGGTGATGCTGGACGCCAAGGTGGACCGCCTGCTGTGGCACGGCGGGACCGACATCTACTCGGCCCTGTGCAGGACGGCGCTGGGCCGGGACCACGGAGATCCCCGGCTCGAGCACGCCGTGGCCCTGCGGTTCCTGTTCGCCGACCGACCGGGGCGGTTGAGACATCTCAGCGAAAAACCGGCCCCGGAGGCCGCGGCCGGCGGTTGGGCGGTGGAGTGGGAACGGGCAGACGGCGACCGGGTCGCGCCGCCCCGGTCCATCGCGGACACCGTGGGCTGGGTGGCGTGCACCGCTCCGGACACCGGGACCGCAGCCAGGCGTGCCGACGCGTTGCTCGACGGCCGGCTGTTCGAGGTGGAGGGGGGTCGCCCGTGAGTTCGGTCCTGATGGTCGGGGGCGGCGTCCAGCAGCGGCACGCCGTGGAACTGGTCCGGTCCCTCGGGTACCGGGTCGTCGTGAGCGACCGCAACCCGGACGCGCCGTGCGCGCCCCTGGCCGACGTGTTCTGGCAGGCGGACGGACGCGACGTGGAGGGCCTCGTCGCCCGGGTGCTCCGGCACGGGGACGCCCTGGACATCCGCGCCGTGTTCACCCTGACCGAACTCGTCACAACGGTTGCAGCGGTCTGCCACGCTGCGGGCATCCCGGGCGCCCCGCTCCGGGCGGCCGTGGCGTGCCAGTACAAACCCCTGGCCAAGGAGTCGTGGCTCCGGGCCGGGGTGCCCACGCCGGCCGGAGAGAGCGTTGCGACGCCGGAAGACGCCCGAAAGGCGGTCGAACGGCTGGGAGGTAAGGCGTTCGTCAAGCCGGCGGTCGGGTTCGGAGGTCGGGGGTGCACACCGGTGACCGATCCGGGGGACGCCCCTGCTGCGTTTCGGGTGGCCGCAGCGTCTTCGAACGGCGGGGAGGTCCTGGTCGAGGCGTTGGCCGAGGGGTCGATGCACGACGCCAACGGCGCGTTCGACCGCCACGGCCGGTTCCACGGCCTGGGCATCGCGGACCGCTGGTTCCACGACCGGCTGCCGGTGGAACTCGGGGCCCGGTGCCCGACAACGCTGTCCCCGGCCAGGCAGGCGGAACTGCTCGACCTGCTGGAACGGGGCGCCCGCGCCCTGGGGATCGAGCGAGGGCCGGTGAAGGCCGACGCCGTGCTGACCGAAGACGGCTGGCGCCTGCTCGAGCTGGCGCCCCGGCTCCACGGCCCCAAGGGCACCCTGTGGCTGATGCCCCCGGTGCTCGGGTACCAGCCCCTCGAGGCGGCCCTGGTCGCGCTGCTGGGCGGCGATCCGGGCGCGGTGACCGGCCGGGCCGCGCCCCGCGCCCGCCACTGCGCGTTCCGGGCACTGGAGGCCGCACCGGGGCGCGTGTCGGCGATCACGGGCGTGGACGCCGCACGGCAGCTCCCGGGCGTCGAAAACGTCATGGTGTTCGCCCGCGAAGGAGACCTGTTGGGGGGGGGGCGCAACGCGACACCGGTGACCGCCGGTTACGTGTGCGCCAGCGGGCCGGACCCGGCCACCACCGAACGGGTGATCGGACAAGCCGTCGAGACCATCCGGATCGAGACCGAGGACTCGCCATGAACAAGCTGTTCGAAACGGCCCAGTCGATCCGCGCCGAGGCGCTCAAGATGATCCACGCCGCGGGTTCCGGACACCCGGGGGGGTCCCTGTCCTGCGCAGATCTCCTGGCTGCCCTGTACTTCGACGAACTCCGGGTGCGGCCCGACCGGCCCGACTGGCCAGAGCGCGACCGGTTCGTGCTGTCCAAGGGCCACGCCGCTCCCGCGTACTACGCGGCCCTGGGCCTTCGCGGTTACTTTCCCCGGGAGCAGTTCTCCAGCTTTCGCAGGCTGGGCGGCCTGCTCCAGGGACACCCCGAGGTCACCACCCCCGGGGTGGACGCACCCTCCGGGTCCCTGGGCATGGGGCTCTCCCAGGGGCTCGGCATGGCCCACGCGGCGCGGGTGTGCGGACGGCCCACCCGGGTGTACGTGCTGCTCGGCGACGGGGACATGGAAGAGGGCAACACCTGGGAAGCGTTGATGGCTGCGCCCCACCAGGGGATCACCCGCCTGGTGGCGCTGCTCGACGCCAACGGGCTGCAGGGCGACGGCCCGGTCGAAGCCCAGATGGACTACGGCCCGGCGCCGGAGAAACTGGCCGCGTTCGGCTGGCGCGTACAGGAGATCGACGGGCACGACCTCGGCGAGATCCTGGACGCCCTGGCCGCCGCCCGGGAGGCGGGCGACGCCCCCACCTTCGTGGTGGCCCGGACCGTCAAGGGCAAGGGCGTATCGTTCATGGAACACGACAACGGCTGGCACGGCAGCCGGGGCCTGACCCCGGGGGAACTGGAAACGGCCCTGGAAGAGTTGGAAGGGAGCGCCCGATGACTGGACAGCTTGCGTTCTGGAGCCCGGGGGAGCAGGTGTCCCTGAGGGAGGCGTTCGGACGGGTCCTGTGCCACCTGGGAGAGACGCGCTCGGACTTCTGGTTGTTCGACGCCGACGTGGCCGGCGGCACAGGCGCCAAGCCGTTCGCCGACCGGTTCCCCGGCCGGGTGGTGCAGTTCGGCATCGCCGAGCAGAACATGGTGGCAGCGGCTGCCGGCTTCGCCGAGGGCAACTGCATACCGGTGGTGGCGGGGTTTGCGTCGTTCCTGATGATGCGCGCCCACGAGCAGTTCCGCACCGCAGTCGCGTACCCCGGGCGCAACGTCAAGGTGTGCTGCAGCCACGTAGGGGTGGACGTGGGCCCGGACGGCGCAACGGCCCAGATGGTGGAGGATCTCGCGGTGACCCGCTCGATCCCCAACGTCACCGTGGTGGTGCCGGCGGACGCCAACGAACTGATGCTCGCCGTGCCCGAGGTGCTGGACCTGGACGGGCCGGTGTACATGCGCATCGGCCGCAGCCCGGCGCCCGTGGTGTTCGACCGGGACCACCGGTTCCGGATCGGCCGGGCCACCGTGCTGGCGGACGGGCGGGACGCTGCGATCGTGGCCACGGGCACCCTGGTGGCCCGGGCCGTGTCCGCCGCGGAAACCCTGCGGCGCGAGGGCGTGGCCGTGCGGGTCATCAACCTGTCCACGATCAAGCCACTGGACCGTGACACCCTGTTGGCCGCCGCTCGGGACACCGGAGCGATCGTAACCGCCGAAGACCACAACCGGCACGGCGGGATGGGCGGCGCGGTGTGCGAGTTTCTGTCCCAGCACCACCCGGTCCCGGTGGAGGTGGTGGGCATCGACGACCGGTTCGGGACATCGGGAGAGGCCGAGGATCTGTGCCGGCACTTCGGGTTGACCGCCGCGGACCTGGTGGCCGCGACCCGCCGGGTGCTGGCCCGCAAGCCGTAACCAGAGGAGAAGACGATGAAGTTTCGTGCCCACATCCCAGTGGAGATCCAGTTCGGGCCCGGAAAGATCAGGACCCTTGGAGAAGTGGTCCGACCGCTGGGAAGACGCGCGTTCCTGGTCACGATGCCGGAACTCGGCCACGCCACCGAAGCGGCCGTCGAGGCCCTGCGCGGGGCCGGGGTCGAGGTGGTGATTTACGACCGGGCCAAACCCGAGCCCAAGACCGACGGCGTGGCCGCAGCGATCACGGCGATCCGGGAGGCGGACTGCGACGTGGCGATCGGCCTGGGCGGCGGTAGCGCGATCGACACGGCAAAGGCCGTGGCCCTGGGCAAGCTGCACCCCGAGCCGATCTGGGAGTACGTGAACCTGTCCAACCGCCCGCCCAGACCGGTGGACGCCGGCCGGGTGTTGCCCGCAGTCGCGGTGCCCACCACGGCCGGCACCGGATCCGAAGCCACCCCGTACGCGGTGATCACCAACGCGGCAACCGAGCAAAAAGGGACCATCAAGCAGCCCGAGATCTTCCCCAGGGTGGCGGTGGTGGACCCGGAACTGACCCTGACGCTGCCCCGTTCCCTGACGGTTGCCACCGGCGTGGACGCCCTGGCCCACGCCGTGGAGTCGTACTTCAACGTGCCCAACCGGACCCCGTTCACCGACCTTCTGGCCGAGGAGGCGATCCGCCGGCTGGTCCGCCACCTGCCGGGCGCGTGCGCCGACGGGGGCGACCTGGAGGCGCGCAGCGGCACCCTGTGGGGGGCGACCCTGGCCGGGATGACCATCGCCCAGGCGGGGACCACGGTGGTCCACGCCCTGGCCCAGCCCCTCGGCGCCCGCCTCGGGGTGCCCCACGGGGAGTCGGTGGCCGTGTTCCTGCTCGCGGTCCTCAAGCACACCCTGCCCGCCGAGCAGGACCGGTTCGCCCGTCTGTACGAAATGTTCACCGGCGAGCCGTCCGGGGCTCTGCCCACGGCAGAGGCAGCGGGCCGGGCGATCGCGTTCCTGGAGTCGTTCCTGGACGGGATCGGGATGCGCCGGTCCCTGGCCGGGTTCGGCGCCCGGGAAGGGCTCGCCGACGAACTGGCCGAGGACGTGTCCACGTACATGTCGCGACCGCTCAAGCAGCACCCGAAGGTCTTCGACAAAGAGGAACTGCGCGCCATCGTGCGCGACTCGTTCTAGGAGGGACAACCGTGTCCACGGGAAACGCGGGACCGTACCCAGGGGAACTGCTCGGCGAACTCAGGAGTCGCGCCGCCGAGATCCGCAGGCGAGTCGTCCAGATGGTGTACGACGGCGGCTCGGGCCACTGCGGCGGCTCCCTTTCCGTGGCGGACATCCTGGCCGCCCTTTACTTCCGGGAACTGCGGCTCGACCCGGACCGGCCGCACTGGCCCGAGCGGGACCGGTTCGTCCTGTCCAAGGGCCACGCGTGTCCCGCCCTGTACGCGGCCCTGGCCGGCCGCGGGTTCTTCGACCCGGCCGACCTGACCCGGTTCCGCCACCTCGGGAGCCCCCTCAAGGGGCACCCGGAGCGGTGCGTGCCCGGGGTGGAGACCGTGACCGGGTCCCTCGGCCAGGGGATCTCGGCCGCCCTGGGCATGGCCCTGGGCCTCCGGAGGAAAGGGAGCCCCGGCCGGGTGTACGCCGTGGTCGGGGACGGGGAGATGCAGGAGGGACAGGTGTGGGAGGCCCTGATGGCGGCCGGCCATTTCCGCCTGGACAACTTCACCTGTTTCGTGGACCGCAACCGTCTGCAGGGGGACGGACGGACCGAGGAGATCCTGGACCTGGAGCCCCTGGCGGAGAAACTGCGCGCCTTCCGGTGGCACGTCCAGGAGATCGACGGTCACGATATGGCAGCCATCCTGGGCGCCATCGACGCGGCAAAACGGGTCCGTGGACAGCCGCAGATCATCGTGGCCAACACCGTCAAGGGCAAGGGGGTCTCGTACATGGAGAGCGTTCCCCAGTGGCACGGAACCGCCCCCCCCACCGACCCGGAACTGGCAACGGCGCTGGCCGAACTGGGTGCAGAGGAGGCGGCGACATGACGGGGGAACGGGTCTCCCTGCGGCAGGTGTACGGCGAAACCCTGGCCGAACTCGGCGCCGAACGGGACGATTTCGTCACCCTCGACGCCGACATGTGCGGCGCAACCTTCGTGGAGATCTTCCGCCAGCGGTTTCCCGACCGGCACATCCGGTTCGGCATCGCGGAACAGAACATGATGTCAGCGGCGGCCGGGCTCTCGACGACCGGCGTGATCCCGATCGTGAACACGATGGCCGTGTTCGCCTCGATGCGCGCCCTGGAACAGCTGCGCACCTCGGTCGCGATGTCGGGGTTCAACGTGAAGATCGTGGCCAGCCACCAGGGCCTGGACGTGGGCAAGGATGGCCCCACCCACCAGGCCATCGAGGATCTCGCGATCGTCCGGTCGATCCCAAACCTGACCGTTCTCGCCCCGGCCGACGACGTGGAACTCCGGGCGATGCTGCGCTGGATGCTCGACCAACCCGGGCCGGTCTACCTGCGCACCGGCAGGAGCCCGGTCCCCCGCGTCCATCCAGAACGGTTCGAGCTGGACCCGGGGGACTGGCCCACGGTCCGCCACGGAACCGACGTGACCCTGGTCGGGCTCACCACCCAGGTGGAAACGGCGCTCAAGGCCGCGGAACTGCTGGAGGAGCAAGGCGTCTCGGCCCAGGTGCTCAACGCCTCGGCGATCAAACCCGTGGACGAGGCGCGGATCGCCGCCAGGATCGCGGCCACGGGCGCGGCCGTGACCGTGGAGGACCACACCGTGCGGGGCGGGATCGGCACCCTCACCTGCGAGATCCTGGGCCGGCACGCGCCCGTCCCCGTGGAGATGGTGGGGATCGAAGACCGGTTCGCCGAGTCGGCCACCCCGCCCGAGCTGTTCGACAAGTACGGGTTGACCTCCGAGGCCGTGCGCGACCGGGCCCTTGCCGCGATCGCCCGGTCCCGGGGTTCCGCGTGAGGAGGAGACGGACGTGAAACTTCTCCTGATCTGGCCCTACAACCAGCACGCCATCGACATCCCCGAGACCTTTCCCCTGGGCATCGGCTACCTCGCCGCGAACATCCCGACCGACCGCCACGAGGTCGAGGTGCTGGACGCAACCTTGGACCGGCTTCATCCCCGATCCGAGGCGTTTCTGGACCGGCTCCGGGCGTCCCGGGCCGACGTGGTGGGGATCTCGTTCTGGAGCGCCAACGCCGAGTCTGTGTACGCAACCCGCGACGCGGTCCGTGATGCGCTGCCGGGGGCGCGGGTCCTGTTCGGCGGCCCCCACGCCACCGGCTACGGCCGCGCAGAGATCGAACGGGGCGAAGCCGACTACGTGATCGCCGGGGAGGGAGAACGGGCCGTGCCCGCCCTCCTCGATTCACTGGAAGCCGGGACAGACCCGGCCGACGCCCACATCCCGGGGCTCGTCTGCCGAGACCGGGACGGAGGGGTCGTCCAACGGCCGGTGTGCTACGAGACAGACCTGGACACGCTCGGCCGAGTGGATTACGGCGAACTCCGCCTGCCCGAGTACCAGGCCAACGGATACGGCTACAAGGGCAAGGCCGTGCTCCACCCGGACCTGCCGTCGGCCCTGCTCCTGGCCACCCGGGGCTGCCCGTTCCGGTGCCGGTTCTGCAACGCACCGGTGATCAGCGGCCGCAGGATCCGGGTCCACTCCCCGGGATACGTGGCCAGGACGATCCGAGAGCTGTACGAGGTGTTCGGCGTCCGGATCGTGGCCCTGGGGGACGACAATTTCACGTTCCGGCCCGACTACGCCGTTGCGCTGTGCCAGGCGGTGGAGGACCTCGGGTTCGACGACCTGATCCTGGTGGCGCCGAACGGCGTGCGCATGAACCGGATGACCGACGAGGTGCTCGGCGCCATGGTCCGCGCCGGCTTCGAGGAGGTCACGATCGCCCCCGAGTCGGGGTCCCCACGGACCTTGAAGCTCATGCAAAAGGACATGGATCTCGGCACGGTCGCGCCGTTCGTGGACCGGTGCCACCGGTTCGGCCTGAAGGTGAAGGCGAACTTCATCATCGGGTTCCCGGGCGAGACGATGGAGGACGTGCTCCGGACCGAACGGTTCATCCGGGAGAACGCGTTCGACCAGATCAGCCTGTGCTTCTTCCAGCCCCTCCCGGGCACCCCCATGTTCGACGAACTCGTGGCGGCCGGCGAGATTCCGCCCTACTTCGTCCCGGGCCGGTACAGCCAGCTCACCTACACCCCGGCGGGCATGGATACGCATGAACTGTGCAACGTCTTCAACCGGATCATGAACGACTTCCGGGACGCGAAGGGCTGGAAATACAAGAACAGCCGGGTGGGGACCATCCGGGATGCGGCTTGAGGAAGGAGAACGGACCGATGAAGACCGTCTCTGCCCGGCTCGTGGGCCCCAGGGCCGTCGAACTGGTGACCTCGGACGCCCCGGTGCTCGGGGACGACCAGGTCCTGGTCCAGGTGGTCGCGTGCGGGGTGTGCACCAGCGAACTCCCGGTGTTCCGGGGCGAGGCCCAGGGTGTGCCCGGCTCGTCGTTCCGGTACGCGCGCTACCCGTGCTCTCTCGGCCACGAGGTCGCCGGGATCGTGGTGGACGTGGGTGCCGGAGTACGCGGGTTACGGTCCGGCGACCGGGTGACCGGGGTGCCCTACAGCGGCAGCGGGTTCGCCACCCACGTGGTCGAGCCGGAGGCCTGCTGGACCCGCGTCCCCGACGGCGTCCCCCTCGAGTGCGCCCTGGGCGAACCCCTGATGGCAGCGGTCAACATCGTGCGCACGGCCGCGCCCGAGTTCGGAGACGCAGCCATCCTGGTGGGGGACGGGTTCATGTCGCTTCTTGTTGTGGCCGCCCTGGCTCGCCACCCGTTGAGGGTCCTCGTGTTGTCGGGCCACCATGACGACCGCCTCGGACTGGCCCGTGAGTTCGGTGCGTCCCACACGGTGAACGCAAAGCGGGAAGACGCGTACTGGGCAATCCGGGAGATCCTGGACGGGCCGGCCCACGACGCGACCGTGACGCCGTGGCCGGGGGGAACAGACCTCGCGTTCGAGTTCGCTGGTAAGATGGCCGCCCTCCAGTTGTGCGCGAGCCTGTGCAAGCCCAAACAGCGGGCCCGGCTCGTGATGCCGTCGTTCTACGGCCCGGAGCCGTTCACGATCGGCCACTACCTGATGAACCGGGGACCGTCCCTGGTGGTGTGCCACCCAGCCCACTCCCGGGACCTCCGGGACGACCTGCGCCGGGCCATGTGGGCGCTGGAGGCCGGAGTCTTTCCCGTCCGCCGGCTGATCACCCACGCGTTCGGCCTGGACCGGGTCCCCGACGCGTTCGCAGCCTGTGCCAACCGCGTGGGGGGGTACATCAAGGGGATCGTGGTGCCGGACTTCGGCCTGCTGGAGTCCCCGGGAAGCTACCGGACGCCGAACCGAGAGGAGTCGCCATGTTCGACTTGAACGGAAAGACCGCGTGGGTCACCGGCTCGAGCCGGGGCATCGGTCGTGACATCGCCCGGGCCCTGGCCGAGGCCGGCGCCACCGTGGTGGTCAGCTACAACACCAACGCGGCCGCCGCCCGGGATCTGGCCTCCGAGATCGCGGCCCCGTTCGCGGTACAGCTGGACACGGCCGACCCGGACAACGTGCTCCGGGCCGTGCGCAGGGTCGAGGACGGGCTGGGGCGGCTCGACATCCTGGTGAACAACGCGGCCATCGCCCAGGAGAAACCGTTCGAGACGATCAGCGTGGGGGACTGGGACGCGATGATGGCCACGAACCTCCGGGGGCCGTTCCTCCTGTGCCAGGCCCTGGCGCCCGCCATGGCGAAGCGCGGGTTCGGCCGCATCGTGAACATCGCGTCGATCGGCGGGCAGTGGGGCGGGTTCAACCAGGTCCACTACGCCGTTGCCAAGGCGGGCCTGATCATGCTCACCCGCTCCCTGGCCAAGATCTACTCGGGCCAGGGGGTCACCACCAACGCCGTGGCACCGGGCCTGGTGAAGACCGACATGGCCGCCCGGGAGATCGACTCGGACGAGGGCAAGGCCAAGATCGTCGGCATCCCGGCCGGCCGCATAGCCGAACTCCGGGAGGTATCGTCAGCCGTGGTGTTCCTGGCCTCCGGCGAGGCGGGGCACATCACCGGCCAGACGCTCAACGTCAACGGGGGGATGCTGTTCGGGTGAGACAGGGGCGACCCCGGCGTTCGGTCGCTCGTGGGTCGTCCCCGGGGAGCCCCGACCCTACGGCCAGACGATGGCGAACATCCTTTCGACAGGCGGACCCCCCCACCATGGATAATTTGGTGCACGGCGAAGGACGATTCCCACAACCGTTGTTGGTGCAGGCCCACTGGACGGATTTCGAATGTGCGGGTGAACTGATCCGTCATCCGGCGATTGGATTGGTGGCAAAGGCCCGGGCGCATTTCGATCCGGTGGTGTTGGTCTGTGCCGACGTGGCCGAAAACCGGGTGGTTCACGAGTTTGCAGCTGGAACAGGGGTGGCGTCGTACGCCGGCAGCCCTCTGGACGTGTGTCAGCGCATGCTGGGATGCATGGGCGCCCACCGTTTGCACACCGGTGCGCGGGTACTGGCGTACCACTTCATGCTCGACTTCCCGTACGTAGATGAGTGTTTTGCCGCCTTGCACGAACAGGACGCGGAATACGTGGCAGCACCCACCGAGCTGGATACCCGTTTCGCCGCCGACGTATTCACCCGGCAGTTCCTGGAGCACGTCCAGAAAGAACTGCCGGCAGTGCCTTCACACGAGGCGAAGCTGTTCCGGTTTAACCCCTGGGCGATGGCCGAGGTCTACCCGGAGCGGTTCCGGCTCGGCAAACCACCGCCGGCTCCCCATTACGGGAAAGAATCGTTCCAAAAGCTGCGCCGAACCATCGACCAGTGGTACCCGGAACGCCACCGCAGGGACGATCGCCCCCTAACGGCATACCTCAAAACCGCCAATGCCCTCCCGAAAGACACCCGCCGGGTGGCCGATGTCGCGTGCGGTTGGGGGGAGGGCACTGCCTACCTGGCCGGCCGATTCCCCGAAGTGGTCGGGGTGGACTACGACCCAAGGCAGGTGGAGCACAACTGCGACACATACCGGGGGAGAAACAATCTGACCTTCCAGCAAGGCGATGCCGGCGATCCGGAACTCTTCCCCCCTGGATCGCTCGATGCGGTGGTTTCGATTCATTCCATGGAACACTTTCCGGACGACCGACTTTTTTTGGCGAACTGCCACCGCTGGCTGCGGCCGGGGGGCACCCTGGTACTTGAGGTTCCCTTGCTGATGACCCATCCGTTCCCGGGAATCGACCAGCCACTGGGCAGCGGCCACATACGGGAGTACCGGCCCCAGGACCTCCTTGCGTTGTGCGGAGAGTTTTTCTGCCAAGAGTGCGCCTGGGGCGTGAGCCGGGGCATGTACGTAGCCCTGGAGCGGGCGCGTAACGCAGCGATGCTGGTGCTGCGCAAGCTCCCCCATGCGGGCACGGGGCGCCGACGACAAGCGACGGGGAAACCAGTTACCGGCCTGAACCAAGGGGCGCGCATGGCGGCCGGATGTGGCAACAGTTGCACCGTGAACGTACCCGCCGCCGGGGAGGAGAGGCCGTGAAGCGGCGCATGGTGAAGACCCTTTTGATCGTGGGGGGCGGCATCGAGCAGGTCCGGGCTTACGAACTCGCCCGGGAGCTGGGACTCGTGGTGGTCGGGTCCGACGTCGATCCGTCCGCGCCTGCGCTGCGCCACGCGCACCACGTTCTCGTCGCGTCCACCCGGGACGCCGGGGCCACGGTGGCAGCAGCCCGCCGGTTCCACAAGACCGTCCGGAGGATCGACGGGGTGATGACCCTGGCCAACGACGTGCCGTTGACCGTTGCCCGGGTTGCCGCGGCCCTCGGCCTGCCGGGCAACACGGTCCGGACCGGGGAGATCGCCTCGGACAAGCTCCTCATGAAGCGGGTGTTCGAGGCCGCAGGAGTGCCGGTCCCCCCCTACCGGCCCGTGGCCTCTCCGGACGAAGTGAGGGAGGCGATCGAGGCGTGGGGCTACCCCGTGGTCGTCAAACCGGTGGACGGGCGGGGTGCCCGGGGGGTCTTGCGGCTCACACCTGAAGTGGACGTGGACTGGGCGTTTGCCCGGGCTCGAGAGATCTCTGACCGGGGAGAGGTACTGGCCGAGAAGTTCGTCCCGGGCCTGCAGTTGAGCACCGAGTCCATGGTGTACCGGGGCCGGTGCTACACGGCCTCGTGGTCCGAGCGTAACTACGAGAACCTCGCCCGGTTCGCGCCCTACATCATCGAGGACGGCGGGGTGCTGCCCGCCACCCTGTCCCCCCGGATGGCCGCTGCCGTAGACGATGTCGTCGCCCGGGCCGCACGGGCGATGGGGGTGACCGACGGCCCGGTAAAAGGAGACATCGTGCTCGGTCCGGACGGGCCGGTGGTGATCGAACTGGCGGCACGGCTGAGCGGAGGATACCTGTGCACCGACCAGATCCCGTTGGCGCGGGGTGTAGACCTGGTGCGCCAGACGATCAAGGTGCGGTTGGGGGAGCCCCTGGACCCGTCGGACCTAGCGCCGGAGCACCGGTGCTACATCGGAGTCCGCCACTTCTTCCCTCCCCCCGGCCGGGTGACCTCGGTCACGGGGTTCGAGGAACTGCTGGAAGAGCCGTGGGTGGTGAAGGCCGGCCTGTACACGGGCCCGGGGGACGTGGTCGAGCCGACGAGCGACCACACCAAGCGGGCCGGGTTCGTTTTCACGCGGGCGGAAACGGCTGCTGCTGCCGAACGGCTGGCCGTCCGCGCAGTCGAGCGGGTGCGGTTCGAGGTCGAGCCGCTGGGGACGGATCCCGATGGGTGACCTGTCCCTGTACAGCTGCTACCACCTGAATCTTGCCTACTCGTCCGTCGAGGAGAACCGGCGGCCCGAACTCCTGGAACGTTGCTACTGGCCGCTGCTCGAACTGGTCCGGGACCTCCACCTGCCCATCGGAATCGAGGCCAGCGCCTACACGCTGGAACGGGCGGCCGAGCTCGATCCGGCGTGGCTCGATGCGCTCCGCGAGCTGTGTACCGGCGGCGGCCCGTGCGCGTTCGTGGGAAGCGGGTACACCCAGCTGATCGGCCCCCTCGTGCCACCGGAGGTGAACCGGACCAACCTGGCCGTGGGGATGGACCGATACCAGGCGCTGTTGGGATTGCGTCCAGATATCGCCCTAGTGAACGAGCAAACCTACTCCGCCGGGATGGTCCGGCACTACCTGGACGCCGGGTACCGGGCGATCATCATGGAGTGGGACAACCCGGCGGCCGCCCACCCGGCCTGGAACCGGGAGCTGAGATACCATTTCCAGTTCGCGCGCGACCAGCACGGCCGCAGGATCCCCGTGCTTTGGAACCACTCGATCCCGTTCCAGAAGTTCCAGCGTTACGCCCACGGCGAACTGGAACTGGGCGACGTGGTCGCGTACCTGGCCGGCCACGTCTCGAACCGGCCCCGCTCCCTGTGCCTGTACGGCAACGACGCCGAAGTGTTCGACTTCCGGCCGGGACGGTACCGGGACGAGGCCGCCGTCGGCGCCGGGTCGGAGTGGGACCGCGTCCGGAGGCTGTACGAGACGCTGCGGGACGACCCTCGGTTCGAACTCGCGTCCCTTGAGCGCACCCTCAACCGGATGGCGGAACCGGGCTCCGGCCACGACCTCCATCTGGAAACCCCGGACCAGCCGGTCCCGACCAAGAAGCAGTACAAGTACAACCCCACCCGGTGGGCCGTGAGCGGGCGGGACGACCTCGGCGCCAACACGGCGTGCTGGCGGATCTACGAGGCGCTGGTGCGCGACAAGGTGCCGGCCGCGGACGACGCGTGGAAGGAGCTGTGCTACCTGTGGAGCAGCGACTTCCGGACCCACATCACCGACCGACGCTGGGCCGCGTACCTGAAGCGCCTGGAAGCCCTGGAAGCAGAGGTGTGCGTCCCCCGCTCGACCAGGGTTTCCGGGCGGCCAAGCAACGCCCCGGCCCCTCTGACACCCCGGCCGGCCGTCGCCGGAGCCCGATACCTGGAGTTCCAAACCCCGAGCGTTCGGGTACGGCTGGACACCCGGAAGGGCCTGGCGATCGACGCCCTCTGGTTTCCCGGGGCAACCGGCCAGGACCCCCTGGTGGGCACGATCCCCCACGGCCACTTTGACGACATCGGCTGGGGCGCGGACTTCTTCAGCGGACACCTGGTGTTCGAACTGCCGGGCCGGCCCAAGGTCACGGACCTCGCCCCGGCAGAACCGGCCGTGGCCGACCGGGACGGTGATCCGTGGATCGAGGTTTCGGCAACGATCGGGACCCCCCTGGGCCCGGTGGAGAAGACGTACCGGCTCCACCGGACCGCCCCGCGCCTGGACCTTGAGTACACCCTCCACTGGGGACAGGTGCCGCCCGGCAGCCTCCGACTCGGCACCGTCACCGTGCTCCCGGACGTTTTGGACCGGGAGTCCCTGTTCTACCGGACCCACAACGGCGGGTTCGAGCCCGAGACGTTCCTGGTGGGCGGCGACCCGGTGGACCACGGCAGGCCCGTGTCGTTCCTGGTCTCGGCCCGCCAGGCCCTCGGCATGACCTCGGGAACCGTCGAACTGGGGGATTGCCGCCGCTGCCTGCGAGTCTCGGCGGACAAGGCCTGCGCGGCCGTGGTCGGCATGGTTTCCCACCACCGGGTGGACGGCGCGGCCTTCTTCCGGCTCGCGTTCTCAGCCCGGGAGATGGACGAGACGAGCCGCCCCGTCTGCCTGACGGACCGGTTGTCGGTCCGTTCGTTCGCTTTCTCGGTCGAGGTGCCATCCGGAAAAACGGTCTCAACGCCCTAGCAGGTTGCGGAAAAAGCAACCTGCTAGTCGCCCCATGGAAGGGGCGCCAAATCACTCGGTTTGAAAAACCGAGTGATTTGAATGGCCTCGACGATTCCTCAGGAAAGCGGAATCGGACGTTTCGTAGAAACGCCCAACGGGCGAACCCCATGGATGGGGCGAGTCACGGGGCCGTCCCCGAGAGGCCGTCGCGGAAAAACCCACGGATGGGGTTTTTCCGCATCCTGCTAAAGATCCCCGGGGCACCGGACGATCTGTACGGGCGAGGGGAAATCCAGCGGCGGAAAGGAGGTGGATAAGGAGGGCCGGCCTTCCCCAGCGCACAGAACGCAACATGTACCACCCCGTTGGGCACGTACGCCCCCAGACGACCCTCAAGGAGGAACCCCCATGAGTCTCGCGATCAACAACAACATCACCGCGCTCAACGCGTGGCGCAACCTCAAGAACACCGACACCCGCATGTCGTCGAGCATGGAGAAGCTCTCCAGCGGCCTCCGGATCAACCGCGCCGCCGACGACCCCGCCGGCCTCGTGATCTCCGAGAAGATGCGGGCCCAGCTGAGCGGCCTGGGCGCCGCCCAGAAGAACGCCGAGAAGGCGATCAACATGATCTCCACGGCCGAGGCGTCCCTGGACAAGGTGAACGAACTGCTCCTGAAGATGCGCCAGCTGGCCGTGGACACGGCCAACCTGGGTGTCACCGAC
>JAJRUI010000039.1 GCA_024277875.1 Deferrisomatales bacterium
CGGCGACCAGGCCCGGCCCCGATCCGCAGAAGAGGTCCAGCAACCGGCGCGGCGGGGAACCGTGGCCGTCATCCGGCGGCAAAGGTGGGGGCAACAGCAACTCGCAGATGGTCTGTAGCAGCCGGATAGGCTTGCGCGTGGGGTGAACGTTGCCTCGTGCCCGCCGGTTGCGGGGCAGGTCTTCCCACTCCGCCCGGCTCACCCGCCGTAAGCCCGTGGGTGAGCCGGGATCGGTTGCCCAGTAGAAGTCGCCGAGCCCCACGTGAGCTTCCCACTTGGGCACCTTGGGCACGTATTGGAAAAACCGTGACGGCCCACCCCGGTCGCCGGCCAGGTGCCCGGCATGGGGTAGTTCGTCGGGATCCTCCGACCAACGCCCGGACCAACCCTTCGACTCCACCCGGCGGGCCGGGAAGCCGCCGGAGCGAAGTTCTCCCACCGTGGCGTCCAACGCCCTCGCCGCCTCCTCGTCCAGGATGACGTTGGCCGGCCAGCGGCCGGCCGGGTGCGGCCGGCTGCGATACTCGTGTTGGCCGGGACTGGCGTTGAACAGCGGGGCACAGGTGGCGTTGGACGAGCCCCACGTACCCCCGTCGTCGGCGATGGGGATACGGCAGCCGTCGATGTTCAACAGCCCCGTGCCGTAGTGCGTGGCCAACCCGGCGTAGGTCAGCCCCTGGGTCGGGGCCCGGGCCAGGATGACCGGCTCCCAGGCCGGCTTGAGATGGGTGTTGTATCCCTGCCAGCGGGCGGCGTCGGGCGTGGAAGGGAGGGTGAGAAAGGCCATGCCCAGGGGACGGGGGCTGGCGCGACCGTCGGCCTTGTATGCAGAGATGGACGACTCGCGCCCGTTGGGGTTGATCCCCACCACCTGCCGCACCCCCGGCGGCAGCGTTCCCGGCGGGCCGTCCCAGAAGCGGGCCACCAGGTCGGCCAGTATCGCCCGGCCGGCCCGGACGTCGTCCGGCCCGAAGTTGCGTACCTGGAAGCCTGGCCCTTGCCGGGCCGCCTCGAAGCTCCGGTGATGACGTTCCTCGTAGCTCACCCCCTGCACGGCGGCGCTGGCCACCAACCGCACCTGGCGGGGGCTGAGGCCGTGGGGGATGGTCTCCAGCCAGGCCAGGAACGCCCGGCGATCCAAATCCTTGCTTACGTCGAGGCCCTTGGCCATCCCCTGGCCGTACAGCCAGACCACGATGGTGTCGAATATCTCGAAGCCGGCGTCCTCCAGCCCACAGGCCAGGCGCTGCCAGGTGCGCGTCCCGCCGAAGAAAGCGACCACCGCCCCGGGGTGAAGGGCCCGCTCGACCAGGGCCGAGGCCCATGCGGTGACCCACTGTTGATAGAGGGATCCGCCGCCCAGGTTCCACCACGATCCCGTCTTCTGCCCACCGGGGCGAGGGCCGCCGCCGGCGCCGTCGAAGCCCACCTCGCCGCTCATCGTCTGCCGATACCGCCGGAGCAGGCCGGCCTCGAACTCGGGGGCCCGGGCCGACAACCGGCCGAATACGCTGTCCCGGCCAACGTCAGCCGGGTTGTGCCGTCGCCGAAAGCCGTTGCCGGTGGGCTTGTCCCAACCCAGGTTCAAGAACTCCAGGCCGTAGGGAGTATCGCCGATGGCCGCGTGGAAGCGCGGCCCATCGTAGCCGGTCAGCCAGTCCAGCACCTCGGCCCGGATGAGTTCATGACGGTCTTCCCGCCCGGCCACGCCGGTCATGGCCTGGACGGTAGTCAATCGCTCCCAGAACCGCCCGCCGCGCCGGGGCCTGTCCTGGGTTTCGTCGAAGGGCCGGCCGGTGGCCGGCGGCTCCGGGTTAGGGAGCACCCCATCTCCGCCCTGCGTGTCGACGCCCGTCGAGGCACCCTCCCCCTCGCCCGCCGCCCGCTCGACCCCCCGCGGCCGCTCCCGCCCATCCCGGCCCACCAACCGCTCCAACCTCGGGATTTCCGAGGTCGCTTCCAATGCCTCGCGCACCACCCGCACCGTCTTGCCGTCCACCCCCAGGTCGGCGGCGATCCAGTTGTCGGCCCGCCCCGGGTGCAGCCGCAGGAACCGCCGTATCACCTCCCGCCGCTCGGCGCGGGTCAACGGTCGCCCGTGACGCAGGTTGGCCTTGAGGGCGTATTCCAGCGCCTCGTCCCGGCTCCCCACTCGCACCTCGGCGGTAATGGCCTCTCGCCCTATCTGCCGGGCAGCCGCGCATCGGTGAAAGCCATCGGCCAGCAGGTACGGCGGCCGGCCGTGATCCAGGCTGAAAACCACCACCGGCGGCACATCGTCCAACGATTCGGCGTAGACCGCTACCGTATCCGGATCGATCCGCTCCCGCACGTTCAGCGCCGGGTCGGCTACAATGTCAGTCAACGACACTCGTGGCATCGATCTTCCTTCCCTCTCTTCTCCACTTGTCGTCCTCAATCCCCGGCTCCACCACCGAGGATCGATTCGGCCAATGCTCGGCCCTCGGCTATCAGCCAGTCATCGTCCCCCGGTGGCTGCTCGATGATCTGCCCCCACTTCACAGCCAGGGCCGCGCACAACTCTGCCCGTTTCCCGGCCGGCAGGCCGGCCACCTTCTCCCCGATGACCTGCCCCACCCCGCGCGCCGTCAGGCTCTTGACCCGGATGGCCGCCAGGTTGTCGTCCACCAACTCCACCCCGCCCCAGCGCCGGCCGGACAGCTCGCAGGCGGCGGCCGTCGTGCCGGAACCGAGGAAGGGATCCAACACGTAGTCGCCCGGGTCGGTCAGGGCCAGCACCCAGCGCAACACCGCCTCGACCGGCAACTCGTTGGCGGCGCGGGTTTTGTGCGCGTGGTGAAGCCGTTGCAGGTCGCCATCCCACACGTCCGAGGCCGTCTTGCCGTTCGGGTCACGGTATTTCTCCTTGCCGCCCCAGTGGGTGGCATACTCGCCGCAGCGAGCACAACGGGCGTGGGGAACCAGGAGTTCGTTGTACCTGTACTCCTTCCCCCGTGAGAACCAGACGAAAGGATAATGCTCCGGTCGAAACGGCCGGGGTGGCCGGTGGTCGCTCCGGCCGTGCCAGGCCACCCAACCTCGAAAGTAGAGCCCCTGCCTTTCCAGGTACGCGGCCACCCGGCAGGCCCACAATGGGATGTGGTGGACGACGATACTGCCAGTCAGTTTCAACAACGGGGTGGCCAGGTCCAACCAGAAACGCAGCAGTTCCCAGTAATACGGCTCGGCCTGCCGATCGTTTACGTTTCTACCGTAGGCCTTGCCGACGTTGAAGGGCGGATCCAGGAACACCAGGTCCACCGAGGCGCGAGGGAACCGGGGCAGCACCTCGGCCACGTCGCCGACGATCACCTCGTTGTCCGGCGGCGGCTCGCGCCAGAGCAGCGCCGGCACCCCCGGCCGGCGGTGGATCTTCGCCGGCGACGCCACCCGCTGCCGGGCCAGGTCGCGCAGGTACTCGAACGAGACGTCGAAGCCGATGCCGTTTCGCCCCAGCAGGCGGGCCACCTGGACGGTGGTCCCCGAGCCGATGGTCACGTCCAGGACGACGGCCGGTCTGGTGTGGGGCTCCCCGCACTCGCCGCAGACCGGGTGCGGGTCGGAATGATCCGTACCCCCGGCCGGGACAAAGGCGTGGTCGAAACAGGTACAGTCGGGTCGCCAGCCCAGTTGCGCAACCCGTCGCCGCTCCCACTCGTTGCGGATGACGGTCGAGGGCCGGCGGCTCCTATTGCCCCGGGCGAGAGCCATCTGCCCGTAGACGTTCTGCTTGCCGGTGTAGGGCAAGAGGTCGGCGTCGTAGCGGTCGTCCAGGCCGAGAAAGACCTTCAAATCCAGCCAGTCGTCCGGCGTCGGCAGGCGGGCCCCGCCGTCGTCCGTCCGTATCCAATGGTCCCACTTCGTCCCATACCGTGCCCGGCACTCGGCCGCCCGGTCGCCGGCGGCCGCCTTGAGATAGGCGGCGATCTCGGCCTGGGGCACGGTCATCATGCGCACGTCGGCCGGCCCGGGACGCGGGCGATTGAACCCGGCCCGCCCGGTTTCCAGGGTTGGATCGCCGGTGGCCCGGTGCGTGGCCAGGCGGCGCACGGTGACCCGCTCGTAAGGCGCTCCGCACCGGGCGCAGACCGCGGGCGGCGTGCCGGCCTGGATCATGCGGGCCACCAGGGCCGGGGGCCAGGCGGCGTAGTGTTTTCCCTTTAACTGGGCGGTGTTGATCCGCCACAGTCCATCCGTCTCGGTCACCAATTGGCCCGGCTCCAGGCCCAGGGCCAGGCGCACGGCCTCGACCCAGTCGCGACCTCCCCCATGAAGCTCGACGGCACGACGGATCACCTCATCCAAGGGGTTTTGCCCGGCACCCAGGGCCAGGCGCAGGGCCCCCTCCTCGTCGTAACCGGCCTCGACCAGCTCCCCGGCCAGCCTCCCGGCCTCGGTATCCGCGTCCCAGGTGGTGCGCTTGTTGCGCCCGGCGGGATTACCCTCCGCCGCCGGCTCGTCGCGCAGGGCATAGTCAGGCCGGCGGTGGGCCGGCAGCCCGGCGTACTTGGGATGGTGCGCGCGGGGAGTCAACCGCCGCTGGGCGTACCGCTCGTCCAACGGTTCGCGGATGGCGTCGGCATCGTAGAAATAGCGGCCCGACCTGGCCAGGAGCAGCGTCTGTTCGTAGCCCAGGGCCAGGCGCAGGGGCCCCTCCTCGTCGTAGCCGGCCTCGACCAGGTCCCCGGCCAGCCTCCCGGCCTCGGTGGCCGGGTCCCAGGTGGCCCGCCGGTAACGGCCTTCGGGATGCGCCGTGTGCAGGGTCTGCGAGCCGACGCCGTGAGAGGTCGGCTGCCCGGCGTTCAGCGCCGCTCCCTTGGGGCCGATGCCCCGGCCGTTGCGCTCCAGGGGGTAGGCCAGGGGCTCGCGCACCGCCTCCTGGTCGAAGTAGTAACGGCCGGCGCGGGAGAGAAGCAGGACGTGCTCGTAGTCCATGGTCGGCCGGTCCGTGGCCGAACTGGGCATGGCGTTTCCCTTCGACCATACGACCGGGGCACGCAGGTACCAGCCGTCGTGCTGGGCGGCGATGGCCACCAGCCAGGGCACAGGTATGAGGTCCTTGTTCTTGTACCCCCTGGGAGGAACCGCCCCGGGACCCGGTTGGCTGCCGGGGGACTGCTTCGTACCGTCCACCTGGCGGCTTCGCGTCGCGGCGAACGAAAAGCCCAGGTTGACCCAGCACACCCCGTCGGGCCGCAGCACCCGCCGTACCTCGCGCAGTATGAGGATCACGTGTCCGACGTACATCTCGGCGGTGGGCTCCCAACCCAGCGGCCCCCGCCAGGCCCCGCATCTGAGGCAAGTTTCGGTGACCACGGGCTGGCCACCGCGGGCCGTATCGCGCCGGTTCTCGGTGTAACGCTTCCCGCTTCCCAGCGACGACGACCCCAACCCGTGCCGGTTGTCCCGTCCCACCAGGAGGCGCGAGGCCAGTTGCGCGGACTGGCTGCCGCCGAGAGTGGACCTGTCGCCCACCTTGCCCCGTTTGGGCGGTGTCTCTATCCCCAGCCACTCGTGTTCGCACCCCGGATCGCCCGGGATGTGCACGCCGACGGCCGGCGTGTAGGCGGCCATGAGCTGCTCGTAGGCGGCGTGGTAAGCGTCCTCGTCCACGAAGTGCGATCTGTCCAGGGCCGCCCAGGCCCGCCCGATGGCCTCGTGGTCCGGGGTCCCCGGCATGGCGTAGGTCATGCTGGGCCAGACGAACGTCTGCGCCTCGCCTGGATAGAGCCGCAGACCGTAGTAGGGAAGCGAGAAAGCGGCGCAGTGGACCGACCCGTCGGGCAGGGGGATGCGGATACCGTTGGCCTGGGCCAGGAGCGTCCCGCCCAGATCGACCGTTCCCGGGGGCGGGACGTCGGCGAACTGCCTGAGCCCTGATCGCAGTGACGGGGCGGCGGCGTGTCGACCCGGTTCGAGCATGGGGTTAGGGAGCACGTCGTCCCCGGCGGCGGAACTGCTCCCTAACCCATCGTCTCCACTGGGCGTCTCGACGCCTGGCGGGACGCTTTCCCCGACAGCACCCGCCGCCCGCTCGACCCCCCGCGGCCGCTCCCGGCCGTCCCGGCCCACCAGCCGCTCCAACTTCGGAATTTCCGAGGTCGCTTCCAGTTCCTCGCGCACGGCCCGCACCGTCTTGCCGTCCACCCCCAG
>JAJRUI010000040.1 GCA_024277875.1 Deferrisomatales bacterium
ACGTCGAGGGCGACATGGTCCATCACCTCGCGATGACTCCACGGGGAGTAGGACAGAAAGTGTTGCAGCGCTTGGTCATCGGTGGCGGGGACCACCTCTGCGATCCGTTCCATGTTTCGCTTCTCGGCCTGGAAGAGGCCTGCCAAGTAGGCCCGCGACGCGGTCCCACACGAGCGGGTGCGGGAGCCGAAATGAGAGTGGTAGCGCAGGAAGAATCGATCGAGTCCCTGAGCCAAGCCAGCCAGAGCCTCGGTGGAGCTGGTTAAATAAGAAGGATTCTTACTTGGTCAGCTCCAGACTAGGAATCATTATGATTCTCCTTTCGTTTCAGACGGTTACGCGCAAAACCCATTGCAATATACCCGCTCCCCCGGCCCCCAGCCAAGGGCCAGGGGGGAATGTGACAAAGTAGAATTAGTAGGTCGTTGCGAAAAAACCCATGGACGGGGGTTTTTCGCAACCTGCTAGGGGAAGCGACCGGAAAGGGGTTCCGGCCGGCCCAGGATCTCCCGCACCCGCGCCACCAGGTCCCGGGCTCGGTACGGCTTGTTGATCAGCGCCAGGGCGCCGTCCTCCAGGATGCCGGCGGCCTGGCCGTCGGCCGCGTAACCCGTGGCCACGAGAACCCGCGCGTCCGCGTCGGTCTCCCGGAGGCGGCGAAGGCACGCGCGCCCCCCCATGCCTGGCATGCCCAGGTCGAGCACCACCAGGTCGATGTCCCCCCGGCGCCGGTAGGTGTCCAGGGCCTCCTCCCCGCTGGACGCGACAGCCACCTCGAATCCTCCCTTTTCCAGGAACATCCGGGCGAGGTCGCGGATCTCGGGTTCGTCGTCCACCACGAGCACGGTGCCCGTGGCCGCGACCGGCTCTGCCGCCTCCTGGGCCGGGGGGGCGGCCGCAGCGGGCAGGGGGCCGTCGTACCGGGGCAGGTGGATCCGGAACGCGGTGCCGGCGCCGGGCTGGCTGCTGCAGGTGATGTGGCCGCCGTGGCCCCGGACGATGCCGTACACCGTGGAAAGCCCCAGGCCGGTGCCCTGGCCCACGGCCTTGGTGGTGAAGAACGGGTCGAAGATGTGGTCGGCCAGGTCCGGGGTCATGCCGTGGCCGGTGTCTCGCACCTCGAGCCACACCGTGGGCCCGCCGAGCGGCAGGTCCCCGTCACCGCCCCCGACACCCGTGGCGATGGTGAGCCGTCCGCCGTCTGGCATCGCGTCCTTGGCATTGAGGGCCAGGTTCAGCAGGGCCTGCTCGATCTGGCCCGGATCCCCTTCCACGGCCACCGTGGCGTCGGCCAGTTCCAGTTCCAGGTCCACCATGCGGGGGATCGTGCGCCGGAGCATGGTGGCGATCTCACGGACCTCCCGGTTCAGGTCCAGGGGCCGGAGTTCCGCGTCCATGCGGCGGCTGAAGGTGAGCAACTGGCTGGTCAGGTCGGCGCCCCGCCGGGCGGCCCGCAGCACCTTCTGGAGGTCTTCGCGCTCGGGATCGTCCGCGGCCCGGTTGCGCAGCAGGGCCTCGGCGTACCCGTGGATCACCTGGAGCAGGTTGCGGAAGTCGTGGGCGATGCCGCCGGCCAAGGTTCCCAGGGCCTCCATCTTCTGGGACTGGAGCAGCTGGACCTCCAGGCGTTCCCGGTCCCGGATTTCCCGCTGGAGGCGCTCGTTGGCCGCCTCTAGCTCCCGGGTCCGGTCCTTGACCAGGGTCTCCAGGTGGTCCTGGTGCCGGGCCAGCTCCACCTGGGCCTTTCTCAGGGAGGTGACGTCCCGGTAGATCACGATGTCCCCGGCCAGGGACCCGTCGTCGTTGTGGAAGATGGTGGTCTTGAGCTGGATGTCCAGGAGCCGGCCGTCCTTGGTCAGGCGCTGGGTCTCCAGGAGCACGGTCTCCCCGGCCAGGGTGCGCCGGACCGCGTCCCGGGTCTTCTCCACCTCGTGGGGGGGGACGAAGTCGATGCCCTGGCCCGCCAGCTCCTCCAGGCTCCACCCGAACGTCTCCTGGAACGCCGGGTTCACGTAGGTCACCTTGCCGTGGGCGTCGTACACCGAGATCGGGTCCGGGGACGCGTCGAGCAGCTTGCGGTAGCGCTCCTCGCTCTCGCGCAGGGCCCGTTCCCGGCGTTTCTTCTCGGTGATGTTCCGGTGGATCACGTAGATGCCGAGGAGTTCCCCGTCCTGGGCCCGGAACGGCGCCGGACGGATCCGCACGTCGAGGACCCGGCCGTCCTTGGTCAACCGCCGGGTCTCCAGGACCAGGTTCTCGCCGGCGATGACCCGCCGGGTGGCGTCCCGGGTGCGGGCCAGTTCCTCGGGGGGCACGAACGCGATCTTGCGCCCCAGCCACTCGTCCCGCTCCCACCCGTAGGTGGCCACGAACGCCTGGTTCACGTACACCACCCGTCCGTCCGGGTCGTACAGCACCACCGCGTCGGGGAACGACTCGATCAGCAGGCGGTAGCGCTCCCGGCTGTCGCGCAAGGCAGCCTCCAGCGCCTGCTGGCGGGCGAGGTCGCGCTCCATGTTCGCCAGCCGCTGCCGGAGGCGCTGGTTCTCCCGGACGAGGGTCTCGGTCTCGGGATCCGGATGGGGCATGGCGGGGAACTCCGGCGGTGGAGGGGGCGTTCTGTCGCCCTGTTCTTATCGGCTCTGCCGGCGTTCCGGTTTAGGGGGCGAGCCGGCCGGCCAGCCGGGCGAGCGCTCCGAGCGGGTCGGACCCGAGGTGCACGCGGAGCACGGCCCGTCCCTTTTCCCTCAACGCCTGTCCGTCCCCCAGGGCCTGGGCGTCCAGCAGGGTCCCGAACGTGAGCAGAGCGCCGGCCGAGCCGGGCTCGTCGGGGATCGGCACGTCCCGGTCCCGGTCCGCCGTGAGCTGGACGAACCGTCCCCGGCCGCCGTCCCCCTTGTGGAGCTGGCCGGTGGAGTGGAGGAACCGGGGCCCGTACCCCACGGTGACCGCCCGGGCCGTGCGCGCGGCCAGGGCCGCCCGCAGGGCTGCCAGGGCCCCGTCCGTGTCCGGTCCGGGCGGCAGGTACGCGTGGATCCCCAGGTACCCGCCGGGCTCCACCCCGTCCACGAACGACGCCACCGCGGCCAGCGGGTCGGTGGCCCGGACGTCGCCGTACACCTCGAGGCCGCCGCCGGCTGCCGCGGGGTCCTGGGACGGCAGGGCGCCGGTCGCCCGGAACGCGGCCACCATCTCCCGGGCGCGCACCTTGGCCGCCTCCACGTCCGGCTGGTCGAACGGCTGGATCCCGAGCCGCCACCCGGCCACGGCCGTGGCCACCTCCCACAGGAAGAACTGGGTGCCCAGGTCGTACGGCCCGGACACGCCCACCCGCACCACCGGGTGGCCGGCCCGGGCCAGGTCGTCCAGGCCGCCGGCCGGGTCTGCGCCGGCCGGGCACAGGGCCACGAACAGCCGGTCGTCCCCGTATTCGTCCGGCAGCCCCACGGGCTCCCCCACCACCGGCACGATCCCGGTGCCGCCCTTGCCCGTGCTCTCGGCCACCAGCTGTTCGAGCCAGTCGCCGAACGCGGCCAGTTCGTCCGGGAGCACCAGGGTGAGCTTGTCGCGCCCCTGCCGGGCCAGCTCTCCGAGCACTGCGCCGAGCCGTGCGCCTGGCCCGAGTCCGCCGCACCCGGCCCCGGCCAGCCGGGCCACGGGCTCCAGCAGGCGGTCCAGGTCCACCCCCACCAGGGCCGCCGGAACCAGCCCGAACAGGGTCAGGGCCGCGTACCGGCCGCCCACGGTCGGGTCGTTCAGGAACACCCGCCTGAACCCGAGCCTGCGGGCCGTGGCCTCCAGGGAACTCCCCGGGTCGGTGATCGCGACGAAGCGGGAACCCGCCTCGTCTCCGAGTCGTTCCGTGACACGGTTGAAGAAGTACTTGAAGAACGACAGGGTCTCGACCGTGCTCCCCGACTTGGTGGCCACCACGTACAGGGTCCGGACCGGGTCGTGGCGGCCGTCGCACGCGGCCACGGCGTCCGGGTGGGTGGAGTCCAGCACCTCCAGCGGCACCCCCCCCCCGCCAAAGATTCGCTGGAACACCCCGGGCGCCAGGCTGGACCCGCCCATGCCCAGGAGCACCACGCCGGCGATCCCGTCGTCGCGAACCCCGTCTGCGAACGCCCGCAGGTCGGCCGCGGCAGCCAGGGCGGTCCGGGGGGCGTCCAGCCAGCCGAGCCGGTCCGCGATCCCGGCTGGGTCGGGGGACCACAGGGTGTGGTCCCGGTCCCTGAGTCGGGCCACCACGTCCTGGGCGTCCAGGTCGGCCAGGGCCCGATCCACGGCCCCGGCGTACGGACCGGCGTGCACCCGGAGCTCGGCGCCGCCCAGGCGGGCGCGCTTGTCCGCCACCGCCGCCAGCAGCTGGTCGAACGCCTGTTCGAACGCCCGGACCCCGGCGGCCTGGAGGTCGCTGGTGATCCCGGCCAGGTCGATCCCCAGGTCTGCCAGACGCGCCGTCCGCCGCCGGGCGCCGTTCAGGTCGGCGGTGACGGTCTCGGCCACCCGGCCGTGGTCCAGGAACGCGTCCAGTGTGGCCGGCGGCACGGTGTTCACCGTGTCCGGCCCGATCAGTTCGTCCACGTACAGGGTGTCTGGGTAGTCCGGGTTCTTGGTGCCCGTGCTCGCCCACAGGGGGCGCTGCACCCGGGCACCCGCCGCGGCCAGGCGTTCCCAGCGCTCCCCCGAGAACATCTCCCGGAACCGGGCGTACGCGAGCCGGGCGTTGTCCACCGCGATCCGCCCCGCCAAGTCGTCCGCGCCCACCGCCGCAAGCAGGGGGTCCACCGCGGTGTCCACCCGGCTCACGAAGAACGACGCGACCGACGCGACCCGGGACAGGTCCCGGCCCGCCGCGACCCTGCGTTCGAGTCCCCGCAGGTACGCCCCGGCCACGGCTTCGTACTGGGCCACCGAGAAGATCAGGGTCGCGTTGACGTTGATCCCGTCCGCCACCAGTTCCTCGACGGCGGTCGCGCCCTCGGGGGTGGCCGGCACCTTGATCATCGCGTTGGGCCGGTCCACCGCCGAGAACAGCCGGCGCGCCTCGTCCACGGTGCCGGGTGCGTCGTGGGCCAGGGACGGGCGCACCTCCAGGCTCACGTAGCCGTCCCGGCCGGCCGTGCGGTCGTACACCGGCCTGAGCTGGTCGGCCGCCGCTCGGATGTCGTCCAGCACCAGGGCCTCGTAGATCGCGTCCGCCGGCAGACCCCGGGCGGCCAGGCCGGCCAGGGCCGTGTCGTAGTCGCCGGTGCCGGCGATGGCGTTCTTGAAGATGGCGGGGTTCGAGGTCACCCCGGCGACGCCCTGCGCGATCAGGGTCGCGAGGCCCCCGGAGGCGAGAAAGGACCGACGGATGTCGTCGTACCACACGACCTGGCCGGCCTCGGCCAGGGCTTGCAACCGCGTCATGGGACCCTCCTGGGGGAAGCGACGGGACCGCTGGAGAACAACCGCCCATGGTAGCCGGATCCGCTCGCGCGTCAACCGGTTTGTGCGCTGCGGCCGTCGGGTTTGCTATGCTGGGAACGCGACTCGGCAACCCGCAGACCGGAGGGCCCGGATGGCACGTCCCGGCACGGACGCGATCGTGAGCATGCTCCAGCGCGGCAACCAGCGGTTCGCAGCCGGGGGGGTGCGGCACACCCACTGCGACCCGAACCGGCTCGGCCTGGCCAGCCGGGAAGACCAGTCCGAACACGCCGTGGCCACGGTGCTGGCGTGCTCGGACTCCCGGGTGCCGGTGGAGTGCGTGTTCGACGCCGGGGTGATGGACCTGTTCGTGGTGCGGGTGGCCGGCAACGTGTGCGGCCCGGACCAGGCCGCCTCGGTGGAGTACGGGCTGTGCCACGTCCGCACCCCGGTCCTGGTGGTGCTGGGCCACACCCGGTGCGGCGCGGTCACCGCGGCCGTGGACCGGGCCCCGGGACGGGGCGGGGCCGGGCCGGACAACGTGGCCCGCCTTCTGGACCGGATCGCGCCGGCGGTGGCCCGGGCGCGGGCGGCTGCGCCCGGGGCGGGCCGGGACGAACTGGTGGCCCGGGCCGTGGAGGAGAACGTGTGGCAGTGCCTGGGGGACCTGTTCCGGCTGAGTTCGGACGCGCGGGACCGGGTGGCGTCGGGAGCGGTGCGCGCCCTGGGCGCCGTGTACGACCTGGCCACCGGGGCCGTGTGCTGGCTGGGGGACGCCGCCGCCCTGGCGGCGGGCCACCAGGACCGGGGGTGATCCGGCGGTTCACCACGCGCCAGCCCTGTCCATGAACGCGATTACCCGTCCGAGGGCCAGGTCTTCGAGCCCCAGGCACCGGGCGCCGAGGGCCGCGGCCAGCTCCCGGGCGTACGCGTAGGAGTGGATCCAGGTCAGGTCGGTGTCCACCACCAGGGTGCGGATCCCGGCCTCCCGGAGCCGGCAGGCCTGGTCCAGGGCCTCGTCGAACGGGTCCTGGCCGGCCAGGCTGATGTTGGCCCGGCCGTCGGTGAGCAGCACGAGTAGGGGCGTGCGGCCCGGGTGTTGGCGCAGTTCCAGCCGGAACAGCTCCAGGCTCTTGGCCAGGGCCAGGGCCAGGGGGGACTTGCCGCCCGTGGGCAGGGATCGCAGACGCCGCTGGGCGATGCCCACGCTGGTCGTGAACGGCAGGAGCAGCCGGGCCTCGGTGGCCCGGAACGAGAGCAGCGCCACCCGGTCGCGTTTCTGGTACGCGTCGGCCAGCAGGGACAGCACGATCCCCTTGGTGCGCGCCATCACCTCCTCGGTGCCCATGGACCCCGACGCGTCTACCGCGAACAGCAGGCTCACCCCGGACGTCCGGGTCAGGACCTTCTCCCGGAGGTCTCCGGGAAGCACCCGGACCGGCCGGCCCGGCCCCCCGCCCCGGCGGAGCTGGTGGGGCGCAGCCGCCCGGAGGGTGGCGTCCACGGCCACGGACCGGATCCGGCCCCGGGGAAGCCGGGCGCGAACGTACCGGCCGGTGTCCGGCGCCTCCCGGTTCTTGACCCGGCGGCCCCGGGACAGGCGGTCCCGGGCTTCCCGGTTCACCAGCCGGCCGCGCACCCCGAACCGGCCGGCCGGGGCGAACACGTGCTCTTCCTGCACCACCCGGTCGCCGGCCTTCTTTTCCGGGCTCAGGTGTCGTCTTTTTTTTTATGGCCGGTGGCCCGCCGGGCCTTCTGGGCCTCCCGGGTGCGCCGGATCGAGGTGGCCACCTCTTCCCGGGACAGGATCCGTTCCTCCAGGGGGGTCTTCTTCATCCGGTGGGGGTACACCACGGCCGCGGCCTCGGCCACGTCGTCGTCGGTGACCTCGGTGCGGCCCCGGTACGCGGCCAGGGCGGCCACGGTCTTGATCATCGCCAGGTCGGCCCGGTGGCCGTCCACCCCCAGGTCCAGGCTCAGGGTCGCGATCACCTCTAGGGCGTCGTCGTCCACCGCGACCCGGGGCAGCAGCCGCTCGGCCCTCTGGATCGCCTGGCGCACCC
>JAJRUI010000041.1 GCA_024277875.1 Deferrisomatales bacterium
CGGTCTTGATCATCGCCAGGTCGGCCCGGTGGCCGTCCACCCCCAGGTCCAGGCTCAGGGTCGCGATCACCTCTAGGGCGTCGTCGTCCACCGCGACCCGGGGCAGCAGCCGCTCGGCCCTCTGGATCGCCTGGCGCACCCGGTCGTCGCGCTCGGCCCACGCCCGGCGGAACGCCGCCGGGTCGGCCTCGTACGCCCGCCGTCGTTTGACCACGGCCACCCGCTCGGCTGGGTCCCGGATGCCGGCCACGTCCACGCACAGCCCGAACCGGTCCAGGAGCTGGGGCCGCAGCTCCCCCTCCTCGGGATTCATGGTGCCCACGAGCACGAACTGGCTCGGGTGGGTGTAGGACACCCCCTCCCGCTCGATGTGGTTCACCCCCATGGCCGCGGCGTCCAGCAGCACGTCCACCAGGTGATCCTCCAGCAGGTTCACCTCGTCCACGTACAGGATGCCCCGGTGCGCCCGTCCCAGGATGCCGGGTTCGAACCGCTTCTCCCCGGTCTGGAGGGCCCGCTCGATGTCCAGGGAGCCCACGACCCGGTCCTCGGTGGCGCCCACCGGCAGGTCCAGCACCCGCATCGGCCGGCGGGCCACCGGCAGGGCCTGCCCGCTGGCGGCCCGCTCCCGGCACGACGTGCACATGGCCCGGGCGGCCGAGGGGTGGCACCCGAACGGGCAGTCGGCCACCACCGGGATCTCGGGCAACAGCCGGGCCAGGGCGCGGACGGCCGTGGACTTGGCCGTGCCCTTCTCGCCCCGGATCAGGACCCCATCGATGGTGGGATCGATTACGTTGAGCACCAGGGCCAGCTTCATCTTGTCCTGGCCCACAAGGGCCGAGAACGGGAACACGTCGGAGTGGGGCATGGGATGTCCTGGGTGGCGCGGGCGGTACGGTCCCCCCGCGGTTGCGGAGGCGCATCCTACCACGGCCTGGGCCGGCCGGAACACCCGTCCCTTCCCCGGGAAACCGAATTGGAGTAGGGTGTTGTCATGTTCTGGAGCCGCTGGAAGCCCCGCGTGGCTTCCCTGGTCGCACCCGCCCTGGTGTGGGCGTGGGTGCCGCTTGCTGCGTCGCCGGCCCACGCCGTGATGACCCGGGCCCAGGAGCGCGAGCTGGGCCGGCAGGTCGTGGCCCAGGTGCGCCAGCAGTACCGTCTGCTGGACGACCCGTACCTGGACCGGTACCTGGCCGTGATCGGCGGCCGTATCGCCGAGGTGATGGGGGACCTCGAGTTCAAACCCACCTTCCACGTGGTGGCCGACCCTCGGATCAACGCGTTCGCCGTGCCGGGCGGCCACATCTTCGTCACCTCCGAGACGATCCTCCAGGTGTCCGACGAGAGCGAACTGGCCGGGGTGGTCGCCCACGAGCTCGGCCACGTGGAGGGGCGGCACATCGCCAACCGGGCCGAGAAGTCCTCGATGCTCAACCTGGTGTCCCTGGCCGCGGTGCTGGCCGGCGCGTTCCTGGGGATGGGCCAGGCCGGCGCGGCCGTGAGCACCTTCGGGCTGGCCGGCGCCCAGGCCCAGGCGCTTCACTACAGCCGGCAGGACGAGGAGGATGCGGACCGGCGTGCCGTCCGGGTCCTGTCCAAGGCCGGTTTCGACGGGTGGGGGCTCGTGCGCTTCATGGACACCCTGCACCGGGCCGCGCCCACGCCGGACGGGGTGCCCGCCTACCTGTTCACCCATCCGCTTCCGGAGAACCGGAGCACGTACCTGGCGATGGCGCTGCCCCCGCCGGACCAGGAACCCCCGGCCCGGGAGACCGGGTACCTGTGGCGCGCAAAGGCACGGGTGCTCGTGCAGGACCCCCGGCCGTGGGGCGTGGCCGTGTTCCGCCAGCGGGTCAAGACGCGGCCGGAGGACGCTGGCGCCCGCCTGGGCCTGGCCCTGCTCCTGCGCCAGCAGGGCCGGTACGACGAGGCGGCCCGGCTGCTGGACGAGGCCGTGGCCCTGGCGCCGGACGATCCCGAGATCCACCACGAGCGGGCGGTCACCGCGCTGAAGCGGGGCCGGGCCGACGAGGCCCTGGCCGGGCTGGAGGCCCTGCGGCGCAACGGCACGATCACCGTGCCCGCCCTGCGGGACCTGGGGTGGATGTACCTCGAGGCGGACCGTGGGGCCGACGCGCTGGCCGTGTACGACGAGCTGGCCAAGGCCGACCCCCGGTGGCCCAAGCTGTCCTACTACCGGGGGCTCGCCCTGGGCAAGTCCGGCCGCAGCGGAGAGGGTCACGCCCTGCTCGGCGACTACTACCGGTCCCAGGGCCGGCTCGACCTGGCCGAGAAGCACTACCGCCGGGCCATGGAACTGCTGCCCCCGGGCCCGAGCCGGGACCGGGTGGCCGGGGTGCTCCACCAGCGGGACCGCGGGGCCGGCGCCAAGACGGCCCGGGAGCAGCGGCAGCCGTAGGTCGCGCTCTGTCTTTACACCCCGGCCGCCGTTTTGTTAGGGTCCGTCCTTCCAGCCGGCCGGCGCCAGCCGTGCCGGCTCCACTGCCTTCGGGGCCCACGCGAAGGAGAAACCAGCGATGTCCCTGCGGGTCTACAACACCCTGACCGGAAAGAAGGAGCCGTTCGAGCCGGTTGAGCCCGGCCGGGTCCGGATGTACGTGTGCGGGGTGACCGTGTACGACCGGTGCCACATCGGCCACGCCCGGGCCGCGGTGGTGTTTGACGTGATCTACCGGTACCTCCGGTACAGCTCCTACGACGTGACCTACGTGCGCAACTTCACCGACGTGGACGACAAGATCATCGCCCGTGCCAACGAGCAGGGGGTGACCGCGCGGGAGGTCGCGGAACGCTACATCGAGGCGTTCTACGAGGACATGGACGCCCTGGGGGTGGCGCGCCCCACCCGCGAGCCCCGGGCCACCGAGCACGTGCCCGACATGGTGGCGCACATCCAGGGGCTGATCGACCGGGGGGTGGCCTACGCGGTGGACGGCGACGTGTACTTCTCGGTGGGGGACTACCCGGCGTACGGCCGCCTGTCCCGGCGGCCCCTGGACGAGCTGGAAGCCGGCGCCCGGGTCGAGGTGGACGCCCGCAAGCGCAGCCCCCTGGACTTCGCCCTGTGGAAGGCGGCCAAGCCCGGGGAGCCGTCGTGGCCGAGCCCGTGGGGCGACGGCCGGCCCGGGTGGCACATCGAGTGCAGCGTGATGAGCCAGAAGTACCTGGGGGGCACCCTGGACATCCACGGCGGCGGCAAGGACCTGGTGTTCCCGCACCACGAGAACGAGATCGCCCAGGCCGAAGCCCTGACCGGGGAGCCGTTCGTGCGCTACTGGCTCCACAACGGGTTCGTGAACATCAACCACGAGAAGATGTCCAAGAGCCTGGGCAACTTTTTCACGATCCGCGACGTGCTTGGGCGGGTGCACCCGGAGGTGCTCCGGTTCTTCCTGCTGTCCCACCACTACCGGAGCCCGGTGGACTACAGCGACCAGACCCTCCACGACGCCGCCGCGGGGCTGGACCGCCTGTACGGCCTGCTCGACCGGGTGGACGGGGTGCTCGCCGGCCGGGACGTTCCCGCCCAGGTTCCCCAGGCCGAGCTGGCCGACGGCGCCCGGGGGGTGCACGAGGCCGTCCTGGGGCTGTTCTACGAGTTCGAGAACGCGATGAACGACGACTTCAACACGGCCGAGGCCCTGGGGCACCTGCACCGGTGCGCCCGGGAGGTGGGCGCGTTCCTCCACGACGGGGTGGAGCCCTCCGGCCCGAACCTGGCCGTGCTCGGGTACGCGGCCGAGAGCTTCCGCAAGGTGGGGGGCGTGCTCGGGCTGCTCCAGACCCCCCCGCACGTGTACTTTGAGGCCCGCCGGAGGGGGGGGCTGTCGTCCTCGGGGCTGGACGAGGCGGCCATCGAGGCCCGGGTCGCGGAGCGGATCGAGGCCCGCAAGGCGCGGGACTGGGCCAGGGCCGACGCGATCCGGGACGAACTGGCCGAGCTGGGCGTCGTGCTCGAGGACGGCCCCGACGGCACCACGTGGAAGCTCAAGGGGTGAGCCCGGCCCCGGTGCGGCGGTGAGCGACCGGTTCCGCCTCGTCACCGGGTTCTCCCCCAGCGGGGACCAGCCCCGGGCGATCGACGCCCTGTGCAGCGGCCTGGAGGCCGGCCACCGCCACCAGGTGCTGCTGGGGGTCACCGGGTCGGGCAAGACGTTCACCATCG
Source organism: Deferrisomatales bacterium (assembly GCA_024277875.1). GTDB lineage: Bacteria > Desulfobacterota > Deferrisomatia > Deferrisomatales > Deferrisomataceae > JAJRUI01. Next base: position 4,190 of record JAJRUI010000041.1, read on the forward strand.
CCAACGTGGTGGCGCGCCTGAACCGGCCCACCCTGGTGGTGGCTCCCAACAAGACCCTCGCGGCCCAGTTGTTCGCCGAGTTCCGCGGCCTGTTCCCGGACAACGCCGTGGAGTACTTCGTCAGCTACTACGACTACTACCAGCCCGAGGCGTACATCCCCCAGCAGGACCTGTACATCGAGAAGGACTCGTCGATCAACGACCGGATCGACCGGCTCCGGCACGCGGCCACCCACGCCCTGCTGACCCGGCGGGACGTGTTGATCGTGGCCAGCGTGTCGTGCATCTACGGCCTGGGCGACCCCGCCGCGTACCAGGAGATGATCCTGTACCTGGAGGAGGGGGTCGAGGTGGACCGGGACCGGGTGCTGCGCAAGCTGGTGGACCTCCAGTACCAGCGCAACGACGTGGACTTCCACCGGGGCACGTTCCGGGTGCGGGGGGACGTGGTCGAGATCTTCCCGTCCTACGAGGACGAGCACGCCGTGCGGGTGGAGTTTTTCGGGGACGAGATCGAGGGTATCTACCGGGTGGACCCCCTGCGGGGGCGGCGGGTCGGCCGGATCGGGAAGGTCCTGGTGCCGCCCGCGAGCCACTACGTCACCCCCAGGGACGTGCTGGACCGGGCGATCCGGACGATCCAGGACGAACTCCGGGAGCGCCTGGTGGAACTCAAGGCCGCCGGCCGCCTGCTCGAGGCCCAGCGGATCGAGGAGCGCACCCTGTTCGACATCGAGATGCTCGAGGAGATGGGGTACTGCACCGGGATCGAGAACTACTCCCGCCACCTGACCGGCCGGGCCCCGGGCGAGCCCCCGCCGACCCTCCTGGACTACTTCCCGGACGACTACCTGCTGGTGCTGGACGAGAGCCACGTCACCGTGCCCCAGATCGGCGCGATGTACCGGGGCGACCGCTCCCGGAAGGAAACCCTCGTGGCATACGGTTTCCGGCTGCCGTCGGCCCTGGACAACCGCCCCCTGCGGTTCGACGAGTTCGAGGCCCGGGTGAACCAGGCGCTCTACGTGTCGGCCACCCCGGCCAAGTACGAGCTGGAGCGGGCGGGCGGGCGGGTGGTGGAGCAGGTGATCCGGCCCACCGGCCTGGTGGACCCGGCCATGGAGGTGCGGCCGGCCGAGAACCAGGTGGACGACCTGCTGGCCGAGATCCGCCGGTGCGTGGCCGCCGGCCACCGGGTGCTGGTGACCACCCTGACCAAGCGGATGGCCGAGGAACTTACCCGGTACTATGGCGAGCTGGGGGTCCGCACCTGCTACCTCCACTCGGACATCGACACCCTGGAGCGGGTCAAAATCATCCGGGAGCTGCGGGACGGCACCCACGAGGTGCTGATCGGGGTGAACCTGCTCCGGGAGGGGCTGGACCTGCCCGAGGTGGCCCTGGTGGCCGTTCTGGACGCGGACAAGGAGGGGTTCCTGCGGTCCGAGACCAGCCTGATCCAGACCGCGGGCCGGGCGGCCCGGAACGTGGAGGGCCGGGTGATTCTGTACGGCGACCGGGTCATCGGCTCGATGGCCCGGGCCCTGGCCGAGTGCAACCGCCGCCGGGAGCGCCAGCTCGCCTACAACCGGACCCACGGCATCACCCCCGAGTCGGTGGTGCGGCGGATCGACGACGTGCTGTCCTCGATCTACGAGATGGACTATGTCACCGTGCCCGTTGCGGCCGAGGCGGAAGACGGGTACGAGACCGTCGAGGAGATCGAGGCCGAGATCGCCCGGCTCCGCCGGGCCATGGCCGAGGCCGTGGCCGACCTGGCGTTCGAGCGGGCGGCCGGGTTCCGGGACGAGATCCGCGCCCTGGAGGAGCGGCTCCTGGCCCGGTGACCCCAACCGAGGAGGCGAACCGATGCGATGGCTGACGGCCCTGGCCGTGGGCGCGGCCCTGGCCGCCCCCCCGGCGCCGGTCCACGCCGAACCCCACGCCGTGGTGTTCATGTACCACCGATTCGGGGAGGGGCGCTATCCCAGCACCAACGTGGACCTGGACGTGTTCGCGGCCCACCTGGACTACCTGGCCGGGGCCGGGTACCGGGTGGCGCCCCTGGCCGAGGTCCTCGGCGCCCTGGAGGCCGGGGCGGAGCTGCCCGACCGCACCGTGACGATCACCGTGGACGATGCGTTCCGAAGCCTGTACGAGAACGGCTACCCCCTGCTGAAAGCGCGGGGCCTGCCGTTCACCGTGTTCGTGTGCACCGACCCGGTGGACCAGGGCCGGCGCGGGTACCTGACCTGGGACCAGATGCGGGAGATGGCTGCCCACGGCGCCACGTTCGCCAACCACAGCGCGTCCCACGACCATCTGGCCGACCGGAGGCCGGGGGAGGACGAGGATGCGTGGCGCCGGCGGGTCACCGCGGACATCCTCCGGGCCCAGGACCGCCTCGAGACCGAGCTGGGCGGCGCGCCCCGATGGTTCGCGTACCCGTACGGCGAGTACGACCGCGCCCTGGCCGACCTGGTGGCCGGCCTGGGGTTCACCGCGTTCGGCCAGCAGTCCGGCCCGGTGGGGGTCCGGAGCGATCCCCGGGCCCTGCCCCGGTTCCCGATGGGGGGGCCGTACGCAAACCCGGAGCAGTTCCGCACCAAGGCCGCGACCCTGCCCCTGCCCGTGGTGTCGGCCGAGCCGTGGGACCCGGTCACCCGGGACCGGCGGCCGTCCCTGGAGGTGGTGCTCGCGCCCGCGCCGGGCGCCCGGCTCGACGAGTTGGCCGCGTTCGCCAGCGGACAGGGGCCTGTGCCGGTGGTCTGGGCCGAGCCCGGCCGCCGGCTCCGGGTCCGCGCGCCGGCCGACCTGCCGGAGGGCCGCAGCCGGTACAACCTGACCGCGCCCGACCGGGCGCGCCAGCGGTACTACTGGTACAGCCACCCGTGGCTCGTCCGGCCGTGAGGCCGCCCGGGCCGCTCCAAGCCGTTTGAAGGAAAGGTGAACCGATGACCGACGTTCCCGGCGGACCGGCCTACGTGGTGGTGGTCCAGTGCCACATCGTCAAGGAGCGGTGCTCGGGCTACCTGTGCGAGCTGGCGTTCCACGAGCGCAGCGGCGGGTTCGAGGGGTACCCGGCCGGGGGGCTGCGCTTTCTGCCCCTGACCTGCGGCGGATGCTGCGGGCGGGCGGTGCACCGGAAGCTCACGAACCTGCTGCGCCAGCTCCGGAAGCGCGAGGGGGTGGGCAAGGACCGGGTGGTGGTGCACCTGTCGTCGTGCGTGGCCAACGACAACTTCCACGGCCCGCCGTGCCCCCACAAGGAGTACCTGCGCACCCTGATCGCCGGCAAGCTGGGGCTCTCGTTGCGGGAGGGGTCGCGGACGAGCCCCGCGGCCGCGGCGCGGCGCGCCGGCGGGGTCTACCGGAGCGGCGACGGGTAGCGCGCCGCCGGCCGTCACGCGGTCCGCAGGTGGCGGTGGATCGACCGGGCAACCTCCAGGACGGCCTCACCGGCCTGCCGGAAGTGGACCTCCTCGAGCACCACGGCGTCCCCGGCCCAGTGGAGCTTGACCTTGCCGGACGGGTAGCGCAGCTCCAGGTCGTCGGTGCCCAGGGCTGCCATGGCTGCCCGGTCCAGCCGGCCGCCGCCCAGGGCGGCGCGGTACAGGGCCAGGAACAGCGGGAACCAGAATCTGTCGCCGCGGGCGGCCCCCGGGGTGCCGGCCAGTTGTTCCACGCCGTCAGGCGTGTCGGGCAGGGGCGGCGGCTCGGCCAGGCCCAGGGCCCGGGCGAGGAACGCCCGGAAGTGGTCCCCGAGGGCCAGCACCCCCACTTCGGACAGCCGCTGGGGCGCGCCGGCCAGGGCGTCGCGCAGGTCGTCCAGTCCGCCGGCCGGCACCGGCCGGTCCCCGCCGGCTGCCAGGTCCCCGATCCGCTTGGCCGCGAGCCGCAGGCCGTAGTCCGCGGCCTTCACGAACCCCACGACCCCCTCCACCGCGTTCTCCAGGGCCCACAGGGCCTGTTCGACGTCGCTCGCCATCCGTCCGCCGTCCTCCGTTTCGGGGTGACCCCGGTCCGCCCGCCGCCAAAACCTTCAAGGAGCATCGCCCGGGTGGGGAAAGGGGCCTGGTTCCGGCCGGGTGCGGCATCCGGTCGCCGCGCCCGGCGTCCCGCCAAGCCCCCGCTGCACACGCCCCGAGGGACGAGGGGCACGGGCCTGGCAATGTTTTCGCCGGGGTGCGTATCATACCCCCATGGACTTCCAGGCCAAAGTCGAACATCTTCCGGCCCGGCCCGGCGTGTACCTGCTGAAGGACGACCGGGGGCGGGTGCTGTACGTGGGCAAGGCGAAGAACCTGCGGGTCCGGGTGCGCACCTACCTGCGGCCGGGTGCGGACGGACGGCAACGGGTGCGGTTCCTGATGAACCGGGTCTCCGACCTGGACTGGGTGGTCACCGATACCGAGAAAGAGGCGCTGATCCTCGAGAATACCCTGATCAAGCGGCACCGGCCCCGGTACAACGTGGATCTGCGGGACGACAAGACCTACCTGTCCCTGCGGCTGGACGTGCAAAGCCCGTTCCCCCGCCTGTCCATGGTGCGCCAGGTCAAGCGGGACGGCGCGCTGTACCTCGGGCCGTACTCGTCGGCCCGGAGCCTTCGGGAGACCGTGGACCTGATCCAGCGGATCTTCCCCCTGCGCCAGTGCCGGGACCGGACCCTGCGGCCCCGCGCCCGGCCGTGCCTGTACGGCCAGGTGCGCGGGTGCCGGGCGCCGTGCTGCGGCCGGATCACCGAGGAGGCGTACCGGGAGATCGTGGACCAGGTGGTGGCGTTCCTGAAGGGCCGGGCCGGGTCCCTGCTGGACGACCTGAAGCGGCGGATGGCCGGCGCCGCGGACCGGCTCGCGTTCGAGGAGGCGGCCCAGTTGCGCGACCGGATCCGGGCCGTGGAGCTGACCCTGGAGCGCCAGAAGGCCGTGACCCACCGGCCCGTGGACCGGGATGTGATCGCCTTGGTGCGGGACGCCGGGGCCTCGGAGGTGGTGGTGCTGGTGATCCGGGCCGGCAACCTGATCGACCGGCGGGCGTACGGCCTGGACGGCCGCCAGGCGGACGCCGCCGAGGTGCTGGCCCAGTTCCTGCGGCGGTACTACCGGGGCGACCGGATCGTGCCGGCCGAGGTGGTGGTCTCCGAACCCCTGCCGGACGACGAGGCCGGGCTCTTAGAAGACTGGCTCGGGGACAGGCGCGGCCGCCGGGTGCGGGTGACCCACCCGAAGCGGGGCGAGAAGGCCGCCCTGGTGCGCCTCGCACGGGAGAACGCCGCCGAGTCCCTGGCCGAGCGGTGGCGCACACGGGCCGGCGCCGGTGCGGCCCTGGACGAGGTCCGCGACCGGCTGGGCCTCGGCCGGAGCCCGCGCCGGATCGAGTGCTTCGACGTGTCCAACGTGCACGGCCACGAGGCCGTGGCCAGCCGGGTGCTGTTCGAGGACGGGCTCCCCCGGAAGGACGGGTACCGCCGGTTCCGGGTGAAGACCGTCTCCGGCGCCGACGACTACGCCATGCTGTACGAGGTGATCTCCCGCCGCCTGGCCCGTCAGGACCGGCCCGGGTGGGAGTTGCCCGACCTGCTGCTGGTGGACGGCGGCAAGGGGCAGCTGGGCATGGCCGTCCGGGCCGTGGCGGACGCGGGAATCGAGGGCCTGGCCGTGGCCGGGATCGCCAAGGCCCGGACCCGGCCGGGCCGGGGCGGCGACCCCGGGGGCGCCACGGTGGACCGGCTGTTCCTGCCCGGCCGCACCAACCCGGTGGTGTTCCCGCCGCGGTCGGCCGGCCTGCTGCTGCTCCAGCGGGTGCGAGACGAGGCCCACCGGTTCGCGGTGTCGTACCACCGCCGCAGGCGCCGCAAGGCGACCCTGGCGTCGGCCCTGGACGGGATCCCGGGGGTGGGGGAGAAGCGCCGCGCCGTCCTGCTGCGCCGGTTCGGCAGCCTCGACGGGCTGCGCGCGGCCGGCGTGGACGAGATCGCGGCCGTGCCCGGGATCCCCCGGGCCGTGGCCGAGCGGATCGCGGACGGCCTGGCCGGGGATGGAACGTAGACATGCCTGCGGGTAGCGCTCGCCAGCGGTCATGCCGTAGCAGGTTTCGGAAAAAGCAACCTGCTACGCGCCCCACGGAAGGGGCGCCAAATCGCGGGGTTTGAAAGGCCGAGTGATTTGCGATGCCTCGACGATTCCGCAGGAAAGCGGAATCGGACGTTTCGTAGGAGCGCCCAACGGGCGAGCCCCATGGATGGGGCGAGTCACGGGGCCGCCCTCGAGAGGCCGTTGCGGAAAAAACCACGGATGGGGTTTTTCCGCATCCTGGTAGAATCCGCGGCCCCGACCCCCCCAGCACAGGGAGCGCACGCCATGGAGATCGACACCGTCTGGGCTGACCTGGTACACGCGATCGCCGAGATGCAGCAGCCCGGCGGGGACCACGCCCTGAAGCTGGACACGGTGATGGCCGGGGTCCAGCTCCTGTTCGAATTCGATGCGGACGCGATCCTGGCCCAGGTGGAACGCTCCAGCCTGTCCACCCGGGCCCTGGTGAGCTGGCTCGTGTACGAGGGGGGGCGGCTGCCCGGGGTGCCCGACGACGCGGTGGACGCCCTGCGCCGCCGGTACGAGGCCGCGTGCCCGCCGGGACAGGGCATCATCCCCCCGCCGCCCGGCGGCTGACCCGCCCGGCGGCGGGGTGGCGCCGGCCCGGGCCCCGCGGCTAGAATGCCCCCATGCGCGCCGTGCCCCTCCTCCTGTCCTGGTTTCTCCTGGCCGCCGTCCTGGCCGCGCCGGGGTGCGGCAACGGGCCGGACCGCGCCCCCGGCGAGTTCCGGGTGGGGATCGAGGGCACCCCCACCACCCTGGATCCCCGGTACGCGGCCGGCGCCCACGCGGTCCGGATCCTGCCGCTGCTGTACAACGGCCTGCTGCGGATCGACCGGTCGGGCCGGCCGGTCCCGGACCTGGCCGCGTCCTGGGACACCCCCGAACCCCTGGTCCACCGGTTCCGCCTGCGACGGGGCGTGCGGTTCCACGACGGGTCGGTGCTCACGGCCCGGGACGTGGTGGCCACCTACCGGTACGTGATGGACCCGGACCACGGGTGTCCCGCGTCCGGGGGGCTGTCGGCCGTGGCGTCGGTGGAGGCGCCGAACGACGGCACCGTGGTGTTCCGGTTGTCCGAGCCGTTCGTGTCGTTCCCGTTCCAGATGACCGTGGGCATCCTTCCGGCCGGGTGGGCCGCCCGGCCCGACCTGGGCGGCCGGGCCGTGGGCACGGGTCCGTTCCGGCTCGCGGCGTTCCGGGAGGGCCAGGAGGTGGTGCTCGAGCGGTTCCCCGACCACTTCCGGGGCGCGCCCGCCCTGGAGCGGGTGCGGTTCCGGATCCTCCAGAGCGCCACCACCCGGCTGCTGGAGGTGCGGTCGGGCGGCCTGTACCTGCTCCAGAACGCGGTGCCCCCCTACGCGGTGAAGTTCCTGCGGCGCGAACCCGGCCTGGAGGTGCTGGTGGCGCCCGGGTCGTCGTACCAGTACCTGGGCTACAACCTGGAGGATCCCCTGACCGGCGACCTCCGGGTGCGCCGGGCGATCTCCCACGCGGTGGACCGGGCCGCGCTGATCCGGTTCGCCCTGGCGGGTCTGGCCCGGCCGGCCACCGGCCTGCTCCCCCCCGAACACTGGGCGTACGCGCCGGACGTGCCCCGGTACCCGTACGACCCCGACCGGGCCCGGCGCCTGCTGGACGAGGCCGGCTACCCCGACCCGGACGGGGGCGGCCCGGCCGTGCGGTTCACCCTGAGCTACAAGACCAGCACCGACAAGACCGGTCTCGAGGTGGCGCGGGTGATCGCGGACCAACTCGGCCGGGTCGGCATCGGGGTCGAGGTGCGCAGTTTCGAGTGGGGCACGTTCTTCTCGGACGTCAAGAAGGGCGACTTCCAGCTGATGAGCCTCCGGTGGATCGGGATCGCCGACCCGGACGTGTTCCACTACCTGTTCCACTCCCGGTCGGTGCCCCCCAACGGCGCCAACCGGGGCCGGTACCGCAACCCTGACGTGGACCGGTGGATCGACGAGAGCCGGCGCGAGCCCGATGTGGACCGGCGCAAGGCGCTGTACGCGCGCATCCAGCGGGCCGTGGCCGAGGACTGCGTGTACACGAGCTTGTGGTGGCTGGACAACGTGGTGGTGCTCCGCAACGGGTTCCGGGGGTTCATGCCCCTGCCCGGGGGCGAGTACACCAGCCTGGCCCGGGTGGTCCCGGAGGGGGCCGGGCCGTGATCCGGCGGCGGCTGCTCACCCTGGTGCCCACCGTGCTCGGCGTGGTCACCCTGGTGTTCGCGTTCGTGCACCTGGTGCCCGGCGACCCGGTGGACGTGATGCTGGGCGAGACCGCCCGGCCCGCGGACCGGGCCGCCCTGCGGGCCGAACTGGGCCTGGACCGGCCCCTGTGGGCCCAGTACACCGCGTACCTGGGCGGGGTGGCCCGGGGCGACCTGGGCCGGAGCATCGCGTACCGCAGGCCCGTGGCCGAGCTGGTCGCGTCCCGGCTGCCCGCGACCCTGGAGCTGGCCGGGTGGTCCCTGGTGGTGGCCCTGGCCATCGCCGTGCCCGTGGGGGTGCTGGCCGCGGTCCGGCGGGACACCGGGTTCGACAGGGGCAGCCTGGTGGCCAGCCTGCTGGGGGTGTCCATGCCCAACTTCTGGCTCGGACCGCTCCTGGTGCTCGCGTTCGCCGTCCACCTGAGATGGCTGCCGGTGTCGGGCCGGGACGGGTGGTCGAGCGTGGTCCTGCCCGCGATCACCCTGGGCACGGGCCTGGCCGCGATCCTGGCCCGGATGCTCCGGGCCGGCCTGGTGGAGGTGCTCGACGCCGAGTACCTGCGGGCGGCCCGGGCCCGGGGGGTGGGGGAGGCCAAGGTGGTGTGGGTCCACGCCCTGCGCAACGGGTGCCTGCCGGTGGTCACCCTGCTCGGACTCCAGTTGGGCAGCCTGTTCTCGGGAGCGGTGATCACCGAGGCGGTGTTCGCGTGGCCCGGGGTGGGCACCCTGCTGCTCCGGGCGATCCAGGGCCGGGACTACCCGCTGGTCCAGGGGTGCGTGCTGGTGATCAGCCTCGGGTACGTCCTGGCCAACCTGCTGGCCGACCTGGTCCACCGGTGGCTCGACCCGGTTCAGGGCGTAACTGATGGGAAGTAAAAACGAGATGATACGAGAAATACATAGTGAAACACATGAAGCCTGCTGCGCCGGGAGGGCGGGGTGAGCGGCGCGGCCGTGGCAGCCCGGCCCGCGGGCGGGCGGGCGTTCACCTGGGCCGCGGCAGCGGTGCTGGCCGCCCTGGTGGCCGGCGCCGTGTTCGCGCCGGTCCTGAGCCCGGCGCCGTTCGACCGCCTCGACCTCGTCGGAACCCTGGAGGGTCCGTCCGCGCGCCACCCCCTGGGCCAGGACCGCCTGGGCCGGGACGTGCTCGCCGGCATCCTGTACGGCGGCCGGGTCAGCCTGACCGTGGGGCTGGCCGTGGTCGGGGTGAGCCTCGTGGCGGGTACCCTGGTGGGGTTCGCCGCCGGTTACGCGGGCGGCTGGGTGGACGAGGTCGTGATGCGGGTGGTGGACGTACTCCTGGCGTTCCCCGGCATCCTCCTGGCCATCGCCCTGGCCGGGGTGCTCGGCCCGGACCTGGGCAACCTGATCCTGGCTCTGTCGGTGCTCGGGTGGGTGGGGTTCGCCCGGTTGGTGCGGGGGGAGGTGCGGTCCCTGCGGCACCGGGAGTTCGTGACCGCTGCCCGGGTGTTGGGCGCCGGGCCGGCACGGCTGGCGTGGCGCCACATTCTGCCCGGCCTGGCCGGCCCCCTGGCGGTCCAGGCCACGTTCGCGGTGGCGTCCACCATTCTCGCCGAGTCGAGCCTGTCGTTCCTGGGGCTCGGCCCCCAGGACGTGCCCACCTGGGGGGGGCTGCTCAGCCAGGGGGTGGACTACCTGCTATTCGCGCCCCACCTGGCCCTGTTCCCGGGCCTCGCGATCATGGCCACGGTGCTCGGGATCAACGTGCTGGGCGACCGGCTGCGGGACCGGCTCGACCCCCGGTCGGCGGGCCGGGGAGGGGCGGTGTGATCGTGCCGTGGGCCCGGTGGATCCCCAGTCCCAACCGGTCGTCCCGGGGCGGCTGGCCCGTGGACGCGGTGGTGCTCCACCACATCAGCCTGCCGCCGGGCCGGTTCGGCGGGGGCCACGTGGAGGCCCTGTTCTGCAACCGCCTCGACCCGGCCGGCCACCCGTACTTCGCCCGGGTAGCCCACCTGCGGGTATCGGCCCACTTCCTGGTGGACCGGCAGGGGAGGGTGACCCAGTTCGTGGATACCCGGGACAAGGCGTGGCACGCTGGCGCCAGCGCGTTGTGGGGCGTGCCCGACGTGAACCGGTTCTCGGTGGGGGTAGAACTCGAAGGCGACGAGGCCACGCCGTACACCGACGCCCAGTACCGGAGCCTCGACCGGCTGCTGGCCGACCTGGCCGCGGCCCACCCGGCGATCCGGCCGGCCCGGATCGTGGGGCACGAGCACGTGGCCCCGGGCCGCAAACGCGACCCCGGCCCCTGGTTCGCGTGGGACCGGCTGGCCGGCCGGCCGCCCCACACCCCGTTCCCCCCGACCGGAGACCGCTGACCATGCCCCGACTGCCCCTCGCCTGGATCGCCGTCGCAGCCGCGGGCGGCCTGGCCCTCGCCGGGTGCGTGGGCCGCGACGCGAAGAAGGCGGACCCGCGGTACGGCAACCTGCGGGCCCTGAACAGCACCGTGCACCGGCCCGCCCAGGGCACGGCGGCCGAGCGCACCTACTGGAACCCCCGGTACCGGGACCGGCCGTTTCGTAACGTCCGGGTCGAGGTCCCGGAGGTTCTGCCGGCGAACGCCCTGAGCCCCGAGCACGGCCGGTTCCTGGGCGAGATGCGCAAGGCCCTGGAGGTGGCGATCCCCCAGGCCCTGATGGAATCGGGGCGGTTCGGGGCGGTGTCGGCCGCGTTCCCGGTGATGGGGCTGCCCGTGGCCTCCGGCCCGGTGGACCTGGCGTGCCGGGTGGAGGCCCTGACCCACGTGAACCTGGACGGCCAGCCGATCCGGCCCGACACGGTGTTCGGGGACCCGAGCCCCAAGGTGATCGCGGTGATCACCCTGGAGGACCCGGCCACCGGCGAGGCGGTGTTCCGGTACACCCAGTGGGAGGCGTCCACCTGGGAGTACGGCCGGTGGGCGATGGAGGACCTGCCCGAGCAGGTCGTGAAGATCTCGGTGGGCCTCCGGGAGGCCCTGCGGCCGGAGTGACCCGGCGGGCAGGGGGCTGCGCAGGGGCGGGCCCGGCGCACCGGCCCCCTGGTCACCGCCCCTGGGCCGGCCGCGGTCAGTACACCAGGCCGGTGCGGCTGCGCACCGCGTCCAGGATCGGCGCGGCCGCGGCCCGGGCCTTGGCCGCGCCGGCCCGCAGGATGTCCCGCACGTCGTCCGGGTGGTCCTGGAACCGCTGGTACCGGTCCCGGTGGGGCCCGAAAAACGTCCAGATCCGTTCCACCAGCTCCTTTTTCACGTCCGAGTACTTCAGGCCCGGGGCCAGGTAGCGCTCCCGCAGGGCGGCCAGCTCGTCCGGGGTGGCGAACAGGCGGTACAGGGCGAACAGGTTGCACCGGTCCGGGTCCTTGGGCTCCTCGATCGGGGTGGCGTCGGTCACGATCGACATCACCGCCTTCTTGAGCACCTTTTTCGTCGTGAAGATATCGATGGTGTTTCCGTAGGACTTGGACATCTTCTGGCCGTCGGTGCCCGGGATCACGGCCAGGTCCTCGTCGATCTCGGGCTCGGGCACCAC
>JAJRUI010000042.1 GCA_024277875.1 Deferrisomatales bacterium
AACCCCCTGGGCGGGCGCCTGGCGCAGTACACCACGTGGCGCTCCCGGGAGTACTCGACACCCGCGGCCAGGAGCCGTTCGGCCGGCCCCCGGGTCCACGCGTAGTCCGGGTCGGTCCACACGTCGGCCATGCGGCGGGGCGGGTAGGACAGCAGGAACCCCCCGTACTCGCTCCGGCAGATCCCGGGGCCCACCACGTTGTCCAGGGGCGGGGTCGCGTAGAACGCCATGTCCGACTCCTGCTCGTGCTCGCCCAGCCAGGTCATGGCGAACGGGTACCGCTGCCGGTCCGGGTCCTCGTCGAAGATCACCACCACGCTGCCCACCCCGCCAGACACCCGCCCCAGCTCCCGCACGTAGATCTCGCCCTCGGGCAGGTGCCGGATCGTCTCCCTGAGGTCGATCCCGTCGAGCAGGGACCCCCGGAACGGCTCGGAACGGGAGGCCTCCTCGGACAACACCCGGCCGGCCTTGCCCTTGAGCCAGTGGCCGAACGCCTCCACCACCTCGTCCTCGGGCGGGTAGGAGCAGATTCCGGCCGGGTCGAACCCGTCGAGCCACCGGTCCGGGTCGCCCGCGCCCTTGCGGCGGCCCGGCACCCGCACCGGCCGGCGTTTGGTCCGGCCGATGCGGCGCCGGATCCGGATCCGGCGGGTTCCGAGGCGCAACTCGTCCGCCGAGATCGCCACCGTGGGCAGGCCAGCGGCGTCGGCCTGCCACGGGGTGTGGCACGCCAGGCGCCACAGGGCGTACGCGAAGTTGTCGCCGGCCACGCCGCGGGCCGCCTCGAGGAGCTGGTACAGGTCGGGCAGGAGCCGGTGTTCGAGCAGCGCCCAGTTGCGCAGGAACCGGAACATCGTTCGCACCTGCCACGGCTCGAGCGCATCGCCGGTCTCCTGGGCGTAGTGACGGCCGGCCAGGCGCACCAGATGCAGCAGGCACCGCTGGCGGTCCACGGGCTCGCCGGGCGGGCCGTTGCGGGCCGCGGCCCACGCCACCGCATCGTCCAGGGCCCGGGCCTCGTCCCACCGGCCGCCACCGGTGAGCAGCTCCAGGGCGCCCACCCTGCGGCGCACCGTTGCCCGGGCGAGGTCGGGTTCGGCGACCGGCCCGGCGCGCCGCAGCTCGTACACGGCCTGCACGAACGGGATCTCGGCCGCCACCTCCCCGAGGCTGGCGGGGTCCAGGTGAAACACGGCCACGCCCTCCCGCCGCGGTTTGGCCAGGGGCATGGCGTGGGGGCCGGCCAGGGCCCGGCCCACCCGCTCCAGGTGGGCCAGCCCGCACGCGAACAGCACGCGCTCGCCCGGCCCGGCCGCCCGGGCCAAGCCGGCGGCCATGGCCCGTTCGCGCCGCAGGTCGTCCGGGGAGGCGGGAAACGGCCGGCCGGCCAGGCACGCGTCCACGTACGCCCGGTGGCCCACCCGGCACACCGCGTACGGGTCGGGCAGCGCCTCCACGCGTTCGGCCGCACGGTCGAGGTCCGCGTCCACGAAAAGGACCGGCAACCCGGCGGCCCGGGCCAGGCGCACCAACTCGGCGAACGGATCTGCCGGCTCCACCGGCCAGTACACCGCGTCCCCGGCCCCGGTCTCGTACGCGACCACCGAGATCCGGGGCAGCCGGTCCACGGCCCGGAGCACCGGCCCCGACAGGGTCTGGGGAAGCTCCACGGCCACCGCGGTGGGTTTGGCCTCGGCGAACGCGGCCCGCACCGCCCCGGCGAACTCGACCCGGCCGTGGAGCACGGGGACGGCCCACACCTCGCCGCCGGCCGGGGCGGACCACCGAGCCAGGTGGAGCCGGGAAGCGGGGGAGCCGGGCACGGGTCCGGGGATCAGGGGGTGGGGTCGGGCAGGTACGCGGCGGCGTCCTCCCCCAGGACCCGGCCGAGGGCCTCGGCCACCCGGGCAAGGGCCGGCGCCCCGTCGGACCGGGCGAGCTTGAGCGCGTACCGGGCCAGGTTGATGCCGTCGCGCACGCTGAACGGCTCGTCCGCGTCGTGGGCCGCCTGGAGGAACGCGGTCACGTAGGCCAGGAGCTGTTCGTCCGCGAACGGCAGGTTCTCCCTCAGGATCGCCAGCTCCTCGTCCGCCTCGGGGAAGTCCACCTGGATCTGGGGCTGGAGACGGGTGTGGATGTACTCCGGGATCTCGTAGGTGGACGCGTCCTCGTTCATGGTAACCGCCAGCCGGAACGCCGGGTGGGCCGGGAGCTGGAGGCCGGTGAGCACCGACTCCACGTATCGCCGGTCGTCGAGCAGGGGCGCCAGGGACGCCCAGCTCTTCTCGCTCATCCGGTTGCCCTCGTCCAGCACGCACACCCCGCCCCGGAGCGCCGCTGTCACCAGGGCGCTGGCCACGTACTGGATCGCGCCGTCCGGCCCGACCACCGGGGTCACCACCAGGTCCTCGGGCCGGGTGTCCATGGTGGCCTGGAACAGGTACACCTCGCGGCCGAGCCGCTTTGCCGCTGCGAACGCGAGCGTGGTCTTGCCCACCCCGGGCCGGCCCACCAGCCGTGGGGTCATGGGCCGGTCCCGCTCGTCCAGCACCAGCCAGGCCGCGAGCACCTGTCGCACCAGGTCCTCCCGGCCGACCCACCGCAGGTCGAGGCCGGCCGGCCGGGCCAGGTGCAGGGTGATCCCGTCGATGGTAACCTGTCGCATCGGGTCTCCGTTTCCGTGGGGGGTCGGGATGCCGCAACGACCGAAGGGCCGGGATTATCCCCCACCCTGGCGGCGGGCCTCAACCCGCGGTCTGCGCTGGGGCCGGCTGGTGCTCGTGCTGGCCGCTGCCGCCGGGTGGCCCGCGCACGCGCCTGCGGGCCCGCGGGTGCCGGTGATCGTCGAGCGGGTGGTGGACGGCGACACCGTGTGGGTACGCCAGGGGGACCTGCTGGTCAAGGTCCGGCTGCTGGGGGTGGACGCGCCGGAGCGGGGCCGGGACGGCCGGCCCGGCGAGCCGTGGAGCCGGGCCGCGACCCGATTCGTCCGGGACCGGCTGGCCGCTTCGGAGCGGGTGTACCTGGAGGTTGCGGGGGACCGGGAAGACGCCCACGGCAGGACCCTGGGGTTCCTGTGGCTCGTGCCCGCCGGGGGCGGGACGGCCGCGAACCTGTCGGAGCTGCTCGTGCGCCAGGGCCTGGCCGACGCGATCCGGTGGTTCGACTACCCCGGCCGGGCCAGGATGCTCCGGCTGGAGGCCGGGGCCCGCCGGGCCGGCCGGGGCAAGTGGGGCCGGTGAGCCCGGCTCACGGCCTGGGCCGCTTCCAGTCGATCGCGCCGCCGGGCAGGAAGTACACGATGTCCATGGCGCCCCCCTCCACGGTGGGCACGTGGGCCGAGTCGGGGCCGAACACCACCCACCCCTCGCCGTGGCCGTCGAAGGTGGCCCCCGGGTCCCGGGCGAAGCACAGGTCGATCTCCCCGCCCGGGTGGCCGTGCCACACCCCGGGCCCGGCCAGGCGCACCGCGTCCACCGAGTAGCCGGCCGTGGCGTCGGACGGCCTGGCCACCCGGGAGAACCGGGCGCCCCCGGCCTCCTGGCCGCACAACCACCCCTCGTCCACCCCCCGGGTGAACAACTCCCGGATCCGCCGGACCTCCGGGGAGTCCACGGGGAACGCCCGGGCCAGTTCGGCGCGGAGCGCGTCCGGGCCGGCGTCCCCGAGGGAGGCCAGCTTCTGGAAGATCGGTTCGAGGGCCTGGACGAACGCGGCGACGGACATGATGACTCCTTGGCAGCGGATTCGAGGACCGGCCGTCAGGCCGTGCCCGCGGGGACGTCCTCCAGGGGGGCGAGTTTGACCGGCGCCTTCCGGCCCCGGATCCGGACCCACCGGTCCGGGCCCCACCGGTAGCCGGGTCCGGCGGCCCGGGCCGCGGGCCGGGTGACCAGGACCTCCCCCGGCCCGGCCATCTGCTGGATCCGGTGCGCCACGTTCACCGTGTCGCCCACCACGGTGAACTCCATGCGCTGCTCGCCGCCGATGGTGCCGGCCATCACAGCGCCCCAGTGGACCCCGTACCCCAGGGCGGCCACGG
>JAJRUI010000043.1 GCA_024277875.1 Deferrisomatales bacterium
CACCTCGTCCAGGACCAGCGGGTAGTTGGGGTGGACGAACCCGGCAAGATCCAGGCGAAACGGGATCCGGCCCAGGGCGACCACCTCGGGCGGGGAGGCCTCGGTGTAGGGGGGAACCCAGTTCCCGTCGGGCCCCAGGCCTGGCAGGTCCCACAGCTTGGGATGGGCGATGATCCAGCCCCGGTCGTCTAACAGGAACGCGTAGTTGCCCGACCGGTAGGACGGGAACACCACCCGCTCCCGGCTGAGGGGCAGCACGTGCTGGGAGAACTCCTGGAGGTGCCGCTGGTCCACGGCCGCGGCCACCACGCCGACGAGCCGGCCGGCGTCCCGCACGGCCAGGGCGAACCGGACGTGGCCGTCGTACTCGGCCCCGCCCACCGCGGCCTCCACCGAGTCGGCGCCGGCGAGTTGCTCGGGTTTGGACACGTGCCGGCCCACCAGGTGGCCCACCCACGGCTCTCCGGGCGGCAGGGCCGCCGCTTCGGCGAAGTACCGCTCCGTCCCGAACGTGGTGCCCTCGGGCCGGGACACGTCCCGGAGCGCCCCCCGGGGCACGGGCTCGCCCCGGTCCAGCCGGAACCGCTCCCGGCCGTCCGGCCCCACCCACGCGAGCTCGGTGTACACGGGCACCCGGTCGCGCGCCTGCACCGGCCGCCCCCGGCCGTCCAGCCGGCGGCGCCACAGGATACCGGTGCGCGCCCGGGCCAGCGCCGCGAACGCCTCGGGCCGCTTGGGCAAAGCGGCCAGCGTGCGCACGTCCTGGACCCGCTCCTCCAGGAACCGGGCGACCTGTTCGGCCAGCCCCAGGGCCTGGATCTCCAGCGCCTGGCGTGCCTTCTCGTCCAGGGCTGCGCCGGCCCGCTCCATGCCCTCGCGCCCGAGTCGTTCGATCCGCCGGGACGCGTCCACCCCGAACCACACCAGGGGCGCCAGGCTCAGGGCCAGGAACGCGGCGAGCAGTTTTCCGAACAGCGGCACCCGCACCGGTCCACCTCGCTTACGGAGAAAGACGGGACCCCCAGCATAGCCCGCCGGCCCGCCTTTTGTAACGAACCCCGTTCCTGGGTCGCCCCTCCCCGGAACCCCGCAGCCCCGGCAGCTGCCCGCCGCCTGCTCGGCCGGCCGGGTCGTCACATCTGCCGGAACCGGTCCCCGTAGGCGCGGCTCACCACCAGGGTCTCGGGCCGGCTGGTGAGCCGCAGGGTCCGTCGGCCGTGACCACAGCCTCTGCCGCCGCGACCCGCTCCCGGGCGGAGGAGAAGTGGGAGACGCCCCCCCCGGACACGAGCCCGAACCCCACCGCTTTGAAGGCCAGGCCGAGTTGCCCGGCCGGCGCCAGGGGCACGCCGGTGACCGCGGAACCGAGCACGGCACCCGCGGCCGACCCCGCCACGACCCCGCAGGCGGTGGCCCACCCGTCCGAGTTTCCCCGGCCCGTCATCACAAGGGCCAGGTGGACAGCGGCGAAAATCGACAGCCCCGTGCAGTGGGAGAACACCGGGGTGGTCCAGAAGTCGGCTTCGAACCCGATGCTCCACAGGAACCCGGCGATCAGGGTGTTGAACCCCAGCGGATAGACGAACTGGCGGCACAGGTCTCGGCAACGGGCCCGGTCCGTGGCGGGCGTTCGGTTCACGGGGCAAGGCCCTCCGTGCCCGGTTCTGGGACGGTCGTTCGAGGGCCCCAATCTACCACGGGCCGGCCGGCCGCGTGCCGGCGGGAGGGGAGGCGAACAGCCTGGGCAGCCGCATGAGCAGGGCGAGGTCCCCGTCCACCCGGTACCGGCCGGCCATGAACGCCCGTTGCCCGTCCAGATCCCCCCGGGCGATGGCGAGCCAGACGGCCCCCGGGGTCCGGATCACCACGTCGGGCGCGGCGGCCGGGCCTTCGTGAAAGGTGCACCGCCCGCCCGAGATCGTCAGGTGGGCCGTGGTGCCCTCGTCCTCGATCTCGAACTGGTAGACCGCATCGAGCCCCTGGGCCTCTGCCGGGTCGAACGCCGCCGGCATGGTCCGGAGCAGTTCGGTGCACGTGGACGCTGCGGCACCGGGCGTTCCGCCTGGGGACTTCCCCACCGTGACAGCCCGCCCGGACCGGGCGGCCCGCTGCGCCTCTGCGATCCACGCCTCCCGCGCCGCCGGGTCCAGGACGCCCGGGCTCCGGTCCTGGCCCACGTAGCGTTCGAACCCCTGGAACAGGCCGTTCTCGTCCCAGTGGGCGAAGTCGGCCCTCATGAACTCCCGGTTCTCCCGCACCAGCCCTCCCATGAACTGCCAGAACCGCAGGTCGCGGTCGGTGGCCGGCCGTCGCCGCTCCCCGCCCACGGCCGCTGCCAGGTCCCGGGCCAGGTCAGCCGCGTGGGCGTCCACGGCCCGTTCCCCCACGAACGCGCCGGGGGCCACGGCGATGGCTGTCAGGGCGCCCACCGGGTACGCACCGAACACCCGCAGCGCTCCGGCCAGGTACGCGGCCGTTCCCGTCTCCCCCAGCCCGGCCGACACGGACACGGCCAGCCCGGGTTTCCAACCGGTCCGGGGCTTGTGGCCGAGGGGCAGACACCGGTCGAGGAACGTCTTCATCTGGGCGGTGACGTGGTCGATGTACACCGGCGAGGCGAGGATCACGCCGTCCGCATCGAGCAGCCGTTGCACGATGCCGGCGTGGTCGTCGCGGATCCAGCACCCGCCCCGCTCCAGGCACCGGCCGCACCCGATGCAGTAGCCGATCTCGTGGCGGGTCAGGAAAATCTCATCGAGGCCGACCCCCAGGGGGGCCAGGTGGGCTCGGAGCCGGCCGATCATCTCGGAGGTGTTGCCGACCCCTTCGTGGGGCGAGCCGTTCACGGCGACCACGGTCTTGCTTGTCATGGTGGACTCCTTTTCGGGCGGACCGGGCCGGTCCGAAGGGAGGGCGACGCCGGCCTTCCGGCGGCGCCAACCCGGGTAGCAGCGGTTCAGGGGCACCCCGATCCCCGCGACGAGCGCCGCAGGCAGCACGTCCCCGAACCACACCCGGGGGGCGCCGGGAGGCGCCAGCAAAGAGGAAACGGAAAAGCCGGCGGCCCCGGCGAACAAGACCGTCCACGCGAGGCTCATCTCCCGGTTGATCCGGCGGAACAGGTCGGTGTTCCACACGACTTTCGGGGTCGTCCTTCGGGCGTAGTACACGGTGAACGGGTCGCGGCCCGAAGCGAACCCGAGGCACGCCCGCAGGAAGAGCGCCCCGTACAGGCTGGCCACGGGCGCACCCCGCAAAAAGGCGCCCAGTTCCCCTGGGGCGAACCACCGAGCCAGGCACGCGGCCGACAGCAGGCCTGCGGCCGCCTGGGCCGGGGGCGCAGCGGCCCTCCCTCCCTGGCCCAGCACCGCTGCGACCGCTGCGGCTGCCAGCACCGGCTCCCACCAGGGCAGAGACCTCATCCCGACCCGGACACCTACAATCCACAGGGTGGCGGCCACCACGGGCACGGTCGCGGCAAGGTGCTCCAGGACGCTGCGCAGACGATAGCGCAAGGGAGTACTCCCTCCTCGTAGGGGACGAGCCGTCCGGCGCGGGCGGCTTCTGGGGTCGAGACTACAACACAAACCGGAGTGGGGGGGGGAGCCCTTACTGCGACGAAACGCACGAAAAGGGGGGTGAACGGTGCAGGAGTACGGCGAGATCGCGCCCCGGAACACGGGCGGGACGGCCGGCCCAGCGGGCGGCCCGCCTACCGGTAGTACTGTTTGAACTCCCCGCTGGGCTCGCGCTCGCTGTAAATGTACAGGCAGAGCCCGTTCGGGTCCTGCCCCGCAAAGCCCCGATCGCCCCACGGGTGGCCCTCCAGGGGCACCACCGCAGCCAGGCCCGCGCCGGTCAGCCTGGCGTGCTCCGCTTCCACGTCGTCCACCGCGAAGTTGACCATCAGGCCCGCGCTGTCGCTGGGTTTCTGCCCCGGCTGCCGGGGCGCCATGAACTGCAGGGTCGACGCCGGGCCGCCGAACTGCAGGTTGACGTACCACCCGCAGTCAAAGGTGACCTCGGCCCCGAAGTGCCGGACGTAGAAGTCCCGGCTCTCCCCGACTTTGTCTGTCGTAAACACGACCGACAGAGCCCTCGTCTCCATGCTGCCCCTCCTTTCCTCGCGACCGCGTCTTTCCGGGAAGACCTCGCGGCATCGCCGCCAAACCGACTGCCCAGCCGGATCCCGCTGGTGGCCGGCCCGGTGCGCAATGGCGCTGGTCCCCGCCGGGCGGCCCCAGACTCAGAGGCGCCCGCGGACGCGCCGGAGGCATTGGACCTGCCTCCGCTCCGCCCCCCCGAGATCACAGGAGTTCGGCCGCGCCCGGGTCGGCCACCGACTCCCGGACCCGCCCCTGCGCGTCGGGAACGTACTGGTACCGCACCGGATGGTCTGTACCGACCGGCGCGGGAAGCGGCTGGGCCATACCGCGCACCAGGGGCGTGTCGACCGGCAAGAGGGTGGCCGTGTCGATCGGGGGGGGCGCACCAGAGGTGTCCAGGAGATTCTCGGCACCGACGACCACGGGGCGCTCGCCGGCATACGGGTAGCACTCGGCCTCGGCTTCCGGGCTTAGCCAGTCGTCGCTGATCCAGTTCACGCCGAGATCGATCGTCCCGCTGTCGCGCCCCAGGCACAGGTAGGCGGGTTCCGCCCCGTCGGTTTCGCTCCCGAAATAGATAATGTTGTTGAAAGCGGCCACCGTCTCCTCGGCCGGGGCCCCGGTCGCCTCGTCGTAGAGATACATGTCGAAGAGCCTGAGCCTCCAGCTGTCGCTGCGGTCCTGGCGGAGGGAGAGCGTGTTGTTGAAAAAGTAGAGCGTACCCTTCCGGGCGAGTTCCGGGTCGTTGTCGTACCCGTAGTGGATCAACGCGGATGCGGGCGTCTGGCTCCCCACGTGCTGGATGAAGTTCCCGTAGACGTACGTCTTGCGGTAGGCGGCCTCGGCCTGTCTCACCTTCTCCAAGCGGTCCGGGTCCGGCTGCTCGCCGTCGAGACTCCGGATGTACTCCTCTTCGATGTACCACGGCGCCGCGTCCTCCACCTCGACCAGGTCCAGAACACGGGTGCTCCCGCTGTCGAACCAGTTGTACCGGATCACCGACCCCGCGACCCGCTCCTTTAGCGTCGCCCCCTCCGAACCAGCTGCGTTGGGCCCGAACCGGTTGAACTGGTAGGTCGCGCCGATGGCCTGGATGTAGACCCCGTGCTGGCGGTAGCTACCGGGCTGCCCGTGTCCGTGGAGGTCGTTCCCCTCGATCAGGATGTTCCGGGTCAGGCTCGCCTCGTTGTACTCCTGGGACATCGTGAAGATCCCGTTGCCGCAGTTTTCGAGCTCGTTGTTCCGGATGACGATGTTGTCCCCGGCCTGCACGCGGATGCAGGCCGCCCCGTCTTCATACCTGTCGACGGAACCGTCCGTCCGCGTGTAGCTGAACGCATCCTTGGCGTTCCTGATGTGCAACCCCTCGATGACGATGTTGTGAACCTTGAGGTCGTAGTCCCTGTTCCACAACAGGACCATCGCAAGCCCTTCCATCGGCTCGTAACTGCCGTAGGCCGGTGCGTCATCGGGATCGTTCGCGGCGCCGTCGCCGTCCAGAACGGGCAACTCGCCGTTTGGCCCGGCCACGCCGCACACCCGGATCGGGTCCTCCTCGGACCCGTCGGTACTGATGATGATCTTCTCCCGGTAGGGCGTCGGCCGATAGAAGATCCGGACGGTGTCCCCCGGGCCCAGCAGGGACCACGGCACGTCGGCGACGGAGTTGTACGTCTGCCCGGGGCCGACCGGGTAGTCGGTGCCGTTGTCGGTCGGGACGCACGGGGAGTCGGCCTGCGGAGGGACCGGGTCGTCCCCAGGGCCCGGGGCGCCACCGGCCCCGCCCTGCCCCCCGCAGCCGAAGAACAACAGGGCGCCGGCCACACCGAGTGCCCCAAACACGCCAAGCCTGTACCGAAGCATCGATTTCCTCCGCTTCTCGGGTTTACAAACCTGCTCGCCGGGCCGGCGGAGCGACAGCGCGCAGTGCCCTCGAGGTACGGTGGACGCTTCGCCGACGCCCTGGGGCGTCCCCTACCCCTAGCCTACGGGTCCTGGCACTCCGGGCTTCCCCACTCGGCCGATGCACCATGATTTCCATGGTGAATGCAGCAACCGTGCCGCCTGGCCCCGGTTCCGGGCTGGTGCCGCCCAAGAACGGAGACAGGCCCGCGGACAGGATCGCGTAACTCCGTTCCGTTGCCGTACCCGCGGCCGCGCACCGCAAACCGGGCCCGTCGGGGGCCTACCCCGGGGGAACCGGCCGAGCCGGTGGGGGAGACGCCCGGGGCTCCGGCGCGTACCAAAAAGGCGGGCCGGCCCCTGGGGGCCGGCCCGTCGCGTTCGGTGGCAGGAGGACGGTTACCGGTTCTGGCGGCCTTCCACCAGATGGTCGACCACGGACGGGTCGAGCAGGGTGGAGGTGTCGCCGAACCCGGCGGCAACCTCGTTTGCTGCGATCTTGCGCAGGATCCGGCGCATGATCTTGCCGGACCGGGTCTTGGGCAGGCCCGGCGCCCACTGGATGTGGTCGGGGGTCGCGATCGGCCCGATCTCCTTGCGCACCAGCTGAACCAGCTCCTTCTTGAGTTCGTCGGTACCCTCCACGCCGGCGTTCAGGGTGACGTAGGCGTAGATGCCCTGGCCCTTGATGTCGTGGGGGAACCCGACCACCGCGGCCTCGGCCACCTTTTCGTGGAGCACCAGGGCGCTCTCGACCTCGGCCGTGCCCATCCGGTGCCCGGACACGTTGATCACGTCGTCGATGCGGCCGGTGATCTGGTAGTCGCCGTCCGCGTCGCGGTTGGCGCCGTCACCGGTGAAGTAATACCCGTCGTACTGGACGAAGTAGGTGGTCCGGAACCGGTCGGGATCGCCGTACACCCCGCGCATCTGGCCCGGCCACGGCCGGCGGATGCACAGCGCGCCCTCGGTGACGCCCTCGAGCACCGTGCCCTTCTCGGGGTCGACGATCACCGGCTCCACCCCGAAGAACGGCGTGGTGGCCTTGCCGGGCTTCATGTCGATGGCGCCGGGCAGGCCGGTGATCAGGATGCCGCCGGTCTCGGTCTGCCACCAGGTGTCCACGATCGGGCACTTGCCCCGGCCGGGCAGCTCGAAGTACCACCGCCACGCCTCGGGGTTGATCGGCTCGCCCACGGTGCCGAGCAACCGGAGGCTGTCGAGCTTGTCCAGGCGGCTGGTGACGTACTCGTCGCCCTGGGCCGCGATGGCCCGGATGGCCGTGGGCGCGGTGTAGAGCACGTTGACCTTGTGCTTGCCCACGATGTCCCAGTACCGGCCCGCGTCCGGGTAGGTGGGCACGCCCTCGAACATCATGGTGATCGCGCCGTTGCACAGCGGGCCGTACACGATGTAGCTGTGGCCGGTGACCCACCCGATGTCCGCAGCGCAGAAGTAGATGTCGCCGTCGTGGTAGTCGAACACCATCTTGTGGGTGAACGAGGTGTACACCAGGTACCCGCCGGTGGTGTGCATCACGCCCTTGGGCTTGCCGGTGGAACCCGAGGTGTACAGGATGAACAGCGGGGCTTCCGCGTCCATCTCTTCGGGGGCGCAGTCGGGGCTGGCCGCCGCGACCACCTCGTCGTACCACACGTCGCGGCCGGCCTGCATGTTCACGGTGAGGTCGTCACCGACCCGGCGCACCACCACGCAGGTCTTGACCGTGGGGCACTCGGCCAGGGCCTGGTCGGCCTGGGCCTTCTGGTTCACGAGTTTCGCGCCCCGGTAGAACCCGTCGCAGGTGACCAGGAAGTTGGAGTCGCAGTCCTGGATCCGGTCCTTGAGCGCATCGGCCGAGAACCCGCCGAACACGATCGAGTGGATCGCGCCGATCCGGGTGCACGCCAGCATGGCCACGGCCAACTCGGGGATCATGGGCAGGTAGATCGAGACCCGGTCGCCCTTCTTGACGCCGTGGTCCTTGAGCACGTTGGCGAACCGGCACACCTCTTCGTGGAGTTCCCTGTAGGTGATCGCCCGGTCCTCGGTGGGCTCGTTGCCCTCCCAGAGGATCGCGATCTGGTCGCCCCGGGTCTCCAGGTGGCGGTCGAGGCAGTTGTAGCTGACGTTGAGCTTGGCGCCCTCGAACCACTTGATGTACACCTCGTCCTTGGAGTACTTCCAGTCCTGGACCCTGTCCCACTTCTTGAACCAGGTCACCTGCTGCTCAGCGATCCGTGCCCAGAACCCGTCGTTGTCCTCGACGGACTCCCGATACAGCTTTTCGTACTCCTCGCGGCTCTTGACCCACGCCCTCTGCCGAAAATCCTCGGGTACCGGGTAGACGTCTTTGATCTGCTCGGACATGCTGACCTCCTTCGAGAGATGTGTGGAACACCACGCCAGCAAAGGGCTTTTCGCCTCCTCCCCCTTTACGGCGCCACCCAGGCAAGGCGGACATCGGGCCGCGATTATACCGACGCGACCCCCGGTGGACAAGACCCAAACGATGTTATGAGGACCGGAAAAAACGGCTCGAAACAGTCCTGGCAGCCCGATCGGATCGGTCGTCTTTTTTTTGGACTTCCCCTCCGGTGCCGTACCGGTACAATGGGCGCGGCCGTCAACCGTCGGGTCTGCCCTGTGTTCCCGGGGCTGCGGCCCGTTTCCAGGAGTGTTCGCCATGCCGAAACGCTGGGGTGCGACCGCCCTCGCCTTCACCGCCCTGGGTGCCTTCGTCTTCGCGGCCGGCCCGCCGGCCCGGGCCGCGGGTGTCCACCTGGCGTCGAGCACCCTGGTGCGCGCGTTCGAGGACCGGGACGGAAACCGGGCCACGCCGGTCTACGAGTACCTCCAGGCCGACCTGGGCGAGTTGGACGACCGGGGCGTGTCGGTCCACCTGTACGGGTGGGGGCGTCTGGACCTGGCGGACGACGACGCGTTCGGCGACCGGGCCGCGGGCGAGGCCGTGTACGCGTACGCCCAGTACACGGCCGGAAACAACCTCATGGTCCGCCTGGGCCGCCAGTACGTATTCCAGGGCGGGGCGAACGAGAGCCTGGACGGAGTGCGGGTGGACGCGGACGTGAGTCCCCTGTTTTCCTTCACCGCGTACGGGGGGGTGCCGGTGGCCGTAGAGGAGGTGGACGGCCGGAGCGGGGACACCCTGTGGGGCGGCCGGTTCGGGCACCATTCGGGCGACCGCTACGATCTGGGCCTGTCGTACAAGCACCTGGCCAACGACGGGAGCCGGGACGACGAGTTCGTGGGCTTGGACGGCAGCGTGTCCCTCCCGGCCGGGATCGGGGTGTCGGGCCGGTCGCTGTACAGCCTGGCCACCGACGGGTGGGCCGAACACGCGTACGAGGCGGACGTGCCCGCGTGGGGCACCCGGATCCGCCCGTTCTTCCAGCAGGTTTCCTACGAAGACCGGTTCGACACCGGGGAGAACACCGGCGGGCCGTTCCGGGCGCTCGCCGGGTCGGACGAGCGATCGACAACCCTGGGTGCGGACTGGTGGATCCCCGCAGCCGGGCCGGTGGACGTGACCGTGCGGTTGCACCACAACCGGTACGACGAGCGCAGCAGCGCCACCTACGCCGCCGGCAGCGTGCGGTGGCCCGTAGCCAAGGCGCTGGACCTGGGCGGGGAGTTGGGCCGGATGAACGGCGGGGACGACCGGGACCGGTACACCCTGCTGCGGCTGTTCGCCTACTGGGAGTTGCCGTTCGGGTACGCCACGGCCGACGCCGTGTACGCCCGGTACGACGAAGACGTGTTCGGCGAGGACGCGTCGCTGTTCCTGAGCGCCACCGGAGGGTGGCGCACACCGGTGGAGAACCTCCTGGTGGAGGTGAACGCGGACTACGGGTCCGACCCCTACTTCGACAGCAACTTGCGCGCGTTCGCCGCGGTCCGGTACGTGTACGACCGGTAGGAGCGGCCGCAGGCGCCCCCTGAAGGAAGGCGAGTTGCCATGACACCGAAACGCCCCCTGTTCTGGAGCGGACTCGCCGCGGTCGCGGTGGCCGCCGTGCTGGTCGGCTGCGCCGCCCTCCACAGCTCCTACGAGCTGCCCGCGGCCCACCCGGACGAGCTCGAGCCGGGCCCGCCCGTGTGCTCGGACTGCCACGAGCCGGACGGGGGCGGAGTCGTGTACGCCCGGTTCGACCACACGCCGGCGTTCGCCGCGGGAGCCCACCGCCTGGCCGCGGGCCAGCGGGAGGCGGTGTGCAGCCTGTGCCACCAGCCGTCCATGTGCAACGGGTGCCACGCCGACGCGGTGGAACTGAAGCCGTCGACCCGGGACCCGGGCGGCACCCGGCGGGCGTACCCCCACCGGGGCGACTACCTCACCCGCCACCGGATCGACGGCCGGGTGGACCCGGCGCCGTGTTTCCGGTGCCACGGCAACCCCAAGGCGTCGGCCTCGTGCCGGCCGTGCCACGGCCGGTAGGCCGCCGGAGAGCTCCCATGCGCGACTCCAGACCCTGGCTCCTGGTCGGCGCGGTCCTCGCCGCTTTCGTCCTTTCCGGCTGCGCCACCTCCAACGACGATGCGGGCGGCGGCGTCCACGCGTCCGGCTGGGCAGACCCCGCCGCGCACGACACCGCTGCGTTCCACGGCACCGTGGTCGGCAAGGACGGGGACGACGGGTGCCGGGCGTGCCACGGCACGGACCTCGACGGGAACGGGAAGGCGCCGAGTTGCACCGCGTGCCACTCGGACCCGGGTGGTGGCCACGGTTCGGGGTGGGTCCCCGGAGCTGCCCACGGCGCTGCCGCGGTGGCGGACTTCGTGGGGTGCCAGATGTGCCACGGCGCGGACTACCGGGGAGGGATCGCCGAGGTCAGCTGCTACCTGTGCCACGACGGCCCAGGCCTCGACCACCCGAGCGACGCGTGGCTCGACCCGGCCGCGGACGCCTTCCACGGGGACGACGACGCCGGCTGCGCCCGTTGCCACGGCGAGGACGGCCGGGGCGGCTCGGCCCGGGTCGGGTGTTTCGACTGCCACTTCGGCCCGGACGGATCCCGGGTGCCCCCGGGGTCGGACTGGAGCCACGGAAGCCTGGTCCACGAAGACCTGGAACGGGACGGGGCCGTGTGCAATGCGTGCCACCGGATGACCCGGGACGCCCGGGACGATCCGGCCGCGTGCCACGACTGCCACGGCGACAGCGGGCACCCGGACGGGTGGGCCGCGCCCGACCAGCACGGCGCCGCGGCCAAGGCCGGCTTTGCCGCGTGCCAGGCGTGCCACGGCGAGGACTACCGGGGGGGCAGTGCGGGCATCGGCTGCTACCTGTGCCACGACGGCCCGGGCCTCAGCCACCCGAACGACACGTGGCTCGACGCGGACGCGGCCGGTTTCCACGGGGACGACGACGGCGACTGCGCCGGGTGCCACGGCGACGACCTCCAGGGCGGCGCCACGTCCACCGGGTGTTTCGACTGCCACTTCGACCCGGACGGCTCGCGGGTGCCACCGGGATCGGACTGGACCCACGGCACCCTGGACCACGGCGGGTTCGTGCTGGACCGGGCCGTGTGCGACCGGTGCCACGAGATCAGCCGGGGGTTCGATCGCGGCCCGGACAGCTGCGACGACTGCCACACAGACGGACCGGCCGTGCACGAGACCGGCCGGACCTGGCTGGACCGGGCCAGCGACGGGTTCCACGGCACCGAAGTGGACCGGGACGGCACCGGCGGGTGCCGGGCGTGCCACGGTGACGACCTCGGTGGCGGAGTGACCGGCGTGGGGTGCGACGACTGCCACTTCGGCCCGGACGGGTCCCGGGTGCCGGCCGGCTCCACCTGGGAGCACGGCGCGTGGCCCCACCCGGACCTCGCGGCTTACGAGGCCACGTGCAACGACTGCCACGAACTGGACCGCGGCTACGGCCACGGCCCGGACGCATGCCACAACTGCCACGAGGACGAACCCGCGCCCCACGCCACGGACGGGTCGTACCTGTCCCCGGCGGCGCCGGGCGGCCACGGCAGCGACGCCGCGGCCAACCTGTACGCGTGCGGTTCGTGTCACGGTACGGACGACGGCGCGGGCAACGTGCGGTTCGACCGGGGGATCCGCGACGCCGGGTGCGAGCTGTGCCACAACCCCCGGACCGCCCACCCGTCCCGTGACGGCGTGGACGACTACCAGTGGTTCGACAACGGGTACACCCACCGCAACGCGGACCGCCCCACGGCCGCGTGCACCCTGTGCCACGGCGCGGACCTCGAGGGCGGTTCGGGACCCGCGTGCGCCGACTGCCACGAGACCTCGCCGGTGACGAGCCCGTCCGGGTGCGTGTCGTGCCACGGCGCCCCGCCCTCGGGCGCGGCCTACCCGGACCGGGCCGGGAGGCACGGCGAAGCCGACCACCGGCTCGACTGTGCCACCTGCCACGACGGGGCCGGTTTCGGCACCGCGGCCCACTACGACCCGCCCGGGCCGGCCCAGGTCCAACCGCCTGCGGAGGAGGGGATCGCGTTCACCCAGGCCGGCGGCCAGGTGACCTGCACCGGCACGTGCCACGGGGAGGACCACGACGGGGAGTCGTGGTACTGACCGGCCGGGGGGGGGAGCCGGCCCTCACGGCCGCGGGCCTCGTCCTGGAAGCCGGGGGAAGCCCCCTCTTGGGCCCCCTGGACCTGGCCGTTGATCGGGGCGGTTGTGTGTGGATCGCCGGTCCGAGCGGCGCGGGCAAGTCCACCTTGCTCCGGGCGCTGGCCCGGCTGTGGCCGGCGGCCGGGGGCCGGCTCGAGCTGGCCGGCGAGCCGCCGGACCACGTCGCACCCCACGCGTGGCGCGCCCGCGCCGTGTTCCTGCCCTCTCCGCCGCCGGCCGTGGGGGCCACCGTACACGAAGACCTGCTGGCCCCGTTCCGGCTCCGGGCCCGGCGGGGCGTTGCGCCGCCCTCGCCCGACCAGCTCCGCGCCGCCCTGGACGAGCTGGGCCTCGGCGGTGTCGCCCTCGGCCGCTCCACCCGGCAGCTCAGCCAGGGCCAGCGGGCCCGGGTGGCCCTAGCCCGCACCCTGCTGGCCGGGCCGGACGTCGTGCTCCTAGACGAACCCGTGGCCAACCTGGACCGGGCGACCGCTGGCCGGGTGGCCGAACGGGTGCACCGGTTCGTACGGGACGGGGGTGCGGCGGTGGTGGCCGGCCACGGCACGCCGTGGCCGTGGGTCGGACGCGTGGTGGACCTGGGCGTCGCGACCGGCCAGGAGCATCCGGTGTGACCGGAGCGCCGCCGATCGGGCCGTGGCAGCTCGCCCTGGCCAGCGGGTTCCTGGTGGTGGCCGCGGGCCTGTCCTGGGCCCTGTCCCTGGGCATGGTGCGGTCGCTGCTGGTTGCGGCCGCCCGGGCGTACGCCCAGCTCCTGGCCCTGGGGTTCGTGCTCGGCTGGATCTTCGGGATCGGCAACCCGTGGCTGGTGGCCGGCGCCCTGGCCGCCATGGTGGTGATCGCGGCCCGAACCGCCCGCAGCCGGGTGCGGGGAGCCCACGACGCCGTGTTCCTGGACGCCCTGGGCTCCCTGGCCGTCACAGGGTTCACCGTGACGTTCGCGGTGACCGCGTGGATCGTGCGGGTCGACCCGTGGTACGACCCCCGGTACTTCATCCCCATCGGCGGCATGGTGGTGGGCAACGGGATGAACGCGGTGGCCGTGTGCCTGGACCGCCTCCTGGCGGACATGCGGGCCCGGGCCGACGAGGTGGAGGCGCTCCTCGCCCTGGGCGGCCGGCCGTGGGAGGCGATGCGGCCAAGCGCCCGGGACGCGTTGCGGGCCGGCCTGATCCCCACCCTGAACGCGATGTCCGTGGCCGGCCTGGTGTTCATCCCGGGGCTGATGACCGGCCAGGTGCTGTCCGGCACCGACCCCCGGGTGGCGGCGGCCTACCAGATCGTGGTGCTCCTGATGATCTCGGCCGCCACCTCTCTCGCGTCGGTGCTGGCGATCCTGGGGGCGGGCCGCCACCTGTTCGACCGGGAGGAGCGTCCGCTACTGCCGAGGGAACGGTGAGGTCCCGGCGCAAGCGTTCCCGGCCGGCGTCCGCCCGCCCCCTCCCCCTTGTCCGGGTGCCGAAAAACTCCGCCCGTGGCTTCTTCGGCGGCAGCCTCCCGACTGAGGCCCCACCGCAGCGGGCCGGGGACGCCCGGGTGTCCCCCTGCGCCGGGCCCCGCCTTCACGCGTACGGACGGTCGTGGAGTCGGCGGAACGCGCCGTGCCTTCGTGCAGCGCATGTCCAGTGCAGGTTGCCGATGAGCAGGTAGAGCCACCGGGGGACGAGGGGCTTTGCCATCAGGTGCACGGCTCGTTCCGGTACGGCCTCCCCCCGGGCGAGGGCGGCACCGGCCTGGTCCAGGGCGGTGCGCACGTTGCGCACCCGGCCGCCCGCCCGGTCGAGCGGGCGGCCGCCCACGGCACCCCCCCCTCCCAGGGCGAGCCCGCCGGCCCAGGACAGCCCCGTCTCGGCGGCGAACCGCCGGCAAATCGCCAGGGCGGTGTCGCACTGCGACGCCTCGGGGAAGCGGCAGTTCACCACGGCTGCGAAACGCGGCCGCCCCCCGGCCCGCGCCCCCCACACGGCGGCCAGTCCCTCGAAGCACCGGACCACTGGCGCGGGCAGGCTGTCGACGTACAAGGGGAACGACACCACGAACAGGTTCGAACGGTCCACGGCCCCGGCCAGCTCACCGAGGCCGGCCGGGTCGCGCAACACTTCGGCCACGCGCCGGGTCTCGGCCTGGACGCCGTGCTCCGCGAGGCGGTCGAGGAGGTAGGCCCCCAGGGCCCCCGAAGTGCTGGGTCCCGCCTTGGGACTTCCCACCAAGAGCAGCGCCCGCCTCACGGCGCCCGCCCCACGTCCTGGAGCAGCTGGTCCAGCCGCGCTTCACGCCGGTCCCCCGGTTCGTCGGTCCGGACCACTCCCGCGGCCCACCGGCCGGCGTGCAGGTTGAGCGCGTTGCGCCGGACGAGGGTCTCGAACAACCGGTCGCGTTCCCCGTCCTCCCCTTCGGCCGCGCCCACGCCCAGCAGCCGGGGGTAGCGGGGATACCGGAGCCGGTGGTGCACCTCTCCGTCCACGACTTGGAAGAACGGGGAGACGAGGCAGATCATCCGGTCCAGGGCGTGCTTGAGGGGGGAGGCGTACCCCCCGAACACCACGGGGGTCGCGTACACGAGAAGCCCGCTCCCGATGGCGCGGCGCGTGATCTCGCCGGCCCCGTCGTCGATGACGCACCGGCCCGGGGTGTTCGTCCAGCACCCGAAACACCCGAGACAGGGCGCGATCTCCACGTCGCGGAGGCGAACCGCCTCGGCCCGCCATCCCGCCTGCCCGAGCCGGGCGAGCAACGCGCCCACCACGGCCCCGGCGGCCTCGTCTCCGTCCCTCGTCCCGTCCAGGACGTACGCTTCGGCAGCTGCCACCGGCTGGTCTCCTCCTTTCCCGCCCCGTGATCCGCCGGACTGCGCCGGGCCGGTGTCCGCACGCCCGGCGGACGCCAACCCTACCCGTTTTCGCGACGGACTGGAACCGGTCCGGGGCTGTACGGTTCTGGAACCGGGATCTCCACCCCCTTCGCGCCACGCCCGGCCACACCTGCGACCTGCGCCGGGGCGCCCCCCAGCGGACAGGGCGGGCGGCCCCGGAAGGCCGCCCGCCCTGTTCCATCCGTTCCCGCCACAGGTGCGGGGCGTCCCGGCTTACTCGCACCGCAGGATCGCGTAGATCCGCCGGTTCCGGGCCCGGCCCTCCTCGGTGTCGTTGGTCGCGATCGGCTGGCTCGACCCGAACCCCTCGGCCTTGAGCCGCCCGGGGTCGATCCCGTACCGGCCAGCGAGCAACTGGATCACGCTCCTGGCCCGGCGCAGGGACAGGTCCAGGTTGTACTCGGTGGTCCCCCGGTTGTCGGTGTGGCCCTGGATCACCACCTTGAGTTCGGGGAAGTCCTTCAGGTACTGGGCCACCCGCTCCACCTCGGCCAGGTACTCCGGCTTGACCACGTCCGAATCGGTGTCGAAGTTGATCTGCATGTCCACGCACTTGAGCTGCTTGACGTCGTCCGCCGGGTCCAGCGGGTCGGTGCCGGCCACCGCAACCTCCAGCCCGTCCGAGACCGAGCCGCCGTCGGTGTCCGGGTTGTTCGGGTCGGTCCGGTACGTGAGCACCTCGTCCCCGTCGCCCAACCCGTCGCCGTCAGTGTCGGGCCGCAGGGGATCGGTGTGGTACTTCTGGACCTCGTCCCCGTCCCACAGCCGGTCCGCGTCGGTGTCCGGGTTGTTCGGGTCGGTCCGGTGGGTTCGGGTCTCGTCCCAGTCGGTGAGCCGGTCGCCGTCGGTGTCGGCCAGACACCCCTCGGCGTCCACCGGGGCGCCCCCGGGGGTGTCCGGGCACCGATCGAGGTAGTCGGCCACCCCGTCCCGGTCCGCGTCCCGCGGGCACCCCACCGCGTCCACGGCCACCCCGGACGGTGTTCCCGGGCACCGGTCGGCGTCGTCCACCACCCCGTCCCGGTCGGCGTCGGGGGGAACGGCCCGGGCCCGGGCGGCCCGGCACTGTTCCACCTTCTTCTCCAGTTCGCCCACCGCCTCGGCCGCGGTCTGGAACCGGCGATCCACCTGGCCCGGGTCGTGGAACTCCATGGCCTCGTGCCGGGCGTGCTCCACCAGAGCCTCGGCCCGGGCCAGATCCCGGGGCGCGCAGGTTTCGGCCCCGGCCTGCCGGGCCGCCGCGATCCGCCCCTCGAGGCCGGCCGCCCGGTCCGCGTCGGCCCGGGACAACTCGTTCACCGCGCCGCACCCGCCCAGGAACAGGGTGCTGGCCGCGGCCAACACAACCGCGAACCGCATCGAGCGCCTCATCGGTCACCTCCCCCGGCCGATCCCGCAGCCTTTTTCGCGTGGTCCAGGGCCTTCTCGGCGTACACCGCGGTCTGGGGGTAATCGAACTCCCTCCACTCGTGTTCGGCCAGGTCCAGGTACACCTCGGCCGCCGCATAGTCGTAGGGCGCGCGCGCCTCGGCTCCGGCCTGCCGGGCCTGGCCGAACGCGTCCCGGGCCTGCGCCAGGGTCTGGTTGGTCGCGCACCCGCCCAGCAGCGCCAGCCCTCCCGCTGCGGCCGCGGCCAACGCCGCCCTCCTCGTCCATCGCCGTCTCATCCGCTCCCTCCTTCTGTGCTCCACCGGGTTCATCGACAACGGGCAGGCTACCCTGGATCCCGGGCCTGTCAAACGCGACAGGCCGGGACGGGAACGGTATACTTGGGAACGCGACGACTCGGGGGAGGAGAGGGAGGACGCCGTGCGCATCCACGTGAAGGTGTTCGCCGGGCTCCGGGACCATGCACCCGGCGGGAAAAGCCCGTTCGACCTGGACCTGCCGGACGGCAGCCGGGTGGCTGACGTGCTCGGCCGGCTCGAGATCCCCCCGGACAAGCCCAAGATCGTACTGGTCAACGGCCGCCACACCGACCTGGAGCGCGTCCTGGCCGACGGGGACGAACTCAGCCTGTTCCCGCCCGTGGCGGGGGGGTGAGACCGGGTTCGGGCACCAGGGCTGCCACGGCCGCGGCTGCCGCGCCGGTGAAGCAGCCGGCCACCACGGCCAGGGTCCCCATCACCGGCAGCAGGCCCCAGACCGCCGGGGTGCCCAGCAGCACGGCCGCCGCGGCCAACTGGGCCACGGCGTGGGCCTGGGCACCCAGCGCCCCGATGCCGGCGTAGCCAAGGATCCCGGGCAGCCGGACCGCGGCAGCCATCACCACCAGGGCCGCGCCGGTGCCGGACACGGCCAGGAAGAACCCGGGGGACAGCAGCCGGCCGGTGAGCAGGGCCCCCAGGAGCACCTTGCCGGCCGCCACCATCGCGCCCTCCCTCACCCCCCACCGTTCCAGGGCCACCAGCACCAGGGCGTTGGACAGCCCCAGCCGGAACCACGGTGCCGGGGACGGCACCGACGCCTCCAGCACCTGGAGCACCCCGGCCAGGGCGATCAGGAGCCCCACCCGGGCAAGCCTGCGGGCGCTGCCGTCACCGGCCGACCGCATCGACGCCCTCCCGTCCCGCCACCCGGACCGCCACCCGGTTGGGCAGGCACGCCACCACCCCGCCCGGACGGCGCACCCAGCCCTGGCGCACGCACAGTTGCAGTGGGCACGGGCTGCTCGCCACCCGGACGCCGTCCGGGGCCACTTCCACCACGGTTTCCCCCAGGGGTCCGCCCACCCGCACCACCCCGGCCCCCAGGCGCACCTGCCGGATCCCGGACGCCGACACGATCTCGGCCGCCGAGGGCTCGCCCCGGTCCCGGCCCAGCACCGCCCAGTTCAGGGCGAGCAGGCCGGCCACCACGAGGGCGTCCAGGGGAGTGAATCGCCGCCTCACCGGCCGGCCGCCCCGGGCGCCACCCGGCCGAACCCGGCGGTCTCCCGCACCCGGCCCACCGCGTCCACCACCAGGCCCTCGGCACCGGCCGTGGCCTCGAGCAGCGCCAGGCCCGCGTCCGGCCCGAGCACGAACACCGCGGTGGCCAGCGCATCCGCGTCGATCGCCCGGGACGCCCACACGGTCACCGACCGGCACCCGCCGGCCGGGCGCCCGGTGCGCGGGTCGAGGATGTGGTGGACCCGCTCGCCCTCCCACTC
Source organism: Deferrisomatales bacterium (assembly GCA_024277875.1). GTDB lineage: Bacteria > Desulfobacterota > Deferrisomatia > Deferrisomatales > Deferrisomataceae > JAJRUI01. Next base: position 18,668 of record JAJRUI010000043.1, read on the forward strand.
GTAGAACCGCTCGTAGTCCCCGGAGGTGACCAGGGCGCCGGGCCGGGGCTCGACCACCCGCAGGAACCGCTCCGGGTCCCGGGGGTGCTGGATGCCGACCCGCCACGGCCGCCCGCCCTTGCTCCCGGCCACGACCAGGTCGCCGCCCGCGTTCACGATGAAGTCGGCCGCTCCCCCGGCCCGGAGCGCGGCCGCGGCCCGGTCCAGGGCGTACCCCTTGGCGATCGCCCCCAGGTCCAGGGCCGTGCCGCCCAGGTCCACCCGGGCCGGCGGGCCGGGCGCAAACCGGACCCGCTCCCACCCCACCCGGCCGAGGGCCGCTGCGATCTGCCCGCCGGACGGGGGTGGGTGGGGTCCGGCCAGCACATCCCACAGGTCGATCAGGGGCGCCACGGTGGGGTCGAACGCGCCGCCGGTGCGGCGGGCCCACGCCAGGGAAGCGGACACCACCTCGGCCGTGGCCGGGTCCAGGATCCCGCCGCCCGCCCGGTTCAGGGCCCACAGGGGCGTGCCTTCCTTGCGCGCCATGGCCCGGTCCACGGCCTCGAGCGCTTCGAACGCCACACCGATCCGGCCCGGGGCATCGGCCCGGTCGGTCCCCCACAGGGTGACGGACACCAGGGTGTCCATCAGGAACCGGGTCTCGACGGCAGGCGGGGGCTCGGGCCGGCGGGACACGCCGTACCACGCGACCAGGGCGAGCACGGCCAGCGGGGCCGCCCACCGCCGGAGTTGCCGGCTCACGACCCGACGACCCGGGCGCCCAGGTCGTACTCCCACGCGTCTTCCACCCGGGCCCGGACGAAACAGCCGATCTCGACCACCTCGTCGGGAAACCCGGCGAGCCGCGTCAGCCCGTCCACCTCGGGCGCCTGGCCGAAGGTGCGCCCCACCACCTCGCCGTCTTCGTCGAACCCCTCCACCAGCACATCCAGCTCCCGGCCCAGGAACTCCCGGTTGCGGCCATGGCTGATCTCGGCCTGGACCTCCAGCAGGTGGTCCACCCGCTCGCGCACCACCGGGGCGGGCACCCGGGCCCCCAACCGCTCGGCCGGGGTCCCCTCTTCCGTCGAGTACGCGAACACCCCCAGGTGGTGGAACCGGACCCGCCGGGCGAACGCCACCAGGGCCTCGAACTCGTCGTCGGTCTCCCCCGGGAACCCCACGATCGCAGTGGTGCGCAGCACCAGGTCCGGCACCCGGGCCTGGAGATCGGCCACGATCTGTTCGACCTCGGCGGCCGAGGTACGCCGGGCCATGTCGCGCAACACCCGCGGGTGGATGTGCTGCACGGGCAGGTCCAGGTACGGCAGCACCTTGCCGCCCCCGGCCAGGCGCTCCACGACCCCCGGCGGAAACGGCCGCGGGTACGCGTACAGCAGCCGGATCCACCGGAGTCTGTCGATCGCGGCCAGGTCGTCCAACAGCCGGACCAGGGCGTCGGGGTCTCCCCGGTCCGCCCCGAACCGGGTCACGTCCTGGGCCACCCGGTTGAGTTCCACCACCCCCCGGTCCGCGAGCCGCCGGGCCTCGTCCACCAGGGCGGCCGGGTCGGCAGACCGGAACGGCCCCCGGATCGCCGGGATGGTGCAGTACGCGCACCGGTTCGAGCAGCCGTCCGCGATCTTCAGGTAGGTGGAGTGGGGCAGCTGGGTGAGCAGGCGGTCGCGCCCCGGGCCACCGGTGGCCGCGCCCCCGAGCAACTCGGGGATCCTGGGCACGTCTTCCGGGGTGAAGAACCGGTCCACCTCGGGCAAAGCGTCGGCCAGGTCCGGGTACCGCTTGGGCAGGCACCCGGCCACCACCAGGGTGCGGCACGCGCCGGTCTCTTTGAGCCGGGCCGCCTCCAGGATCTCGTCGATGCTCTCGTCCACCGCGGCCCGGATGAACCCGCAGGTGTTCACGATCACCACCTCGGCCTGCCTGGGGTCGTCCACCACCTGGAACCCCCGGCGGGCCAGCCCGCCCAGCAGGTGTTCGGCGTCCACCCGGTTCTTGGCGCACCCCAGGCTCACGAGTCCCACGGTCTTCACCGCAACGTCCTCCCGCCGTCCACGATCCGCACGCGGTCGGGCACCGCGAACCGGAACGCGCCGTCCGGCACGGGCGGGTCCCGCCGCACGTCCTCGAACGCGATCCGGTTGTGGTTGCCCAGGGCGTCCTCGGTGACCACGGCCACGACCTCGGGCCGGTCCGGAGCCAGTTCCACCCGGACCCGGGCGAGGTCGGGCCGCTCGTCCCGGGGGGTGAGTTCGATGCACCTGGAGCCGCACGTCCCCACCCGGAACGAGCGCTCGATCCCGTCGAACCCGCCCAGCAGGTCCAGGGCGAGACGGCTGGACTCGGGCAGGTCGGCCAGGGGCTGGCGAATCACGGTGCGGTCCCGCACCTGGTGGATCCACAGGGTTTTGCCGTCGCTCACGATCTCCTGGGGATCGTCCCCGTCGTAGGTCCACCGCATCCGGCCGCCCCGGCCGAACAGCACGGTGCCCGTGGCCTCCCGGTCCACCCCCACCGCCACCAGACGGGACGTCTGGACGAACCGGGCGCTCACCACGCGCACCCCCCGGTACGCTTCCCGGACCTGGGCGAGGAGCGCCGAGGGGTCGGGGGCCGGGGCGGCCACGGCCACGGCGGTGAACACGGAGAGCAACGCAACCAGGGGACGGGTCATGGGAACTCCTGGACGGATGGGGTGGCAGCCGAAGCCGGGCCGGCTCACGCCTTGCGCACGAGCACTTCCCGGGGCTTGGCGCCCCGGGACGGGCCCACCACGCCTTCGTGCTCCATGCGCTCGATCATCCGGGCGGCCCGGTTGTACCCGATCTTCAGGCGGCGCTGGATCATCGAGATCGACGCCTGGCGGCTCTCGGCCACCAGGGCCACGGCCCGGTCGTACAACTCGTCGAACTCGGGGTCGTCTTCGAACCCGGACGGGTCGGGCTCCTCCAGAATCGACTCGTCGTACTGCACCTCACCCTGCTCGCGCAGGAACGCCACGAGCCGGGCCACCTCGTCCTCGGACACGAACGAGCCGTGGAGGCGCTCCAGGTGGGAGGTGCCCGGCGGCAGGAACAGCATGTCCCCGCCCCCCAGCAGGGACTCGGCGCCCTGGCAGTCGAGGATCGTGCGCGAGTCCACCCGGCTGGTGACCTGGAACGCGAGCCGGGCCGGAAAGTTGGCCTTGATCATCCCGGTCAGCACGTCCACCGACGGCCGCTGGGTGGCCACGATCAGGTGCAGCCCCGCGGCCCGGGCCATCTGGGCGAGCCGGGCGATCGATTCTTCCACGTCCTTGGACGCGACCATCATCAGGTCGGCCAGTTCGTCGATCACCACCACGATATACGGCAGGTGTTCGACGTTCACGTCGTCCCCGGCCGGCCGGCCCCGCAGCCCCTTCACCCTGCGCTCGATCTTCTTGTTGTAGGTGGTGATGTTGCGCACCCCCTCCTCGGCCATCAACTGGTACCGGCGCTCCATCTCCTTGACCGCCCACCGCAGCGCGATCGCGGCCTTCTTGGCCTCGGTCACCACGGGCAGCAGCAGGTGGGGGATGTCGTTGTACACCGACAGCTCGAGCATCTTGGGGTCGACCATCAGGAGCCGCACCTCCCGGGGCGTGGCCCGGGTGAGGATGCTCGCCAGCATCGCGTGCACCCCCACGCTCTTTCCCGACCCGGTGGCCCCGGCCACCAGCAGATGGGGCATCTTGGCCAGGTCGGCCACGAACGGATGGCCTGCGCTGTCCTTGCCCAGGGCCAGGGTGAGCAGGGACTTGGACTCCTGGAACGCCGGGGCCGCGAGGATGTCCCGCAGGTACACGGTCTCGCGCTGGTGGTTGGGCACCTCGACCCCCACGGCGGCCCGGCCGGGCAGGGGCGCGATGATCCGCACGGACAGGGCCTGGAGGGCCATGGCCAGGTCGTGGGCCAGGGACGAGATCTTGCTGATCTTGACCCCCGGCGCCGGCTTGAACTCGTACAGGGTGATCACCGGGCCGGGCCGCACCTTTTCCACCGTGCCCTCGACCCCGAAGTCCAGGAGTTTCTTCTCCAGCACCTGGCACGCCATGCGCAGGGCTGCCTCGTCCGGCCCGGCGCCCGGGGGCGTGCCGGGGTCGAGCAGGTCGAGCGGCGGGAGCTTGAACCCGTCCTTCGTGGTCGCGAACGGCAGGGGCTCCTGCACCGGCCGGCGGGGCCGGGGCGCCACCTCGGGGCCGGACCGCTCCAGCACGATCCGGGGCTCGGGTCCGGAACCGTCGGGACGCGCGTCCTCCCGGCCCTTGCCGGACACCCGGACCTTCCGCCGCCGGGCCCGTTGCGCCTGGCGCCGGGCCCGGTCGTCCCGGACCCGCTGGCCCCAGGACACCACGGCCAGGCGCAGCCGCTCCCAGAACGCGTACAGGCTCAGGTTCACGGTGAACATGACCGACGCGAGCCAACCGGCCCCCAGCAACAGCGCAGCGCCGGGCCGGTTGAAGTACTGCACGAGCCCCCGCACCAGGAGCCCTCCCAGGGCGCCGCCCGCTGGCAAGACCAGCTGGTCGAACGACACCGTCCCCAGCCCCCAGCTAAGCAGCCCCGCGGAGGTCGCCACCACGAACCCGTACCCCGCAGCCACCCATCCCGGCGCCGCCACCGGCCGGACGAGGAGGTAGCGCACCCCGTACACGGCCACGGCCAGGGGCACCAGCCACGCGGCGTGGCCCAGGGTCTGGTACAGGAGATCGGCCAGGTGGGCCCCCACGACCCCGCCCATGTTGTGGGGGACCACGCCCGGAGCGGCCGCCGTATTGAACGACGGGTCGGCCGTCCGGTAGGTGGCCAGGGACAGTACCGTGAACACGGCCACGATCGACAGGCACAGACCGGCGAGTTCCGAGCGCACCCGCGGCCCCAGGCGGTCTCGCCACCCGCCCAGCGCCTGGCGAACGCTGTCGGTTCCCTCTTTCTTCTTCTTGCTCGCCAACCGTCTACCCCGCCAGCAACAGGTACGAGAGGCCCACGGCCCAGCAGTACACCGCGAACCACCGGAACCGGCCCCGCCGGATCGCGGCCATCAGGAACCGGATCGCCACGAGGCCCGCTGCGAACGCGGCCGCGCCACCCGCTGCATACACCCCCAGGTCGGCCGAGGACACCGCACCGATCCCGGGCGCCTGGAGCACAACCGCGCCCAGAATCGCCGGGATCGACAGGAGGAAGCTGAACCGGGCCCCGGCCTCGGGCCGCACCCCGAGCAGGGTGGCCGTGGCGATGGTGGACCCCGAGCGGCTGATCCCCGGGATGATCGCCAGCCCCTGCACCGTGCCCACGGCCAGGGCCCGGCCCCACCCGATCCGGTCGAGCCCGTCCCGGGGGCGGCCCGCCACCTCGGACACCCACAAGAGCGCCCCGGTCACCAGCAGCATCACCGCCGCGGCCCGGGGCGCGTGGAACAGGGCCTCCAGGGGCTCCCTGAACGCGACCCCGATCACCCCGGTTGGCACGGTGGCCGCGGCGAGCAGCACGAGCAGCTTTCGGTCCGGCGGCGGCGCGCCGGGCAGCGCCGCCCGGGCCAGGCGCGCGATATCGGCCCTGAAGTAGACGAACACGGCCAGCAGGGTGCCGAAGTGGAGGAAGACATCGAACAGCACCCCGGGCTGGCTGAACCCGCTGACCAGGCTCTGGGCCAGCACCAGGTGTCCCGACGAACTGACCGGCAGGAACTCGGTGAGCCCCTGGAGGACGCCGAGCAGAGCGGATTCGATCGGTCCCATGGAAACCTCGGAAGACGAAATCAACGGGGGGCAAAACGCGCGGGCCGCGAAAAAATGGGGCGGGGCCGGGGGTGCGAAACCTATAAGCCGGGTCCTGTGCCCTGGACGGGCGGCAGCCATTCCTCTGGGACCCGGGTTTCCCCGGGCCTCGAGCGACCTACCCGGGAGCCTGGGGCGGGCCGCCCTCGTACGCTCCCCTATTTGGTCTTGCTCCGGGTGGGGTTTGCCGAGCCGGCCGGGTCGCCCCGGCCGCTGGTGAGCTCTTACCTCACCGTTTCACCCTTACCCGGCACGCAACGCGGTTGAGTGCCGGGCGGTCTGTTCTCTGTGGCACTTTCCTTCGGGTCTCCCCGACTGGACGTTATCCAGCACCCTGCCCTGTGGAGCCCGGACTTTCCTCCCCGGCCTCACGGCCGGAGCGGCTGCCCGGTTTCGCACCCGCAACCCCGCACTCCTGGCAATATAATTGCAGGTCTTGGTAGCAGACCGCTGAAAAAGCGGCCTGCGCGCACCCCACGGAGGGGATGCCAAACCACGAGGGTTGAAAACCCGAGTGATTTGAAAGACCTCTGCGATTCCGCAGGAAAGCGGAATCGGACGTTTCGTAGAAACGCCCAACGGGCGAGCCCCATGGATGGGGCGAGTCACGGGGCCGTCCCCGAGAGGTCGTGGCTGAAAAACCCATGGGCGGGGTTTTTCAGCAGCCTGTTAGATGGATCCTACCGGTTTTCGGGCCGCCAGGCTAGCCGGCAGGCGCCTCCTCCCGGGGAGGGACCAGGATCCGGTGGCAGTTGGGGCACTGGACGACCCGCGTGCGGCGGACCACCTCGATGTACGCCTGGGGGGGAATCCGCATGTTGCACGCGGTGCACGCCTCGGCCCGGGCCTCCACCACGGCCAACCCGCCCCGCCGGGTGCGGATCAGCCGGTACCGGTCCACCACCTCCCGGGGCAGCTGGGCCAGGTAGCGGTTCTCCCGGTCCTTCATGTCGGCGATCCCCTGCTCGGTCTCGGCGACCACCGCGTCCAGCACGCCAGACGCCTCTGCCAGGTCCCGCTGGAGCGCCTCGACCTGGGCCCGGGCCTCGGCCACCTGGGCGGTCAGGGCCTCGAGGTCCTGGAGCTCTTGGGCCAGCACCGCCTCGTTCTCGGTCACGTTCTGCTTGGCCGAACCGATCTCGGCGATCACGGCCTGGTACTCACGGCTGGTCTTGACCTCCCCCATCCGGCCCTTGACCCGGGCCATGCGATCCTTCTCCTCCTTGATCACCAGCTCTCGTTTCCGGCGCTCGATGTCCAGGGCGTGGGCCCGCTCCTCCCTCCGGGACAGCTCTCCCTGGGCGCCCTCGAGCGCTTCCTGCAGCCGGTCCCGTTCCTCCCGGGCCGCCTGCCGGCGGGACTCCAGCCGGTCGATCTCGTCTGCCACCTCCTGCAACCGTTCCAGGTTCTCCAACACGTCCGGTTCCAACGTCACCTCCCTGGCCCGCGCGGGCCGTCGTGCGGCCGCGGGGCCGCCTCGTTCTGCGCCGTCATCCTTCGCAGGCCCTGCCCCGCCACGCGAACGGCTCCCCTTCCCAATGGGTCCAGACCGCGGTGACGCCCGTCACCCCGGCCACGATCTTCTCGAGCACCTCCACCGCGCCCCGTTCCCCTGTGGCGTGGCCCACGTCCACGAGGGCCAGTCCTGCGGCAGCCGCGTCCAGGGCGTCGTGGTGGCGCACGTCGCCCGTGACCAGCACGTCCGCGCCCCGGGCCAGGGCCTCGCGCCACAGGGACGCGCCAGCCCCGCCGCACACCGCGACCCGCTCGATCCGGCGGGCCGGGTCCCCTGCGAGCCGCACGCCGCGTGCGGCCAGGCGTCCGGCCACCTCGTCCGCCCACGGCCCGAGTTCCCGGGGTTCGGCCAACGTTCCCACCCGGCCCAGGGCAGCCGGTCCGGCCGGGTGCTCCAGGGCGTACACGTCCACCGCCGGTTCCTCGTACGGGTGGGCGGCGAACAACGCGGCCAGGACCGCCCCCTTCCGGGCCTCGGGAACCACGGTCTCCAGCCGGACCTCGGCCACCCGTTCGAGCCGTCCCTCGGCGCCGACCCACGGGTCGGTGCCCGGGCCGGGCCGGAACGTGCCCTCGCCCCGGCAACCGAACGAGCACTCGGCGTACGCGCCGATCGTGCCGGCGCCGGCTGCGGCCAGGGCCCGGCGCACGCTGTCCTCGTACCCCACCGGCACGGTCACTACGACCTTGCGCACCGGGTCCCCGGCGCCGAGCGGCCCCACGTCCTCCAGGCCGAGGCGCGCCGCGAGCCAGTCGTTCACCCCCCCCGGCGCCCGGTCCAGGTTGGTGTGGGCCGCGTACAGCCCGATCCCGGCGCGCACGAGTTCCACCACCACCGAACCCCGGGGTTCGCAGCCGTCGAGCCGTTCCAGGGGTTTCATCAGGAGCGGGTGGTGGGTCACCACGAGGCGCGCGCGCCTGCGGACGGCTTCGGCCACGGTTTGGGGAGTGGGATCGAGGGCGACCAGGACGGTGTCGGCGGGGGCTCGGGGGTCCCCCACCTGCAGCCCGGGGCGGTCCCAGGGTTCGGCGAGGGAGAGGGGGGCGAACGCCTCCACGGCGCGCGCCACGTGGGCGAGGGTCACTCCCATGGAGCGGGCTCCCTCCCCACCGGTTCTCGGGGTTGTGTCTGTCCCATCGACCTACCGGTACGGAGACGTGGTGGGCCCACCTGGATTCGAACCAGGGACCGGCCGGTTATGAGCCGGCAGCTCTGACCAGCTGAGCTATGGGCCCGCGGAATCGGTCATTATCTCCGGGGCGGGCCCGGGTGTCAACGGCCGGAGCCCCGCATGGACAGCATCGGCCCCAGGGGCCGGCCGCCCAGCAGGTGCACGTGCAGGTGCATCACCTCCTGCCCCGCGTCCGGCCCGGTGTTGGCCAGCAACCGGTACCCGGTGGTGTCCACCCCCTCGGCCGCAGCCACCTCCCGGACCGCCCGGGCCAGGCTGGCCAGGAACGGCGCGCGGATCTCGTCCACGTCCGCGAAGCTCTCCACGTGGACCTTGGGGATGACCAGCACGTGGGTCGGTGCGATCGGCTGGATGTCCCGGAACGCCAGGACGTGGTCGTCCTCCCACACCTTGTCCGCCGGGATCTCCCCCGCCACGATCTTGCAGAAGATGCAGTCGGCCATCGCCACCCTCCTCGAACCTCGGACTCTGAACTGCCGTGACTCGTGACTCGTGATTGGTGATTGGTGAACCTTGAGCCTTGAACATTGAGTCCTGAACCTCGTCCCTCAGAACTCGAACCGGAGCCGGCCCAGGGGCCCGGTGAGCACCAGGGCTAGGTGCTCGGCGGTCTCCTCCCCCGCGAGCAGCGGAAACCGCAGCAGGTACTCCCGGGTCCACGGGGTCACGTACGGGTAGGCCACCGGCTGGCGCTCGGACTTGGCCACCTTGGTGATCTCCAGGGAGGCAAGCCGTGCGCCGCCCGGCAGTTCCACGTACGCGCGCCACAAGGTGTTCGGGGACTCCAGGTCGTTCCAGTCCTTCTGGGGGGTGTACAGGGCCAGGTGGAACTCCCGCACCCGCCGGGCCGCGTCACGTTCCCGCGCCAGTTGCCGGGCGGTGGTGGCTGCGTCGTATCCGTAGGCATCTGCCACGGCGGCCACCATGGCCTCCCGGAACGCGGGCGACCGCCAGGTGGCCCATCCCTTGGCCACGGTGGCGAACCCGTCGTACAACTCCACCTTGCGGGTGTACCGGGCCAGAGCCCGCCCGTACGGGGTGTCCGGGGCGGCAAAGCCGCCGGTGAACTGGACCGGCTCCGTCACGGTGGCACAGCCCGTTCCGAGAAAGAGCACCGCCACTAGGAGCCACCCGATCGGTCTCGCTGCCATCCCGCGTCCTCCCGGTCACCCGCGGCGGACGTCCGCCTTGGTGAACACCGCCTCCAGCCGGTACCCCCGGGCCTCCAGGGCCTCCCGGGCCCCCTCCTGGCGGTCCACGAGGGCGAGCACCCCGAGCACCCGGTACCCCTCGGATTCGATCTTCTCGATCGCCCGCAGGCTGGACCCGCCCGTGGTCACCACGTCCTCGAGCACCACCACCCGGGCGGCCTCGGGCAGGTTCCGGGCCCCCTCGATCCACTGCCGGGTGCCGTGGCCCTTTGGCTCCTTGCGCACGATGAACGCGGGCAGGCCGGGCCCGTCCAGGCCCGTGACCAGGCTGGTGGCCGTGGCCAGGGGGTCGGCGCCCAGGGTGGGCCCGCCCACCGCGTCCACCGGGCCGAACCCGGCCAGCCGCCCGGCGAACAGCCGGCCGACCAGATACGCGCCCCGGGGGTGAAGCGCGGTCTGCTTGCAGTCCACGTAGAAATTGCTCTTGCGGCCCGACGCCAGGGTGACCGGCCGTTCCTCGTAGGACTTCTCCCTCAGCAGGGCCAGCAGTTCGGCGCGCAGCGCCTCGGTGGTCTCGGACAAGGCCTCGCTCCTCGCGGTCGGTGGACGGCTACCCCTGGGGTTCGCACGGGTCCCCGGGCCGGCCCTCGGCCGCCACCGGGTACACGCCGGTAAAACACGCGTCGCAGTACGCGTACGGGCCGTGGTCGGTGGCCCGTTCCAGGGCGTCCCGGCTCAGGTAGCCCAGGGAGTCCGAGGTCAGGAACCGGTTGATCTCCTCCACGGTGTGGCTCGACGCGATCAGCTCGGTCTGGGTCGGGGTGTCGATCCCGAAGTAGCACGGGAACCGGGTGGGCGGGGACGAGATACGCATGTGCACCTCCCGGGCGCCCGCCTCCCGGACCATCTTGACGATCTTCCGGCTCGTGGTGCCCCGCACGATCGAGTCGTCCACCACCACCACCCGCTTGCCCTGGAGCACCTCGCGCACCGCGTTGAGTTTGAGCTTTACCCCGAAGTGGCGGATCGACTGCTCGGGCTCGATGAACGTGCGCCCGACGTAGTGGTTGCGGATCAGCCCCATGGCGAACGGCACCCCGGACGCCTCGGCGTACCCAAGGGCGGCCACGATGCCCGAGTCGGGCACCGGGATCACCACGTCCGCGTCCACCGGGTGCTCCCGGGCCAGCTCCCGGCCGAACGCCTGGCGTACCGGGTACACCTGGCGGCCGAACACGAACGAGTCCGGCCGGGCGAAGTAGATGTGTTCGAAGATGCACTGCCGGGTCGCGGCCGGCGGGAACGGCCGGAAGCTCTCGAGCCCCTTGGAGCTGATCATGATCAGCTCCCCGGGCTCCACCTCCCGGATGTACTGGCCCTCGATCAGGTCCAGGGCGCAAGTCTCGGACGCCACCACGTACGAGTCCCTGACCTTGCCGAGCACCAGGGGCCGGAACCCGTTGGGGTCCCGCACGGCCACCAGCCGCTTCTCCACCAGCATGACCAGGCTGTACGCGCCCTTCACACGGCGCAGGGCGTCCACCAGCCGCGTGATCAGCTTTTCGCCCTTGCTGCGGGCGTACAGGTGGGCCACCACCTCGGTGTCGGAGCTTCCCTGGAAGATGCTGCCCTGGTGTTCGAGTTCGTGGCGCAGGACACCCGCGTTCACCAGGTTGCCGTTGTGGGCGAACGCGATCCGGCCGTGGACCGTCTCGACGAAGAAGGGCTGGGCGTTCTTCAGGGCGCTCGATCCGGTGGTGGAGTAGCGCACGTGGCCGATCGCGTGGACCCCGGGCAGCCGGGCCAGGTCCCCTTCGCTGAAGATGTCCTGGACGAGCCCCATGCCCAGCTGGAACCGCATGGTGCGCTCGTCGGAGGTGACGATGCCCGCGCTCTCCTGGCCGCGGTGCTGGAGGGAGTGGAGTCCCAGGTAGGTGAGGTTGGCGGCCTCGGGATGGTTGTAGATCCCGAACACCCCGCACTCGTCGTTCCATTGCTTCACGTCAGGGACTCCCCGGCGGCCGGGCCGCCTACAGCAGGTTCTCCCGCACGAACGCGACGGCGTTGCGGAACAGGGCCACGCCCTGCCCCTCGTCGGGCAGGTCCTCCCGGGTCCAGCGGGGGTGGTTGGTCCGGTGGAGGAACGCCTCGGGGTGGGGCATCAGGCCGAACACCCGGCCGGTGGGGTCGCACAGGCCGGCAACCGCGTCCTGGCTGCCGTTGGGGTTCCACGGGTACGCCTGGGTGGGCCGCCCGTCCGGGTCCGCGTACCGCACGGGGACCAGCCGGCCCGCCGTGATCGCGGCCCCCACGCCGGCCGAAGCGGTCACGAACTTGCCCTCACCGTGGCGCACCGGACAGTACAGCCGGGTGAGGCCCCGGGTGAACACGCACGGGCTGTCCGGGTCCACGGCCAAGTGCACCCACCGGTCCTCGAACCGGCCGGAATCGTTGTGGGTCAGGCTGGCCGCCGGCTCCAGCCGGTCCGGGTCGAGGCGGGGCAGCAGCCCCAGCTTCACCAAGAGCTGGAACCCGTTGCACACCCCGAACACCAGCCGTCCGTCGGCCACAAACCGTTCCAGGTCCTCGATGAACCGGTGCTCCTCGGGCGCGCGCACCGTGCCGTACCGGAACCGCACCGCCCCGGCCTTGGCCGCACCCAGGTCGTCGCCGTCCAGAAAACCGCCGGGCAGGTTGAGGATGTGGTAGTCGGCCAGCCGCACCCGGCCCGCGAACACGTCGGCCGTGTGCACCACGTCGGCCTCGGCCCCGGCCACGCGGCACCCGTGGGCCATCTCCCGCTCGCAGTTGGTGCCGTTGCCGGTGAGCACCAGGGCTCGGACTGCGCTCATCGCTTCTCCTCGCGTGGGCCGGGAGGGGATCAGATCCCGGCCAGGGGCGCCTGCCACGCCCGCTTGAGTTCGTCCACGGCGGCGCGGACCACGGTGCGGCCGCCGGGCCCTTTCAACACCAGGACCGGCTCGGCCGTGACCCGCCCGACCTCGGCCGCGGCCGTCCCGGCCATCGCAGCCCCGAACCGGTCGGCATTGTCAGGGGACACGGTCACCACGAACCGGCCCGCCGACTCGCTGAACAGCAGCTCGTCGTCCCGCTCCACCCCGTCAGCCGGGGCCAGGGACAGGTCGGCCTCGATCCCCAGCCCGCCGGAGAACGCGGCCTCGGCCAGGGCCACGGCGAGCCCCCCGTCGGAACAATCGTGGCACGACGCCACCAGCCCGTCCCGGATCGCGCGCTCCAGGGCCCGGTACAGGGGCAGGTTCTCCTCGACCCGCACCTCGGGCACCCGGTTGCCCACGAACCCCTTGGCCGCCCAGTACTCGGACCCGCCCAGCTCGGGCCGGGTGGTCCCCAGCACGAACACCCGGTCCCCGGGCCGCTTGACATCCATGGTGACGCACCGGCGCACGTCGTCGATCCGGCCGATCACGCTGAACAGCACCGTGGGCGGGATCGAGATGCGCACATCCCCCACCATGTAGTCGTTTTTCATCGAGTCCTTGCCCGAGATCAGGGGCACGCCGTAGGCCACGCACAGGTCGAACAGGGCCTCGTTGGCCCGCACCAGCTGGGCCAGCTTGTACTCGCCGTCCGGGTTGCGCTCCCCGGCCACCGGGTCGCACCAGCAGAAGTTGTCGAGCCCGGCCAGGTGCTCCAGGGTGGCGCCCACGCACAGGGCGTTGCGCACCGCCTCGTCCACCACGGCGGCCGCCATCCAGTAGGTGTCGATGTCGCTGTACCGGGGGCAGATCCCGTTGGCCGTGACCACCCCCTCGTGGGAGTCGAGCACGGGCCGGACCACGGCCGCGTCGGACGGGCCGTCGTCCAGCACCCCGACGAACGGCTTGATCACGCTGCCGCCCTGGACCTCGTGGTCGTAGCGCCGGACGATGGACTCCTTGGAGCAGATGTCGAGCCGGCCCAGCAGGCCGGTGAGGTCGCCGGTCAGGTCGTCGGGGCACGGGAACGCGGGCTCCGGGTGCACCGGCCGCTCCCACCGAGCGTGGAGTTCCATCACCGGCAGCCCGTCGTGCAGGAACGCCAGAGGCAGGTAGCCCACGGTGCGTTCGCCGTAGCGCACGTGGAACGCGCCCGAGTCGGTGAACCGCCCGAGGTCGGTGGCCTCGACCCGCAGCTCCGCCGCCAGGGACAGGAACGCGCCGAGGTCCTCGGGCGGCACGGCCACGGTCATCCGCTCCTGGGACTCGGACACCAGGATCTCCCACGGGTCCAGGCCGGGGTACTTGAGGGGGGCCCGGCCCAGGTCGAGTTCGGCGCCGCCGGACTGCTCGGCCATCTCCCCCACGCTCGACGACAGGCCGCCGGCGCCGTTGTCCGTGATCGACGAGTACAACCCCCGGTCCCGGGCCACCTGGAGGAAGTCGTACACCCGCTTCTGGGTGATCGGGTCGCCCAGCTGGACGGCGGTGACCGGGCTGCCCTCGTGGAGTTCCTCGCTGGAGAACGTGGCGCCGTGGATCCCGTCCTTGCCGATCCGGCCTCCTACCATCACGATGCGGTCCCCGGGCCGGGCCGCCTTGTCGTGGCCCGGCCGGCCGGTGACCTCCCGGGGGATCAGGCCCGCGGTCCCGCAGTACACCAGGGGCTTGCCCAGGAACCGCTCGTCGAACACCACCGTGCCGTTCACCGTGGGGATACCGCTCTTGTTGCCGCCGTGCTCCACCCCCCGGACGACCCCCTCGTAGATCCGGCGGGGGTGGAGCAGCCGGGGCGGCAGGTCTCCGTCGTAGAACGGGTCGGCGAAACAGAACGTGTCCACGTTGAAGATCAGCCGGGCGCCGAGTCCGGTGCCCATGGGGTCGCGGTTCACCCCCACGATCCCGGTCAGGGCGCCGCCGTACGGGTCGAGGGCCGACGGCGAGTTGTGGGTCTCCACCTTGAAACACAGGGACCAGTCGTCGTTGAACGAGATCACCCCGGCGTTGTCCTTGAACACGGACAGGCAGTAGTCCCGGTCCCCGAGTCCCCGCCGCACCCGCTCGGTGGCCTCCACGATGTAGGTCTGGAACAGGCTGCGGATCGTGCGCACGCGGCCCGCGCCGTCGTCGTAGTGGATGGTGGCGTTGAAGATCTTGTGCTTGCAGTGCTCGGACCAGGTCTGGGCCAGGCACTCCAGCTCCACGTCGGTGGGGTCGGCCGGCAGGCCCAGACCGGCCCGCCGGTCCCGCACGGCCGCGTCCCGGTAGTGGTCGCGGATCGCGCGCATCTCGTCGAGGCTCAGGGCCAGCAGACGGTCCCGGGACAGGGCTGCGAGGCCGTCGTCGGGCAGTTCCAGGCTCACCGGCGCCACCCGGCCCCCGGCGTCGCCCCGGACCCGGGGCACCTCCAGGCCGAACCCCCCGGCCCGGTCGAACCCGTCCCGATCGAGCACCCGCCACCGCTGGATCAGGCCGTTGGCCAGCAGCCCCGCGACCAGGGCCTCCACCCCGTCCCGGTCCAGGCCGGGCGCCTCCAGAAGATACTGGACGGCCGTGTACACCCGCTGGTCATGGGGGAACGACCGGCCCAGGAACATCTCCACGGCCTCCTTGGCCGTGCGCCCCACGTTGTCGGTGACCCCGGGCAGGTACCCCACCTCCACGGCCCAGTCGAACGCCGCGCCCACGGCCCCGGCCACGGGCGCGTCCACGGCCGCCACCTGGGTGACCGGGTCGGACAGCACCTCCCGGGCGATGCCGGTGCGCTCGGGCGGGTCCACGGCCAGGTCCACGGTGTACACGTCCACGGTGCGCACCGCGGTCACCCCGGCGTGCAGGAACTCCCGCAGCTCCCGGGCCGCCCCCTCGCCCCGGGCGTCGCGCAACGCGGGCCGCGTCGCCACCTCCACACGAAAAGCCATCCGGATCTCCCGGTTCAGTCGCCCCCGAACACCCGCTCGAAGATCGTGTCCACGTGTTTTAGATGATACCCGATGTCGAACGCCTGTTCGATCTCGCCCGGCGTGAGCAGCCGGGACACGTCCGGATCGGCGGCCAGGAGCGCCCGGTAGTCCTCCCCGTCCTGCCACACCCGCATCGCGTTGCGCTGCACCATGCGGTACGCGTCCTCCCGGGTCACGCCCTTGTCCACCAGCTTGAGCATCAGCCGCTGGCTGTAGATCAGGCCGCCGGTGCGGTCGATGTTCTTCTGCATGTTCTCGGGATACACCACGAGCCCCCGCACCACCCCGGTGAACCGCACGAGCATGTAGTGGAGCAAGATCGTGGCGTCCGGCGCGATCACCCGCTCCACGCTCGAGTGGCTGATGTCGCGCTCGTGCCACAGGGCCACGTTCTCCAGGGCCGCCTGGGCATAGGACCGCATCAGGCGGGCGCACCCGGTCAGGTTCTCGGTGGCGATCGGGTTGCGCTTGTGGGGCATGGCCGACGACCCCTTCTGCCCCTTGGAGAACAGCTCCTCGGCCTCGAGCACCTCGGTGCGCTGGAGGTGGCGGATCTCCACGCTGAACCGCTCGATGCTGGTGGCCACCAGGGCGAGCATCGAGAAGAACTCGGCGTGGTGGTCACGGGGCACGATCTGGGTGGACACCCGGGCCGGCACCAGCCCGGCCCGGGCGCACACGTGGGCCTCCACCTCGGGGGGCACGTTGGCAAAGGTGCCCACCGCGCCCGAGATCTTGCCCACCGCGATCGCCCGGCGCGCCCGGTGGAGCCGTTCGAGGTTCCGGGTCATCTCGTCGTACCACAGGGCCAGCTTCAACCCGAACGTGATCGGCTCGGCGTGGATGCCGTGGCTGCGGCCCATCTGGGGGACGTGCTTGAACTCGTGGGCCCGGTCCCGGAGCACGCCCAGCAGCTCCTCGGCCCGGGGCACGATCAGGTCCAGCGCCTCGGCGCACTGCATGGCCAGGGCCGTGTCCAGGACGTCGGACGAGGTCATGCCCATGTGGATAAACCGGGACGACGGGCCCACGTGCTCGGCCACCGAGGTGAGGAACGCGATCACGTCGTGCTTGACCTCGGCCTCGATCTCGGCGATCCGCGCGACGTCGAACGCCGCGCGGTCGCGGATCTCGGCCCACGCGTCGTCCGGGATCTCGCCGAGGCGGTTCCACGCCTCGCACGCGTACAGCTCCACGTCGAGCCACTTGCGGTACCGGTTCTCGTCGGTCCAGACGGCGGCCATCTCGGGCCGGGTGTAGCGGGCGATCATCGGACAGGCTCCCTGGGGGTTCGGCGGCTCGCCACGCGCCGGCCGGGCCGGTCCTGGCGGGCGACGAGCAGGGTGACGTCCCCGGCCGCGCCAGCGTGGCGCAGCACGCGGGCGGTCGCTTCGAACGCCAGCCGGGGTTCGTTGTTGGTCTCGGAGAGGTGGCCCAGGATCACGGTTTCCAGGTGCGGGTGGAGGAGGTCGGCCACCAGCTCGGCGCACGCGTCGTTGGACAGGTGGCCGTGCCGGGACCGGATGCGCTGTTTGAGGGGCCACGGGTAAGGGCCGTTCCACAGCCGGTCCACGTCGTGGTTGGACTCCAGGTACAACAGGTCCACGCCCCGCAGGGCCTCGCGCACGGGGTGGGACGCGAACCCCAGGTCCGTGGCGAACCCGAGCGCGGCTGCGCCGTCCGAGATCCGGAACCCCACGGGCTCGGCCGCGTCGTGGCAGCTGTCCACCGGCCGCAGTTCCAGCCCCCCGACCTCGAACGGCACGCCCGGCTCGAACGGCCGCACGTCCACGTTTCGCAGGCCCGGGCCGGCCAGCACGGTCTCGACGCGGCAGCGGCACGGCTCGGTCATGTACACCGGCACCCGGTACCGCCGGCCCCACGCGCCCACGCCGCGCACGTGGTCCCGGTGTTCGTGGGTCACGACCACCGCGGCCACCCGGTCGGGGCCGAGCCCCACCGCGCCGAGCCTGCGCTCCACCTCGCCTGCGGCAAGGCCGACATCGACCAGCACGCCCCGCCCGTCGGAGCCCACGTACACCGCGTTTCCCTTGCTGCCGCTTGCCAGGGCGCAGATCTCCAGGGCGGGACTCCTCGGCGGGTGTGACGGGAACGGCGGATGATAGCCCACCAACCCCGCCGGTTCAACCCGGAGGAGCACAGCCGTGTCCCCGTTGCCCCCTGGGGGGGCGATCTGTTACAACCTCGGCTTCTTCCTCCCGAAAGGAGACGCGCCGTGGGTGTTCGAACCGTTTCGTGGACGATCGCGCTGGTGTGCTGCGCCGTGTCCGCCGCAGCCCTGACCGACCCGATCGAGCTGCCCCGGGCCCGCCGGGGCGTGGTGACGTTTCCCCACCTGGCCCACGCCGAGGACTACGGGATCGCGTGCGACCGGTGCCACCACAACATCCGGGCCACCCGGCCGGACACGGTGGACTGCAAGGGGTGCCACCTGTCGCCCCAGCACCAGGGGCTGTGCCACGACTGCCACATCTCGACCCGGGACCCGGACTACACCGAGCGGGACGCGGCCGTGCGCGCCCGGCTGGGGGTGGCGTCGATCCCCCCCCTGTTCAAGGCGTTCCACGGCCTGTGCCGGGACTGCCACAAACAGAGCAACGCCCGGGACGGCACCAAGGCGCCCTACGAGTGCGGGGGGTGCCACCGCTAGGACGAGGGGTCACCGCCCGGCCAGCAGCCGGTCGAGCTTGGAACGCAGAACGGTCCACGCCATGGACGCCGGCCCGAGCTTGCCCCGGGCCCGGGCCAGCCGGTAGGCCGACTCCACCGCCGTGCGGGGCACCGGGGGCACGCGGTCGGGGGGCTTGCGTTCGAGGCGCAGGGCGCCGGTCGGGCAAGTGGGCACGCACAGGCCGCACCCGATACACCGGTCCGCGTCCAGCACGGCCTTGCCGTCCGGCGCGGCCAGGGCGTCCATCTGGCACCGGTCCACACACCTGCCGCACCCCACGCAAGCGTCCGCGTCCAGCACGGCCGCGTACGCCGACGCCACGATCTCGGCCGGTCGGGGGTGGCGCCCGACCGCCTTGAGCACCTGGCAGCAGCACCCGCAGCAGCAGCAGATGTTGACCGGTTTTCGGGCGTTGCTGGGCTGGAGCACCAGGCCGGCCTCCTCGGCCGCCGCCAGGATCGCCACGGCCTCGTCCGCGTCGATCCGCCGGCCCACGCCCCGGCGTTCGTAGTAGTCGGCCGCGAACCCGAAGATCAGGCACGCCTCCTCGGGCGCATCGCACCCCTTGCCGGCGATCCTGTGCTCCCTGCGGCAGATGCACGGCGCCACCAGGATCTTCTTCTGGCTCCGGACGATCGCCTCGGCCCGCTCGTGGGCGAGCACGGGATGCTCCACCGGCACGCTCTGTCCCACCGGGATCGTGCGCAGCTGGGGCGCCTTTTTCCACGCGTCCAGGTCCACCAGGTGGGGCAGGTACTCGTTCACGTCCCGGACCAGGTCCGGGTCCAGATCGTTCACGTGGTACTCCCAGATCCCGATCACGAACTGGGCCGCCAGGTACCGGGTGGGGCCCCGCCGGGATCGGAGGGAGAACACCAGCCCCCGCGCGACCATCCGGTCGAGCCGGGCCTCGGCCTCGTCCGGGGGCAGGCCGGCCCGGCGGGCGATCACCCGGGCCTCCTCGGGAATCACCGTCAGGTGCACGGCCAGTTCGGCCTCTTCCTCGGTGAACAGCCGCCGCAGGATCCGCAGTTCCACCCCGTTCTCGGTGGGGGGGAACCCGCCGGGCAGGCCGTCCAGGTGGCGGGCCAGCCGCTGGTACACGTCCCGGGCCATCGCGTTCGCTCCTTTTCGCCTGCGCTCACCGCCCGGCGGCCAGGTACGCCTCGATCGCCGCACGGGCCTCGGGTTCGGACATCTGGGCGGGAGGGTGCTTCATCGTGTAGGCCGAGATCGGAAGCAGCGGACCGGCGTGCCCCCGGTCCCGGGCCACCTGGCACACCCGGATCGCGTCCACCGCGACCCCGCCGGAGTTGGGGGAGTCCTGTACGGACAGCCGGGCCTCGAACGCGATGGGCGCCCCCCCGAACCCCCGGGCCTCGAGCCGCAGGAAGCACACCTTGTTGTCCCCCTGCCACGGCACGTAGTCGGACGGCCCGATGTGGATCCGGTCGGCCGGCAGGGGCTCGGCCAGGGCCGACTGGACCGCCTCGGTCTTGGACACCTTCTTCGACGCCAGCCGGGACCGCTCGAGCATGTTCAGGAAATCGGTGTTGCCACCGGTGTTGAGCTGGTAGGTGCGCTCCAGCCGGGCGCCCCGCTCGGCCAGCAGCCGGGCCAGGGTCCGGTGGATCACGGTCGCCCCCACCTGGCTCTTCACGTCGTCGCCCACGCACGGGATGCCGGCCCGGCGGAACCGCTCGCCCCACGCCGGGTCGGACACGATGAACGCGGGCATGCAGTTGACCAGGGACACCCCGGCCTCCAGGCAGCACGCGGCGTAGTGCCGGCTCGCCGCCTCGCTGCCCACGGGCAGGTAGTTCACGAGCACCTGGGCCCGGCTGTCCCGCAGCACCCGGGCCACGTCCACGGGCTCGGCGTCCGACACCCGGAACGCCCGGTCGGCCGAGTAGTCGGCCATGTGGGCAGCCACCCCGTCCAACACCGGCCCCATCCGGACCCGCACGTCGGACTCCGGGAGCGGGCCGTCCCCGGCCGCGCAGTTGGGCGGCGCGGCCAGGGCCTCGGCCAGGGGCCGGTCCACCTTGCGCGCGTCCACGTCGAACGCGGCCACCACCCGGATGTCCCACGGCCGGTAGCTCCCGACCTCGGGCAGCATCAGGCCGGCACCATCGTCCGGCCGGGCCCGGTGATACTCGATGCCCCGGAGCAGGGCCGCGGCGCAGTTGCCCACCCCCACCACGGCCAGCCGGATCTCTCCCACGCGTCTCCTCCTTCTATAGAGACCAACGAAAGTTTTGCCGGATCCTCTCTTTTCTTGGTGCTGTTCGGGGTGGCGCCCGGTGGAGCGCCGGGTGCGGCCCCTTGACTCGCCGCGCCGTTCGAACGCCCGGATCGTCTCCGAACGCCAAGGGTTCCGAGGCGGAGGCCCGGACCGACCTGCAAACGGCGGCAACACAAGGCGCGGCGACCGGGTGTCGCTACTGGCACCCGGCCGGAACCAGGCCCCCGCCCCGTACCCTGGCAATACAATTGCAGGTCTTAGTAATAGTAATCCGTTGCCCGGCATCCTGCCCGGTTCACCGCCGGGGCCGGCGC
>JAJRUI010000044.1 GCA_024277875.1 Deferrisomatales bacterium
CCGGGCCTCGGCCTCGGAACCCTTGGCGTTCGGAGACGATCCGGGCGTTCGAACGGCGCGGCGAGTCAAGGGGCCGCACCCGGCGCTCCACCAGACCCCCACCCCGCACTATCCAAGGGGAAGGATAGGGATCTGGCAATATTTTCGATTGATTTAGCAGCTGATAGCCCCCCCACGGAGAGGACGATGAGCGAGACCGACACCCAGACCCCGCCCGAGCAGCAACCGCCCCCGGCGGTGATCGATCCGATCACCGTGTATAAGGCGTGGTGCAAGAAGTGCGGCATCTGCATGGCGTTCTGCCCCAAGCACGTGCTCGAGCCGGGCGACGACGGCCATCCCGTGGCCGCCCGCCCCGGCGACTGCATCCGGTGCCACATGTGCGAACTCCGGTGCCCGGACTTCGCGATCTCCGTGGCCGACGAGGAGGACGACGGATGAGCGCAGAAGGATCCCGGGAAGCTCTGCTCCAGGGCAACGAGGCCGTGGTCGAGGGGGCCGTGGCCGTGGGGTGCTCGTTCTACGCCGGCTACCCGATTACCCCGTCCACCGAGGTGGCCGAGGGGCTGGCCGCGCGGCTGCCGGCCACGGGCGGCACCTTCCTCCAGATGGAGGACGAGATCGCCAGCATCGCGGCGTGCCTCGGCGCCAGCCTGGCCGGCGCCAAGGCGATGACCGCCACCTCGGGCCCCGGGTTCAGCCTGATGCAGGAACTCGTGGGCTACGCCGCGATCGCCGAGATCCCGTTCGTCCTGGTCAACGTGATGCGGTACGGGCCGTCCACGGGGCTACCCACCAGCCCGTCCCAGGGGGACGTGATGCAGGCCCGGTGGGGCACCCACGGCGACCACCCGATCATCGTGCTCACGGCCTCGTCGGTGCGCGAAGCGTTCGACATGACGGTCAAGTCGTTCAACCTGGCCGAGAAGTATCGCAGCCCGGTGATCCTGCTGCTGGACGAGGTGGTCGGGCACATGCGCGAGAAGGTCAAGCTGCCCGCGCCCGAGGCGGTGGAGCGGCTCGAACGGATCCACCCCAGCACCCCGCCCGAGTGGTACGCGCCGTACGAGGAGACCAACACGGGCGTGCCGCCCATGGCCGCCTTCGGGGACGGGTACCGGTTCCACGTCACCGGGCTGGTGCACGACCGCATGGGGTTCCCCACCCAGAAGAAGAGCGAGATTGTCCAGGGCACCAATCGCCTGTACCGGAAGATCGAACGCGGCTTCCGGGAGATCTGCATGACCGACGGGGTGGGGCTCGAAGACGCCCGCACCGTGGTGGTGGCCTACGGGTCGGTGGCCCGAAGCGCCCAGCAGGCGGTGGAGGAGATGCGCGACCAGGGCAAGCCGGTGGGCCTGCTGCGGCTGCGCACCCTGTGGCCGTTCCCCCGGGCCGCGTTCGAACGGATCCTGGACGGTGTCGACGACATCCTGGTGTGCGAACTGAACCGGGGCCAGGTGTACCGGGAGGTGCTCCGGGTGTCCCGGGGCCGGTGCGAGGTGCACAAGCACACCCGCACCGATGGCGAGATGATCACGCCCGCCGAGATCGTTCGGGCCCTTCGGGAGCGGATCTGATGGACGTACCCAATCGAGAGATCATCGGTCGTTACCTGCGACACGCGAAGCGTTTTCCCCACATCTGGTGCCCGGGGTGCGGCAACGGCATCGTCCTGGGCTGCCTGCTCCGGGCGATCGACGCCCTGGGCTGGAACAAGGACGACGTGGTCCTGGTGAGCGGCATCGGGTGTTCGAGCCGGGCACCGGTGTACGTGGACTTCAACACTCTGCACACGGCCCACGGCCGGGCCCTGGCGTTCGCCACCGGGATCCAGATGGTCCGGCCGAAGCTGCACGTGGTGGTGATCATGGGCGACGGCGACGCCGTGGGCATCGGCGGGAACCACTTCATCCACGCGTGCCGCCGCAACATCGACATGACCGCGGTCGTGATCAACAACTTCATCTACGGGATGACCGGCGGCCAGCAGAGCCCCACCACGCCCCAGGGCGCCCTGTCGTCCACGTCGGTGTACGGCACCCTGGACCAGCCGTTCGACATCGCCGGTCTGGCCGCTTCGGCCGGGGCCACGTTCTCGGCCCGGAGCACCACCTACCACGTCAAGGAGCTCGAAAAGCTCCTGAAGGCCGCGTTCCGGCACAAGGGGTTCTCGGTGGTCGAGGCGATCGCGGCGTGCCCCACCACCTACGGCCGCCGAAATCGGCAGGGCGGCGCGGTGGACATGATGAAGTGGCAGAAGAAGGTGGCGGTGTCCGCCAAGAGGGCGGCCGGCATGACCCCGGAAGAACTCCACGGCCGGATCGTGACCGGCGTGCTGGTGGACCGGGACGCTCCGGAGTACACCGAGGAGTACGACCGGATCCGCAGGGCCGCGGCCGAGGGCAAACGCGTGGCGTTCCGGTCCCAGCCGGGGGACGTGACCAGTACCCGGGCCAAAGAGTATTGACAGGGCTCGAGAGGGAGATGACGATGCGAACCGAGATCCGCTTTGCCGGCTCGGGCGGGCAGGGACTGATCACCGCCGGGGTGATCCTGGCAGAGGCGGTGGGGCTGCACGACGGCAAGTACGTGGTCCAGACCCAGTCTTACGGGCCGGAGGCCCGGGGGGGGGCGAGCAAGGCAGAGGTCGTGATCGACGACCGGCCGATCCGCTACCCCAAGGCCCAGCGGCTGGACGTGCTCCTGGCCATGACCCAGGAAGGGTGCGACCGGTACTACCACGACCTGAAGCCCGAGGGGGTCCTGATCCTCGACGCCGACCTGGTGCCCACCGCGCCCACCTCGGCTGCCCTGGCCGTACCGATCACCCGGATGGTGCGCGAGGCCCTGGGCCGCGAGTTGTTCGCCAACATCGCGGCCCTGGGCGTGCTGGCCGGCGCCACCGGCATCGTGGGCATGGAGGCCCTGACCGCCGCGGTGCTGGCCCGGGTGCCCAAGGGAACCGAGCAGAAAAACCGCGACGCCCTGAACCTGGGGTTCGAGGCCGGCCGGTCCGCGGCCGCGTCCCCGGCCGACGAGCCGGAGCACGATGAGGTATGAGCATGGAGCCCACCCGGTACCGGCGCAAGGTGCGGTTCAGCGACACCGATTGCCTGGGCCACGTGTTCAACGCCAACTACTTCGTGTACTTCGACGATGCGATCACCGACCACCTGGCCGCCGTGGGCCAGCCGTGCGACCGGATCGCGGAGCAGGGCTACGACCTGGTGCTCGTCCGGGCCGAGTGCGACTTCCGCAGTTCCGGGCTGTTCGGCGAGGTCCTGGTCACCGAGGTCCAGACCGAGCGGGTGGGGAACACCTCGGTGACGTTCCGGGTGCGGGTGGTTCGGGAGGCGGACGGCTCGGTCGTGGCCGAGGGCCGCGAAGTGTACGTGGTGGTGGGCAGGGGCGGCGGCCGGCCCGAGCCCGTGCCCGCGTTTCTCCGGGAGGCGTTGGCCGGGTGACTCCCCGGTCACGCCTTCGAGACCGAGACCCTCACTCCCCGGAACGCCGCCTGGCCGGATACGGGGCACCGCGCCCCCATGTTGGTGACGTGGTTGATGGGCCGCCACGGCGTGAACGGGCTCTTCTCGCCGTACGAGTAAGGGACGAACACAGTGTCCTCGCGGATGCCCGGGGAGACCACCGCGAGGGCCTCGGCCTCGCCGAAAGGGGAGCGCACCTTCACCCGCTCCCCCTTCCGGATGCCGAGGCGCCTTGCCGTGTCCTCGTGGATCACGCACACCTGATCGGGTGCCAGGTCGTTCAGCCTCCGGATCCAGTGGGAGGTGTGACCCATGATGGCCCGGGACGGACGGCCGCTGGCAAGGTACAGGGGATAGTCCCGGGGGTCCGGCGCCCCGGGGATGATCCGGACTCTGCGGGTGTACGTCCGGTTTTTCTGGAAGGGGGAAGGCACGAGGCCCGACCGGTCGTAGGCGATCGTGGGCGCGCCCGGTGAAGCCGCGTCGGGGTCCGCGTAGAAGTGGGGAATGGCGCTCAGGCCGTAGGCGGCGAACCGCTTCTCCATCTCCTCGGTCCACAGCTCGATCTTCCCGCTCTTCGTGGGAAACCTCTTGTCCAGGAACAGGGTTCCCCGCTCCCGCACGCTTCCGTCCTCCACCGCGATGGGCGCCCGGAGCGCGTTGTCCGGACGGTCCGTGAACCGGTCCACGGTGTAGCCCTTGGCGGCGCCGGCGACGTTCTGGAGCTTGACCGGGTCCTTGAGGTCGTCGGTGAACACGTCGCCCCAGCCCATCCGCTTGCCCAGCTCCACCCACCACCACCGGTCCGGCCGGCACTCCCCCGGGGCGCGCACGATCCGGGGCACCCACACGAACCGGCTGTCGTCGCTCACCGGGGCCAGGCCTCCCGCCTCGATCCACGTGGCCGCAGGCAGGATGTAGTCGAAGTAGTAGGCGTTGATGTTCTTCGTCAGGCCGTTGTAGACGCTGATCTCCAGGCGGTCCATGAACCGGCGCAGCCTGGACTGGTCGGGCCACTGGGTGAGCGGGCTCCCGGTGCTGATCAGGCCCCGGAGCCGGTACGGGTACGCGGGGTCCTCGATGGACTCGAGCCAGCCCACCGGGTTTTTGCTCAGTTCCATCTCCGGCGGGGGAAGCTTCTCCCGGGGAACCGGGATCCGGCCCGTGGAGCGCCCGCCGTTGTTCAGACAGCCGTAGCCCATGGCCTTGCCCCCGATGTGGCCGGTGACGGTCGCGAGGATGTAGAAGGGCCGGTGGGCCTGCACGG
>JAJRUI010000045.1 GCA_024277875.1 Deferrisomatales bacterium
CCGGCGCGACCAAGGCGGCCCTGGGCACCTACCGGGACGCCAAGGTGGTGGTGATGAGCCCGTCGGCCACCAACCCCGCCCTGACCCAGAGCGGTGACTACCCCAACTTCTTCCGGACCATCGCCTCGGACTACATGCAGGCCAAGCTCGGCGTGGACTTCACCATCAACAAGCTGGGCGCGAAGAAGATCGCGGTGATCCACGACAAGGGCGACTACGGCAAGGGGTTCGCCGAGTTCGCCAAGAAGTTCATCGAGGAGGGCGGCAAGGCCGAGGTGGTGCTGTTCGAGGGGATCACCCCGGGCGCCGTGGACTACTCGGCCATCGTGCAGAAGATCAAGCGCTCCGGTGCGGACGCCGTGATCTACGGCGGGTACCACCCCGAGGCGTCCAAGATCGTCACCCAGATGCGCAAGAAGAGGATGAAGACCTACTTCGTGTCGGACGACGGCGTGAAGGACGACACCTTCATCAAGGTGGCCAAGAAGTACGCCGAGGGCGTGTACGCGTCCGGCCCCAAGGACACCTCGGACCTGCCCCTGTACAAGGAGGCCGTGGAGAAGCACAAGAAGGCCTACGGCTCCGATCCGGGCGCGTTCTACAAGGAAGCGTACTCGGCCGCCCTGGCGCTCCTGAACGCGATCGACAAGGCCGGCAGCACCGACTACGACAAGGTGGTGAAGGCCCTGCGCACCGAGTGGGTCGAGACCCCGGTCGGCAAGATCTCGTTCGACGAGCGGGGTGACGCCAAGGGTGCCGGCTTCTCGATGTACATGGTCAAGGACGGCAAGTACGTCGAACTCAAGGACTGATCTCACACAGACGCAGCCGAAGTCAGGGGAGGAGCACCCGCTTCTCCCCTGACTTTTTCGGCCTCCCTGGGGAAACCCGCCGGCCGTGGCCGGCCGCACCGCGAGCGCTGACCGATGGAGTACTTTCTCGAGTTGTTTCTGGGCGGGCTGACCCGCGGCAGCATCTACGCCCTGATCGCCCTGGGCTACACGATGGTGTACGGGATCATCCAGCTGATCAACTTCGCCCACGGCGAGATCTACATGATCGGCGCGTTCACCGCCCTGATCGTGGCCAACGTGCTCACGCTGAACGGCATGCAGGGGATCGCCGTGCTGGTCATCGCCGCGGTGGCCGCCCTGGTGTGGTCGTCCGCGTACGGGTACACCGTGGAGAAGATCGCGTACAAGCCCCTGCGCGACGCGCCGCGGCTGTCGCCCCTGATCAGCGCGATCGGGATGTCGATCTTCTTGCAGAACTACGTGCTCCTGGCCCAGACGTCGGATTTCGTATCGTTCCCGAGCCTGATCCCGGACTTCGCGTTCATGGACCCGGTCGCCCACATCATGAGTTCGGCCGAACTCGTCATCGTGGCGACCACCGTGGTCGTGATGATCCTCCTGAACCTGCTGATCAAGTATACCCGCATGGGCAAGGCCATGCGGGCCACGGCCCAGGACAAGACCATGGCCGTGCTGAGCGGGGTCAACGTGAACCGGGTGATCTCGACCACGTTCGTGATCGGGTCGGCCCTGGCCGCCGTGGGCGGGGTGCTGATCGCGTCCCACATCGGCCAGATCAACTTCTTCATCGGGTTCATCGCGGGCATCAAGGCGTTCACCGCGGCCGTGCTCGGCGGCATCGGCAGCATCCCGGGGGCGGCCCTGGGCGGGCTCGTCCTGGGGCTGACCGAGAGCTTTGCCACGGGCTACGTGTCCAGCGACTACGAAGACGTGTTCGCGTTCGTCCTGTTGGTGCTGATCCTGATCTTCCGTCCGGCGGGCATCCTCGGGCGGTCCACGACCCAGAAGGTGTGATCCCCCGGCCCCCCGGCCGGCGGATCCGCGACGACCGACCATGAAGAACAAAAACCCGATCGTCCAGTCTTTGCTGATCTCCCTGTGGTTCGTGTTCCTCACCTTCCCGGTCATGGTGATCCGGGTCAACACGGTCGAGGATGTGGTGGAGTGGCGCTGGTGGAACATGCTGTGGGTCGCGGTCGGCGCGTTCCTGCTGTCGTTCCTGTGGCGCTATCTCCTGGCCCGGAAGGCGCGGGGCCCCAGGGCCGGGTCGATGCCGATCGCCCAGCGGATCGCGGGCAACCGGAAACTGCTCGTGCCGTTCCTGGCCGGCCTGGCCGCGTTCGTGGTGGTGTTCCCGCTGCTGTTCAGCGCCTACCAGGTGAACATCATGATCACGGCCCTGATCTACGTGGTGCTGGGCCTCGGGCTGAACATCGTGGTGGGGCTGGCCGGACTGCTAGACCTGGGGTACGTCGCGTTCTACGCGGTGGGCGCGTACAGCTACGCGCTGCTCAACCACCACTTCGGGCTCGGTTTCTGGCTGGCGATCCCGGTCGGCATGGCCATGGGCGCCCTGTTCGGGATCCTGCTCGGGATCCCGGTGCTGCGGCTGAGGGGGGACTACCTGGCCATCGTCACCCTCGGGTTCGGGGAGATCATCCGGCTCGTGCTCGAGAACTGGAACGCGTTCTCGTTCGGCCCGAGCGGCATCGCCAACATCCCCCGACCCGGCCTGTTCGGGATCGAACTGTCCCTGCACCAGGCGACCATCTACCTGTACTACCTGATGATCGCGCTCGTGCTGTTCACGGTGTTCGTGGTGAACCGGCTCCAGAACTCCCGGCTGGGGCGGTCGTGGCTGGCCCTGAAGGAGGACGACATCGCGTGCCAGGCCATGGGCATCGACCGGATGAAGACCAAGCTGGCCGCGTTCGCCCTGGGCGCCACCTGGGCGGGCATGGTCGGGGTGATCTTCGCGGCCAAGACCACGTTCATCAACCCGGCCAGCTTCACCCTGTGGGAGTCGATCATCATCCTGTCGATCGTGGTGTTCGGGGGCATGGGGTCGATCACCGGCGTGATCCTGGGCGCGCTGGTGCTGATTCTCCTGCCCGAGTACCTGCGCGCGTTCTCCGAGTACCGGATGATCCTGTTCGGCGCCACCATGGTGTTAATGATGGTGTTCCGGCCCCAGGGCCTGATCGCCAACGTGCGCAGGCGCTACGAGTACCACGGACCTGACGAGGAACCCCAGGCGGAGCGGGCTTGACCATGGAACCGGTTCTCGACGTTCACCAGCTCACGATGAACTTCGGGGGGCTCCGGGCCCTCGACAGCGTTGACCTGGACGTGCGCCCGAAGGAGATCGTGGCCCTGATCGGCCCCAACGGCGCGGGGAAGACCACGTTCTTCAACTGCATCACCGGGATCTACGAACCCACCGGCGGCGACGTGTTCGCCGCGCGGCCGGGGGGGGCCAGGAAGGCCCGCCTCAACGGGCTCAAGCCGAACCAGGTGACCGAGAAGGGGCTGGCCCGCACGTTCCAGAACATCCGGCTGTTCCCCAACATGACGGCGCTGGAAAACGTGATGATCGGCCGCCACTGCCGCACCTCGTCCGGGATCGTGGGCGCGATCTTCAGGGGCCCCCGCACCCGCAGGGAGGAGCGGGAGACCGTGGCCCGGAGCCACGAACTGCTGGAGAAGGTCGACCTGGCCGAGTACGTGAACGAACTGGCGAGCAACCTGCCCTACGGCGCCCAGCGCCGCCTGGAGATCGCCCGGGCCCTGGCCACCGAGCCGTTCCTGCTGCTGCTGGACGAGCCGGCCGCGGGAATGAACCCCCAGGAGACCCTGGAACTGGACGAGCTGATCACCCGGATCCGGGACGAGGAAGGGATCTCGATCCTGCTCATCGAGCACGACATGAAGCTGGTGATGAGCCTGTCGGACCGGATCTTCGTGATGGACTACGGCCGGAAGATCGCGGAGGGGTCCCCGGAACAGATCCGGGTCAACCCCGAGGTGATCAAGGCGTACCTGGGCGAAGAAGCGGTGTAGCGTCCCGCTTCCGGATTCCGGCCCGACGGCCGGCCCTCACCGGGGGTCGGCCGTTCGCGTGTCACGCGGCCCGGGCTGGACTCGGCTCCGGGGCGAGGCGCACCGACACCACCTTGCTCACCCCCGGGGACGACATGGTGACCCCGTACAGGTGGTCCGCGGACTCCATGGTGGACTTGTTGTGGGTCACGATCAGGAACTGGGACGAACTCGCCAGCTGGCGCACGAGTTCGGAAAATCGGCCGATGTTGGCCTCGTCCAGCGGCGCGTCCACCTCGTCGAGCACGCAGAACGGGCTCGGCTTGACGAGGAAGATCGAGAAGATCAGGGCCACGGCCGTCAGGGCCTTCTCCCCGCCGGACAGCAGGCTGATGTGCTGGGGGCGCTTGCCCGGGGGCCGGGCCACGATGTCGATCCCGGTCTCGAGCAGGTCCTCCGGATCGGTGAGCACCAGTTCGGCCTCGCCGCCCCGAAACAGCTTGGGGTACACCTCCCGGAAGGTCCGGCTCACCCGCTCGAACGTCTCCCCGAACCGCTGGCGCGACACCCGGTTGATCCGCTGGATCGCCCGCTGTAGGGACCCGAGGCTCTCCTCCAGGTCGGCCTTCTGGGCCTCCAGGAACGCGTAACGCTCCCGGCGCTGGTCGTACTCCTCGATGGCCAGCAGATTGATGTCCCCGAAGCGGCCCAGCTTCTAGTCGATCGCCGCGATCCGCTCTGCGTTCTCTCCTGGGTCAAACCCGTCGGGCACCCCGTCCGCTGCCGCCTTCCCGGCCAGGTCCCCCCCCAGCCGCTCCCGGTACCGGTCGGCCAGGGCGTCCCGCTGGAGTTCCAGCTCCCGCACGGCCAGCTCGGCGGCGTGTACCCGCTCCTGGAGGCCGGCCGCCCGTTTCCTGGCCTCGGCCATCGCCCGCTCCCGGTCTCCCAGGGAACTCCGGAGTTCGTCCAACTGCCCGGCCCGGGCGGCGAACGCGGCCTCTTCGCGCTCGAGTTCGGTCCGGAGCACCTCGGTTTCGGTCTCGACCCGGCGGATCTCGTCCTGCCGGGCGGCCCGGGCGGTCCGGGCCTCGGAGTCCTCCGCCTCCAGGCGGTCCAGGCGGTCGGCCACGGCCCGGGCGCTCGACTCCAGGGTCTGGAGCCGTTCCCGCAGGCCGGCCCGGCGCTGCCGGTCGGCCGCGTCGTCCACCCGGTGCTGGGTCACCGCGGCCCGGGCCCGCTCCACCTCGCTTCGGGCGGCCTCGGCTGCCCGCTGCCCCTCCTCCAGCCGGGCCTGGACTGCGCGCTGCTCGGCCAGCAACCGCTCGCGTTCGGCCTCCAGCGCGAGGCGTTCCTCCCGCATCCGGACGACGGTGGCGTCCAGTTCCTCCCGCTCCACGGCCAGGGCGTGCTGCCGCTCGGCCAGGCGCTGGCGCCGCTCCCGCAGCTGGTCCAGGTCCCGCGCCAGGTGCACGGCGGCCAGCTCGGCCCGGTGCACCTCGTCCCTGGCCGCGTCCGCCCGGGCGGCGAGGTCGGCCAGGTCGGCCTCGGCCCGGCCCAGGTCGGCCTCGGCCGCGGCCAGCGCCTTTTCGTGACCGCGCACCGCCGCCTTGAGGTCCCGGATCTCCCGGTTCTTTCGCAGCAGCCCCGCACCCTCGTCCCGGCCCAGCCCGCCCGAGATCACCCCTTCGGGGGTCACGGTCTCCCCGTCCAGGGTCACCAGCGTGGCCCGGATGCCGTTCTGGCGCCACAGGTCGAGGGCGCTTTCCAGGCTCTCCACCACAAACACGTCCCCCAGGAGCCCCTCGGCCACCGCCTCGTACCCGGGGGACACCTCCACCAGGTCGAGCAGCGGCCCGCGGGCGCCGGGCGCGTCCGCCGCTGGCATGACCGGCTGGCCCGCCGCGCGCAGCTCCACCGGGGCAAAGCTCGACCGGCCGGCCCGTTGGGCCTTCAGGTGCCGCACGGCCTCCAGGCCCCGGTCCGGGCTCTCCACGATCACGTACTGCAGGCGTTCGCCCAGGGCCGCGTCCAGGGCCGACTCGTACTCCGGGGCCGCGGCCAGGACGTCCGCCACCACCCCCCGGACGCCGTTGGCGCCCGGCGCCCGGGCCTGGCGCAGCACCGACCGAACCCCGCTGCCGTACCACTCGAGGCTCGCCTTGATCTGTTCCAGCCCCCGCAGGCGGGACGCGTCGGTGTGCAGCGCCTTTCGCGCCGTTTCCACCCGGCCCTGGAGTTCGGCCCTGCGGGCCCGGGCGTTCTCCAGGGCGCCGTCCAGGTCCCCGCGCCGGCGGACAGCCTCGTCCGCCCGGGCCCGGGCCGCGGCCAGTTCCTCCGCCCGCCGGGAGATCTCGGCCCCCAGCTCCCCGGCCCTGGCGCCCACTTCGGTCTCCTGGCGGTCCATGCCGGCGAGCCGCCGGGCCGCTTCGGCCTCCTGGCGGGCTGCGTGGTCCAGCCCGTGCCCCACCCGGGTCAACTCCCCCAGCAGGCCCAGCACCACCCGCTTGTCCGCTTCCACGGCCCGGTCCGCGTCCCGCAGACCCGTCTCGGCCTCGGACAGCTCCCGCTCCCGGGCGGCCAGCCCGGTCCGGCGGTCCTGGATCCGGGCCTCCACCGCTGCCAGTTCTCCGGCCACGGCCTCCCGCTCGGCTGACAGGTCTTCCCTCCGGCCGGCCAGTTCCGCCGCCTCCTGCTGCAACGCGCCGGCCCGGGCAGACAGCGTCTCCACCTCTTTCCGGAGGAACTCGAGCCGGCTCTCCCGCCGGGAGATCTCGGTCCGCAGGTGGTACACCCCCTTCTGCCCGGCCTCGGCACGCCGCTCCTCGTCCAGCAGCCGGACCCGCTCCTCCTCGATCCCGGCCGCTGCCCGGTACGTCTCGGTCCGGGCGGCCAGGTGCTCGCGCCGGAGCGCCTCGAGTCCGTCGAGCGCGGCCCGGCACCGGCCGTCCACGGCCAGCCACTCGGCCACCAGCCGGTGGCGCTCCAGTTGCCTGCGTTCGTCCCTGAGACGCTTGAACGCCTCGGCCCGGGAGGCCTGGCGCTTCAACGCGTTCATCTCCCTGCGGACCTCGCCGATCACGTCTTCCAGGCGCTGGAGGTTCTGGCGCACGTGGTCCATCTTGCGCAGGGTCTCGTCCTTGCGGCTGCGGTACTTGGTGATGCCCGCCGCCTCCTCGATCAGAACCCGGCGGTCCCGGGGTTTGGCGTCGAGGATCGCGTCGATCCGCCCCTGCTCGACCACCGAGTACGCCCGCCGCCCCGCCCCGGTGTCCATGAACAGCTCGGTGATGTCCCTGGGCCGGCACGGCACCTTGTTGATCAGGTACTCGCTGTCCCCGGACCGGTGGAGCCGCCGGGTGACCGCCACCTCGTGGAACGACCCGAACTTCTCCGGCAGGCTGCCCTCCACCTCGGTCAGGGTCAGGGTGACCTCGGCCAGGTTCAGGGCCTTGCGGTCCTGGCTGCCCGAGAAGATCACGTCCTCCATCGAGTCGCCCCGCAGTCCCTTGGCGCTCGTCTCGCCCATCACCCACCGCAGGGCGTCGATCACGTTGGACTTGCCGCACCCGTTGGGGCCGACCACCGCGGTGACGCCGTCGTGGAACCGGATCTCCGTGCGGTCCGGGAAGGATTTGAAGCCGAACAACTCGAGCTTTTTGAGCTTCATGGGGGTCGTCCGGGTGGGGGGATCGTTTGCGGAATCCTACCCGAGGGACCGGCCGGAGTAAAGGGAAAAGCACAACGGAGTGTAGTGCGGGGGGGGTGTCGGCACTATATCTTGTGCCGGCCCGCCTCGAACAGCCGGAGCCAGAACTCCGGGTCCTCTTCGGCCTCGGGTTTGGTCTCGTCCCGGTCGGGCCGGGGGGCTGGCCCCAGGCGCCGGCGGAACGCCTCGGACGACTCCACCCGGGCGCCCCGCTCCCGAGCCTCCCGGGCCAGCCCCCGGTCCGAGGTGACCACCGTGGTCCCGGGCCGTGCCCGCTTCAGGATCTCCTGGTCTGCGCTGCCCCCGGCCGGCGCGTACACCACCCGGAGCGCGCCGAACGCGCCCTGCCCGGCCGCCCCGGGCCGGTCCCCGTCGAACACCACCACCACCCGGTCCCCCCGGCCCGCGGCCCACGCCCCCACCCGGCGCAGCACGACCTCCCGGCCCTCGGCTTCCCGCTCGAGGCTCAGGCCCGGGGTGCGGCCAATCAGGTTGTGCCCGTCGATCAAGACCAATGAATAACATCCATTATTTCAGTATATTGAATGGCATGTCTCAACGAATACATCAAATGGACCGGGCTTCCAGGAAGTCCACCACTCGC
The DNA here is from genome assembly GCA_024277875.1 of Deferrisomatales bacterium. Lineage (GTDB taxonomy): Bacteria > Desulfobacterota > Deferrisomatia > Deferrisomatales > Deferrisomataceae > JAJRUI01. Next base: position 8,165 of record JAJRUI010000045.1, read on the forward strand.
TCCTCCAGGCGCACCCCGTCCAGTTCGTTGATCCGGGGGATCCCGCCCGGGCTCACGCAGTTGACCTCCACGAGCTTGCCCCCGATCACGTCGATGCCCACGAAGTACAGCCCGTCGCGAACCAGGCGGTCCCGGATCGCGGCGCAGATGCGTTGCTCCTCGGGCGTCAGCACGTGGGCCGACGCGTGGCCGCCGGCGTGGATGTTGGCCCGGAAGTCGGCCCCGTGGGGGGTGCGCCGCATCGCCCCGAGCACCTCACCGGCGAGCATCAGGATCCGCACGTCCCCTTCCTCGCGAACCGCCGGCAGGTACTCCTGGACCATGATCGGTTCCCTGCGGGGGTACGGCTCGTACGCCCGCACGTAGTAGTTGATCAGGGAGTTGAGGTTCTCCGGGTCCCGCGCGCTCACCTTGATCACCCCTTCCCCGCCGAACCGCTGCAGGGGCTTGATCACCATCTCCCCCCCGAACTCGTCGATCACCTTCCGGAGCCGGGCCGGGTCCCTGGACACGTGGGTCTCGGGGATGAGGTCCGGAAAGTTGAGGATGTAGAGTTTGCTGTTGCCCAAGATCTGCCCCCGGATGCTGTTCACCACGAACACCCGGTTGTCCACTGCTTCGAGGATCTCCAGCATCTCGTACACCAGGGGCGGGTTTTTGCGCAGGAACAGGACGTCCAGGCCCTCCAGGGACTCGTACAGCCGGTCCTCCTCGCGAACGGCCCGGACCGCCCGGCGCCAGTAGCGCCCCAGGGACAGACCCGGTTCCGGGGAGATCTCGCGCATCCGGCCCAGCACCTCGTTGCGCCGCACGTACAGGTCGTGGGGTTCCAGGTAGAACACCCGGTGGCCCCGGCGGTAGCACGCGTGCATCAGATGGCTGGTGGTCTCGTACACCGGGTCGATGGTGTCCAGGGGGTCCATCACGAACGCGATTTTCACGGTGATCCTCCCTGCCCCGCGGCCAGGTGCGTCTCGATCACGTCGGCCAGGTCGTGGCGGCCCCGGGCGCGCAGGGGCGCGACCAGTTCCGCGTAGAACGGCTGCCGGTGGTTGATCGTCATCTTGGCCCGGGCCAGGAGCCCCGGGGTCACGTCATCCTCGACGAATGCCCGGGTCCGGTCCAGGCAGCCCAGGGCCACCAGAGCCGTCATCGTGCGCACGCACTTCTCGCACCACCCGCAGTTGAGGCGGTCGGGCACGTTCTGGAGGCAGACCCGCAGGTTCTGGAACGCCGCGTCCCACCCGGCCACCACCCGGAGCTTGTCCAGCCTGGACAGCGCCACGTCCCTGTGGCGCACCCGCACCGCCAGGCTCCCGTACAGGGGGTCGAGCAGGGGGTGGGAGCCGCACGGCGCCAGGTTGGGCAGGTCGTAGGACGACGCGATCTCGACCCGGTGGTTCCGGGCCGCGAACCCGTGGCCCACCGCGGCCAGCACTGCGCCGAAGAACTTCTCGAGCCACAGGTCCCTCTCGTCGCACAGGTGGCGGAGGTTCGTGTACACCGGGACGAGTTCGATGCCCGCGTCCCGGGCCACCGCGTCCAGGGCGGCCCGGGCCCGATCGAACACCGGGTACTTGGCCCCCCGTTCCACCACCCCGCCGATGTCGAACCCGTGTACCAGGAACCCGTGGCCGGCCCGGGCCGGGTGGCCGGGCGGGTAGCGGTCGTGGTTGCGCCGCAGGGCGGCCAGGGAGTCTGCACCGCCGGACAGGAACAGGCCGGTTCCCGGGGCAGCCGGCTCCGCCGGCGCGCGCGGCGGCGCCTCGATCGGCACGGGCCGGTACCGGGGGCCGTACCAGGTGTGGAGCACGGCCATGGCCGTCTCCAGGTTCTCGAGCAGTTCCGGGCACACCGGCGCGCGCACGGCGATCCGGGCCTCGCCCAGGTGCAGGGCCGGGACGAGGCAGCCCACTAGGAACGCGTCGGGGTTGGGGTCGAGATCGCCGCCGAAGCGCTCCGGGGTCTCCAGGAACACCTCCCGGGGCGGCCGGTCGCTCTCCTCCCACGAGACCCGGGCCCGTACCCGCACCCGGCCGCCGGTCTCGACCCGTTCGAACCCGGAAAGGATCAACCGAGACCTCCTCCCGGCCCGCCGTCCACGGGCCGGAGTCCCTGGCGGGCAGCCGTCTCCTCGGGCATCCACAGGCCGAGGTCCTTGCCGGCCAGTTCGCTGAAAAACGTCACCACCTTCACCGTCCGGTTGCGCCGGGCGATCGTCTGGGTGGCCGGGTCGTCCTCCCGGATCAGGGAGTAGATCGGCCGGCCCCCGGCCCGGACCGTGAGCCCCTCCAGCAGGCGGGTGCCGATGCCGAGCCCCCGGTACTCGGGCCGCACCGAGGTGTACCCCCGTTCCAGGAACCCGCGGATGTCCAGGCCGAGCCTGTCCTTCACCCGGGCCACGTACTCCGGCCGGGGGTGCTTGAGGCTCGAGTCCCCAACCACCAGCCCGCCCTCCTCGGCCACCGCCACGAGGAACGCGCGCTCCAGGTTGTGCCGGACCCACCGGGTGTCCACCGCGCCCCCGGCCTCCACCAGCCGGCAGACCTCGTCCAGCCGGCCCGGTGGCAACCGGTCCGGCGGCGCGTACCGGTAGGTCAGCCGCTCTCCCAACACGGACAGGCCGTGGTCGCCCAGCCGCCACCGGGCCACGGCCGTGCGGCCGGCCCGGGCGAGCACCGGCAGGAGGAGCCCGTCCTCTCCCACCACCCCTGCGTACGGCCGGCCGGGCACGGGCGGGAGCGCGCCGTACGGGTCTGGCAGCGCCGCGGCGCAGGACCAGCCGGGCACCAGGTTCGGATTCAGCCGGACGAACGCGGCCAGGGGCCCGGCCCCGTCCCGGAGCACCACGTGGTTCCACAGGTCCGCCCGGGCCGCCGCTGCCAGGACGGCCTGCGCCCGGTCGGCCGCCACCCCGGGCGCCTCGAGCCACCGGACCGCCACCACCCCCGCCTGCCGCGCCGCGGCCAGGGCGCCGGCCCGGGCGCCGTCGGGGAGCAGCCGGCAGGACAGCCACACGGGCACGGGACTCGGCGTGTCCGCGGCCGACACCGCGGCCGGGTCCACCGCAGGGTCCCGGAACACCACCCCGCCGGCGCCGGCCGACGCCGCGGCCGACAACCCCGCGCGCCAGCGCTCCGGGGGCGTGAGGTCCGGCCTCGGCGGTACGGTCGGCACCGGCGCCGGGTAGGCGCCCGGGTGCAGCGGGCCGTAGTCCACCGGCCCCTCGGGCGCCGGACGCAGCACGGCCACCTCCGCGCCGGGAACGCGCCGGGCCACGGCCCGGGCCAGGCGCTCGGCGATCTCCGGGTCCCCTGCGGGCACCACCGCGAACCGGCCGGGCCTGCCCCGGGCGGCCTCGTCTGCCAGCGCGGCCCACACGCCGTGGTCCGGCGGCGCCACGGCCAGGCCGCCGGCCAGGCGCCGGGCGTCCTCGCGAGCGGTCTCGACCGCCCGCGCCCACTCCTCCGGCTGCGCGTCCAGGACCCGCGGCACCGGCGCCGGGCGCTGCACGTCCCACGGGAGCTGGCACCACCCGGACGCGGCCGCGCGCAGGTCCACCGCGTCCACGGCCGCTCCCGTACCGGCCAGGTCGGCGCACGCCCGGGCCGCGGCCAGCGGCGGGAGCAGGGCCGGACCGGCCGGGGCCACCACCACCCGCACCGGCCGGGCCGGTCCTAGCGCTTCGCGCGCCACGCTTCCCCGTCCTCGCACTGTTCCGTCTGGCTCAACCGCCCCAGGACCATGCCGAGCCGCTCGCTCAGCACCTCGCACACCCGCAGCGCGATCTCCGGGTATTCCTTGGCGATCGCGTAGAACTCGTCCCGGTCGATGCGCAGGAACCGGGTGGGGGCCAGGGTGCGCACGGTCACCTCGGGCGGGGTGAACCCGAACAGGGTCACCTCGCCGAACGAGTGGCCCGCGGTCCACCGGGCCAGCTCCACCACGCCGCACGGGCTGTTGGGCCGGGCCTGCTCCACGGCCACCTCCCCCTCCACCACCACCTGGAGCCCCTGGTACGGCAGGTCCGGTGACAGGGCCACGGCCTCGGCCGGCAGGCTCGTCTCCTCCGCCACCGTGGCGATCGCAGCCAGTTCGGCCACCTGGAGGTCCCGGAACAGGCCCACCTTGCGCAGGTGGAGGATCCGCTCCGGCAGGTCCATGGTCTGTTCCACGTCGTCCTCCTTCCGGCCGGCCCAGGCGCGGGCCGCCGCGGCAGCCACGGCCGGGTTGTCGCTGCTGCGCAAGGCCTGGATCCGGGAGCGGTGTGCGCCGGTGCTCCCCCACTCGGCGAGCAACTCCAGGGTCAGGGCGTTGGTGACCCAGTCCGGGTCGTCCAGCAGGGCGGCCACGGTCTCGCGCAGCCCGTCGTCTCCTGCGGGCGGGGTGATCCCCAGGTACCGCCGGCCCACGGCCAGCCGCTCGGCCGCGGTCCGGGGTTCCAGCATCGGCATCAGGATCCGGGCGAGCGGCCGGTCCAGCAGGGCCTCCAGGGCCTCGATGCTGTCGGCCCGTTCCCGGGCTCCCCCCGCCCTGAGGCCCCGCAGGATCACTTCCAGGTGCCCGGCCGGGTCCCGGGCCGCCAGGCCCCGCACCGCGTTGTCCACCCGTTCGGCCCCCACCTGCTCCAGGTGCTCCAGGAGCAGGCGGCGGGCCGGCCCGTCCGGCACCTGCTCCAGGGCGACGGCCCGGGCGAGCACCCGGTACGCCGTCTCCAGTTGTCCCCTGCAGAACCGGAACACGTCCACGTCCTTCAGCCCCAGGGTGCGGCCGACGCGGAACAGCCCGTCCCGGATCCGGCGGCTGTGGGTGCCCATGGCCTCCACCAGTGGGCCGCGCAGGCGCTCCGGGACGCCCTCGAGCCGCTGGATCGCCCGGTCCCGGACCGCGTCCTCCGGGTCCCCCATGGCCCGGACCAGGGCCCGGACCGCGTCCTCCGAGTCGGGCTCCAGGGCGTCGACAGCCGCGGCCCGCACCCGGACGTCCGGGTGGTGCAGGTACGGCGTCACCCGGCCGGTCCGGTCGGGGGCGCCGATCCGGGCCAGGGCGCGCAGCGCCAGGGCCAGGGCGGCCGGATCGGTCTCGGCTTCCAGCACCCGGTACAGGGTCGGGACGTCCGCCGTGCCCCCGAGTTCGCCGAGGGCCAGGATCCCGGCCCGGCGTTCGGCCGGGGTGCGGGACCCCAGCCAGCCGTGCACCAACTCGTGGAAACGGTCCGGGTCGTCCTGGTGCATCCAGCGCAGGAAACACGCCTTGACCTCGGGCATGGACGCCGACTCGAACACCCGGCGCTCCTGCTCGGGAGGCATGTCCGCGAACACGCGCTTGGCGGTCCGCGCCAGGGCGACCATCAGCGCGGGTTTGGACGGGTCCAGCAGGCCCAGGAACGCGTCCATGGCCCGGGCTCCGGCCCGGTCGGACAGGTGGGCGAGGAGCCGGATCCGGGTGTCGTCGTCCACCTCGGGGAGCTTGGACAGGATCGCGTCGTCCAGCTCCGGGATCCCGTTGGACCGGAGCACGCCAGCGTACCACACGCACTCCTCCCCCGCGCTCGACCGGAACCTCTCGAGGAGCACGGGGCCCACGTCCACCCCCCGGAACAACCCGTCCAGCTCCTTCTGGTCGAGCCGGTAGAAGTCGGGCAGCTCCCCCCGGAGCACGTCGAGCAGGATCCGGGGGTACTGGCGGCGGAGCCTCACGACCCCGGCCAGCCACGCCGCGGCCACGGCGCCGGCCACCACGGACAGGTACCGGGGGTGGAACAGCCGTTCGCCCAGCCACACGACCACCGACCCGGCCAGGATGCCCACCCGCACCACCGTACCCCGTAGGAACGGCCGCAGCACCCCCCGTTCGCCGGGATCGAGCAGGCCGTACAGGGCGGCCGTGGCCGGGTTGTTCACCGTGTTGCGGATCACCCCCACCGAGACCCCGGCATAGATCGCCGACAGCAGGTTCAGCTGCACCAGGAACGCGCCGAAGGTGACGAGGTAGTTGGCCGGGTGGAACATGAGGGCCACGGGCAGGCCGAACCGGCCGTACAGGCGGCCCACGAACAGGCTGAGGACCAGGGCGATGATGTTCTGGGCGCCGCGGAAGTAGCTGTAGAACCCGAGCATCCCCGCCTCGGTGGGGAACGACAGGTCCACGGCGAAACTGAACTGGAAGTTCAGGATCGGCACGATCACGTTGGGCAGCAGGGTCAGGAGCAGCAACGCCTGGGCCAGGGGGGACCGGCGCAGCAACGGCAGCACCTTGCCCAGTTCCCCGACCACCGGCCGGCCGGGCTCTTCCGGCTCGGTCGTCCCTTTCTTCAGCGTGGCGGTGGGCGCCACCGCGCCCAGGCGCCACACGCTCGCGGCGGCCAGGACGGCCGGCACAGGGTAGAACAGGAGCAGGTTGTCCGAGCTGAGGAGCCGCGCGATCAGGGGGGTCGCGAAACTGCCCACGACCCCGCCCACGATGCCGCCGGTGGTGATCAGCGGGAACAGCCGCTTGGACTGGCGGGTGCTGAACAGGTCGTTGGCCAGGTTCCAGAACAGGTACGCGAGCAGGACGTCGATCTGGGTCTTGCACACGTAGAGGGTGGGATACAGCAGGTCCAGGCCGAGGGGCACCACGAACCGGAACGCGCCGATTCCCACGCCGCACGCCACCAGGGTCCGGGCGAGGGCCCGGTCGCCCCGCACCCGGCGCAGGACCGGCGCCAGGGCCGCGAACACCACGAACGTGACCACCGCGTTGATCCCGGTGATCAGGGGCAGGTACTCCACCCCGAACCGTTTCAGGAACGCGGTCTCGACGAAGTTGTTCAGGACGATATTGGAGCTGCGGATGAAGAACAGGAGCGCTGCCGCCCACAGGAACAGCTCGAACTCGCCCTCGTAGACTTTGAGCCACCGGCCGATCCAGGTCTTCATCGCCTGCGCGGTCCCTTCGACGGTGCCGGGAGCCGCGCCCCCGGCCGGAGCGCCCATGATACCGTGCCCCCCCCCGGCCGCAAAGCGGCCCGGGAATCAAGATCCGGGCTCCGCCGGCCGATCAGAACCCCGGTCTGATCCCTTCTTCCTGCCGCGGCGGGCCGCCATGCTCAAGAAGATCCGCGTCACCGACCTGGAACCCGGGATGTTCATCTCGGACTTCAACACGCCGTGGTTGCGCCACCCGTTCTTCCCGAGCCGGATGATGCTCCGCAAGGCCCGCGACATCGACCGGATGCTCGAGTGCGGCATGACCGAGGTGTACATCGACACCGGGCTGGGGCGGGACAGCCCCCGCGCCGTCCCCCTCCAGGAGGACAACCGCCGGATCGACGACGAACTCGGCCGCGAACTGTCCTCCGAACCCGCGGCCGAGCCCGCTGCCAAGTCCCAGTGGGTGCCGTTCGAGGCCGAGTTCCGCCGCGCCCGCGAACTGTACACCGAGGCGCGCAAGAGCGTGCGCCAGCAGTTCGAACAGGTGCGACAGGGCCGCACCGTGGACGCCGAGGCCACCCACCAGAACGTCACCGGCATGGTGGAGTCGATCTTCCGGAACAAGGACGCCCTGGTCAGCCTGTCCCGGATCCGCCGGTTCGACGAGTACACGTTCCGCCACAGCATCAACGTGGCCGTGCTCAGCCTGAACCTGGCGGTGAGCCTGGGGATCGTGGAGCGGGAACTGATGCGCCTGGGGATCGGCGCGGTGCTCCACGACATGGGCAAGGTGCGGCTCCCCGAGGGCCTGATCCAGAAGCCGGGCCGGTTCGACGACCGGGAGTACGAGATCGTCAAGACCCACGCGCTCCACGGCGCGAGCATCATCCTCGAATCCAAGGACCTGCCGGCCCAGTGCTCGTCCGTCCCCCTGGGCCACCACGAGCGCTACGACGGCAGCGGATACCCCCGCAGCCTGACCGGGCTGCGGGTGGGCAAGTTCGGGCTGATCACCGCGGTGGCCGACGTGTACGACGCGATGACGTCGGACCGGCCGTACCAGAAGGGCATGCCCGCCACCCTGGCCCTGCGCAAGATCTACGGGTGGGCCGGCACCCACTTCCACCCGATTTACGTGCGCCGGTTCATCCAGTGCATCGGGATCTACCCGGTGGGCAGCGTGGTCCGGCTGGACACCGGGGAACTCGGGGTGGTGGTCCGCCAGAACCCGGGGGACCTGCTGCGCCCGTGGGTCCGGCTGGTGCTCGACCGCCAGGGAGCACCCCTGCTCCAACACCCGGACGTGGACCTTCGCACCCCCGACCCCCGGGGCGAGGCGCCCTACGCCCGGTCGGTCCAGGCCGTGCTCAGCCCGGGGGACGTGGACCTGGACGTGGAGGCGGTGCTCGCCCCCGACCGCGACCCCCCGGCGCCGTCCTGGTCGGTGGGGGGACACGCCGCGTGAACCGGGCCGGTCACGGCCGGCTGCCGGTCCGGCGCTCCTCGGGGAACTCCTTGGAGATCTCCACGTAGTGGGTGGTGATGATCCGGGCCGCCTCGTCCGGGTCGTCGCACAGGTGCAGCAGGTCGAGGTCCTCGGGCCCGATGCACCCCTCCTCGAGCATCCGGGTGCGCATCCAGTCCAGCAGCCCGTTCCAGTAGCCGGTCCCCAGCAGGACGATCGGGAACCGGCGGATCTTGCCGGTCTGGACCAGGGTCAGGGCCTCGAACAGCTCGTCCATGGTGCCGAACCCGCCGGGGCAGATCACGAACGCGATCGCGTACTTCACGAACATCAGCTTGCGCACGAAGAAGTACCGGAACGACAGGCTGACGTCCTGGTACGGGTTGGGCGCCTGCTCTTGGGGCAGGTGGATGTTGAGGCCCACCGACGTGCCGTTGCCCGCGTGGCAGCCCCGGTTGGCCGCCTCCATGATGCCCGGCCCGCCGCCGGTGACCACGGCGAACCCCGCGTCCGACAGGTTGCGGGCGAGCTTCATCGCGTTGCGGTAGTGGACCGAGTCGGGCGGCAGGCGCGCGCTGCCGAACACGGTCACCGCCGGGCCCAGCGCGTTGAGGGTCTCGATCCCGTCAATCAGTTCCGCCTGGATCCGGAAAATCCGCCAGGCCTCGGACGTCCTCAGGTCTTCCACGGCTGTCCTCCTGCCAAACGCTCAAGTAAAAAACGGACCCGGTCGCCACGGGCCCGGCGCTGCGCGCGGGCTCCGGCGAGGCTTCCCGGGCGTTCACGCCCGCCCGTCCCGCAGTTCGCCCAGGAACGCCTCGATCCGCGGCCAGGTGTCGCCCACCGCCTCGTAGACCAGGCCGTGGCGGTCCGACGCGACCCACGCGAGGTCCCGGCGCCCGCTGCCCAGGGCCCGGTACAGCTCTTCCACGCCGGCCGGGTCCACGGTGGGATCGTCCGTACCCTGGACCAGGAGCACGGGACACCGCACCTCCGGAGCCCGCTTCTCCAGGGTCCGGACCATGCCCAGCAACTCGTGGAGGGCGCGGATCGGCATGTTCCGGTAGTTGATCCGGGGGTGTTCGGGCTCGGTCCGGTGGAACACCTTGATCCCCTCCAGGCCCGAAACGGCGCCCACCACCCGGTTGGCCCCGTACACCAGGGGCACCAGGGCCAGGGACCGGTCCCGGAGCCGTACCGGTGGGGCCACCGCCGCGACCCCGGCCAGGCGGTCGGGGTGTTCCGCCGCCAGGAGCAGCCCCAGGGCGCCGCCGGCCGAGAACCCGACCACGGCCACCCGGTCGGCCAGCGCCCCCACGATCTCGTACGCCCGCCGCACCGAGGCGAGCCACTCCTCCCAGTCCCGCTCCCGCAGGTCCCACGGGCTGGTGCCGTGACCCGCCAGCCGGGGGCCGCACACCGGGTAGCCCAGCTCCCGGAGCCGCTCGCCCAGCCCCCGCACCTCGGCCGGCGCCGCGGTGAACCCGTGCACCACCACCACCCCCAGGGGCGCGGGTTCGTCCGGGACCAGGAGGAACGGTTCGGCGCTCTCGGTGAACGTCTCTTCCCGGTTCACCTCGTCGTGGCGTCCGCCCTGGAACCGCTCGCGGTCGCACCGGTAGGCGCGCACCTCGTCGTCGAACCGCAGCCCGGCCCACAGGCGCGGATCCGGCGGTTCGGACACCCGTTCCAGCGCGTTCTGGACCGCTGCTGCCACCTCGGCCAGGGGCGCCACCTCGTTGGCGTACACCGCCACCGGGTTCTCGATCCGGATCTCGTCGAACCCGTGTTCCCGCCGGAGTTCGTCCAGGAACCGGTACCGGCCGTCTTCCTCAGCCACCAGGTCGGCGCGCCGGGCCGTGGCCAGGAACTGCTCCAGGCCCGGGCTCGCCCGCCCGTCCGCCAGGTCCTGGTACGCGGCCGGGTCGCGCAGGCTCCGGTGCAGGAACACCCCCTGCCGGCCCTGCACGTCCTTCACGGCCAGGTACAGGGCCCGGTGGAACGGCTCGGACCCGATCCCGGCCTTCCCCCGGTCGAGCAGCCGGAACACCATTCGGCTGGCCAGATGGCTCAGATTCACGGTGACCGCTGCGTACATGGATGCCATGTACGCGTCCCGCAACCGGTACGCCACCCGCCGCTGCCGGCGGCGCCACCACCGCACCGGCCACGGGTCCCCCGGGCCCGGGGGCGCGAGCCACGCTGCGACCCCCTCCAGGTGCGCCGCGGCCCGGTCCAGCACCCACCGGTCCACGAGGCCCAGGAACTGCCGGACGTCGATCGGGTCGCCCAGCCGGATGTCCATGTCCGTGTTCTTGAGCAGGATATTGCCTTCGATCAGCAGTTCTTCGGCGAGCCGGGGGCCCAGGCCCCGGTTGAACCACTCGGCCCCCTTCTGGAGAATGTTCTCGGTGATCCGGATCGGGTAGAAGGTGATGTTGGCGGGTACGATCCGGGTGGGCCGCCGGGCCCGCTCCAGCAGGTCGTCCACGGATGCCAGGCCCAGGTCGTGCGCCCAGCGTCCCAACGGCTCTCGTTCGCCCCGGTCCGCCGCGCGGAGCACCGCCCGCTTGAACCCTTCCACGGCCAGGGCGGTCACGGCCGCGCCCGTGTGGTGTTTGCGCCGCTCGCGGGCCGAACGGGAGTACACCCGGTACTCCCCGGACGGGTCCAGCACCCGCCGATCCTTGACCATGCCTCCCTCGGGGAACACCACCACCTTGCGACCCCGGACCACCTCGGCCGCCAGGAACGGCAGCAGATCGGGCCAGTCGGTGGGAACCGCGCCGAGGCTGCGCAGGTACCGGCCCAGGGGGTCGTCCTCGTCGAAGAACTCGGGCGCGGCCACCGACCGGCAGTACGCGCCGGTGCGCCGGTGGATCAGGTACTGGGGGATGAACGTCTCGAACCGGGCGAAGTGGTTGAACAGGAAGATGTCGCCGGTCTCCAGGAGGTCGCCGTCGTGGTGCAGGGCGATGCGCACCTTGAGGATCCGCTCCAGGACCCGCATCGCCTTCAGGGTCCACGCGTAGGCCGACGGCTGGATCTCGAAGTCCGCTTCGGTGAACACGGGGGACGTCACGCGGCTGGGTTCTCCTCCGGGGCCAGCGCCTCGATCAGGTCCGGGCTGAGCCGCACCGGGCGGCCGTCCCGGTTCACCGAGCCGTGCTCGGTGTGCCCCTCGGCCAGCAGGTCGCCCCCCTCGTTGCGCAGCCGGTACCCGAACACGACCCGGGCGCCCCGGGCCCGTTCGACCCAGGTCTCCACGGTGACCAGGTCGTCGTACCGCGCGGGGCGCAAGTACCGGCACCGGGCCTCGGTGACCGGCAGGATCAGGCCCCGGCGCTCCACCTCCCGGTACGGCAGGCCCCGGGCGCGCATGTACTCGTTGCGGCCGACTTCGAAGAACCGCAGGTACTGGCCGTAGTACACCACCCCCATGTTGTCCGTGTCGCCGTAGATCACCCGGCAGGTGCTCGAGATCACCACAACCGCGTCCTCCCCAGCACGTGGTCCAGCAGGCGCGGCGCAGCCGCGCGCACGCCGGTGTCGCGGGCCGCGGCCTCGGCGAACCCGGCGCCCGGCCGGTCCGGGCCGTCCCCCGACCGGTACAGGGCGAACGGTACGGGGTCGGCCGTGTGGGTGCGAAGGGCCACCGGGGTCGGGTGGTCGGGGAGGGCCAGGATCGCGAACGGCTCGCCCCGGCGCTCCAGCGCCTCCCACACCGGCCCCACCACCCGGGCGTCGAACGCCTCGATCGCCCGCACCTTGTCGGCGACGCTCCCCGAGTGCCCGGCCTCGTCCGGCGCCTCCACGTGCAGGTACACGAACTCGCCGGTCTCGAGGGCGTCGAGGGCCGCGGCCACCTTGGCCTCGTAGTCGGTGTCCAGGTACCCGGTGGCGCCGGGCACGTCGGGCGCGTCCAGGCCGGCCAGCCGGCCGATGCCCTTCAGCAGGTCCACGGCACACACCACGGACCCGGACACCCCGTAGCGTTCCCGGTACGGCTCCAGGGTCGGCCGGTGGCCCTGGCCCCACAGCCAGATCGAGTTGGCCTGGGGCAGGCCGCGCTCGGCGCGGTCCCGGTTGACCGGGTGGTCCTTGAGCACGATCTGGCTGCCGGTGATCAGGTGCAGCAGCGGGTCGGCCCCCTCTCCCCGGGGCAGGTGATCCGCGATCGGCTGGCCGATGATGTCGTGGGGAGCCACCGTGGCCGGGTCGGCCCGGCCGCCCCGCCACACCAGCAGGTGCCGGTACCCGACCCCGGGGTAGAACTCGAACCCGTCCTCCCCCAGCCGGCCGGCAAGGGTCTCCACCACCTGCCGGGCCTCCCCGGTGGTGATGTGGCCGGCCGAGAAGTCGTGCATGAACACCTGGCCCGGGCCCACCAGCAGGGTCACCAGGTTGAGCCGGTACGCCACGTCGTCCGGGCCCAGGTCCACCCCCATGGCCGCGGCCTCCAGGGGCGCCCGGCCGGTGTAGCACTCGTCCGGGTCGTACCCGAACACCGACAGGTTGGCCACGTCGCTCCCCGCGTCGAACCCGTCGGGAACCGTACGGGCCAGGCCCAGGGTGCCCTTGCGGGCCAGGGCGTCCAGGTGCGGGGTGTGGGCCGCCTCCAGGGGGGTGCGCCCCCCCAGTTCGTCCACGGGGACGTCGGCCATGCCGTCTCCGAGCAGCACCGCGACCTTCACGGTCACCCCTCGATCCGGATCAGGGCGGGCGCGCCCTGGGTCACCCCGAGGGTGCTGATCTCCCCCAGGGCCTGGCGAACGTCCGCCTCCCGGGCCTCGTGGGTCATGATCACCAGGGGCACGGCCTGGCCCGCGTCCCGGCCCATCTGGACCACGCTCTCGATCGAGATGTGGGACTCGCCCAGCACCCCGGAGATCCGGGACAGCACCCCGGGCTTGTCCAGGGCCGTGAACCGCAGGTAGTACTGGCACACCACGTCGTCGATCAGCTTGAGGTCGGCCTGGGCCAGTTCGTCCTCCAAGAACGCCCGGGGGGGCACCCGGCCGGACCGGCCGGCCGCGACGTCCCGGGCCAGTTCGATCACGTCCCCGGCCACGGCGCTGGCCGTGGCCCGGCGGCCCGCGCCCTGCCCGTAGTACAGGGTCGGCCCCAGGAAGTCGGCGTCCACGTACACCGCGTTGTACACCCCGCGCACGTTGGCCAGCAGGTGGTCGTCGGGGATCAGGGTCGGGTGCACCCGAACCTCGATCCGGCCGCCTTCGCTCTTGCCCACGGCCAGGAGCTTCACGTCGTACCCGAAGTCGGCCGCGTACTGGATGTCCTGGGGGGTGATGTCCCGGATGCCCTCGGTGAACACCCCCTCGAACGGCACCCGGGCGCCGAACGCCATGGTGGCCAGGAGCGCGAGCTTGTGGGCCGCGTCGACCCCCTCCACGTCAAAGGTCGGGTCGGCCTCGGCGTAGCCCAGGCGCTGGGCCTCCCGGAGCACCCGGTCGAACGCCTCGCCCCGCTCCTTCATCTCGGTGAGGATGAAGTTGGTCGTGCCGTTCAGGATGCCGTACACCCTGCGCACCCGGTTGGCCGCCATGCCCTCGCGCACCGCCCGCAGGATCGGGATGCCCCCGCCCACCGCAGCCTCGAACCCCAGGTCCACCCCGGCCTCGTGGGCCGCGGCAAACACCTCGTCGCCGTGCACTGCCAGGAGCGCCTTGTTCGCGGTCACCACCCGCTTGCCGTTCGCGAACGCGCGCAGGATGAAGCTCTTGGCCGGCTCGTACCCGCCGATCGTCTCGACCACCACGTGGACGTCCGGGTCGTCGAGCACCCGGCCCACGTCGTCGGTGAGCACGCCTTCCGGCAGGTCCACCCCGCGGTCCGTGGTCACGTCCTTGTCGGCCACGGCCACCAGGCGCAGCCGGGCGCCCAGGCGCCGGGCGATCTCGTCGCTGTTCTCCAGGAGCACCTGCACCACCCCGGTGCCCACCGTGCCCATCCCGATCACGCCAACACCGATCTCGTCCATCGGAATCTCCCTCGTCGTCAGCCGGCGCACCGGCGCATCATGTCCCGGATCCCGTGTACGGCCTGGAGGATCCGGTGTTCGTTCTCCACCAGGGCGAACCGCACGTGGTCGTCCCCGAACTGGCCGAACCCGACCCCCGGGCTCACGGCCACCTTGGCCTCCTTGAGCACGAGCTTGGCGAACTCCAGGCTCCCCAGGTGCTGGAACGGCTCCGGGATCGGCGCCCACGCGTACATGGTGGCCCGGGGCCTTTCCAGGGGCCACCCGGCCCGGTTCAGGCCATTCACCAGCTTGTCCCGCCGGCGCTGGTACACCCGGGACACCTCCCGGGTGATCTCGTCGGCGTGCTCCAGGGCGATGATCGCCGCGATCTGGATCGGCTGGAACATGCCGTAGTCCAGGTACGACTTGATCCGCACGAGGGCGTTCACCATCTGGGGGTTGCCCACGCAGAACCCGACGCGCCAGCCCGCCATGTTGTACCCCTTGGACAGGCTCACGAACTCCACGGCCAGTTCCTTGGCCCCGGGCACCTGGAGCACGCTCGGCGCCCGGTACCCGTCGAAGCAGATGTCCGCGTAGGCCAGGTCATGGATCAACATGATCCGGTACTCCCGGCAGAACGCGACCATCCGCTCGAAGAACCCCAGGTCCACCACCCCGGTCGTGGGGTTGTGGGGGAAGTTGAGGATCACCAGCTTGGGCCGGGGCCACACCGTCTTGACCGCCTGCTCGAGCCGTTCGATGAACTCGTCGCCGCCCGCCCCCAGGGGGATCGTGCGCAGGTCGCCGTCCGACAGGATCACCGAGTACGAGTGAATCGGGTAGGTCGGGTTGGGCACGAACGCCACGTCCCCGGGTGCCAGGGTGGCCATCACCAGGTGGCTCAACCCCTCCTTGGCGCCCATCACGGCGCACGCCTCGGTCTCGGGGTCCAGGGACACCCCGAACCGCTCCTCGTACCACCGGGTGATCCCCCGCCGGAGCTTGTGGATGCCCCTGGACACGCTGTACCGGTGGTTCTTGGGCTTGGCCACCGCTTCCACCAGCTTTTGCACGACCGGGTCCGGGGTGGGCCGGTCGGGGTTGCCCATCCCCAGGTCGACGATGTCCTCGCCCCGGCGCCGGGCCTGCATCTTGAGGTCGTCCACCTCCTTGAACACGTACGGGGGAAGGCGCTGGATCCGGTGGAAACTGCGGTCGTCGATGAACATCGGGGGCGTCTCGGGCGGTTCGGGGTGGCGGCCGGGGAAACCGCTACTGTACTCGATGACCTCCGAGCGGTCAACGGGGTACCCGTCTGCAACCCCCTGCTAGGCAAGGGTTTTCAGCCGCTGCCGTTTGACCTGCCCGGCGGGTTTCGCTAGGGTACGGGGACACCTCGCACGGAAAGGATCCCCATGGAGCGGTTCCCCTGGCAGAAGGCGGTGGGCCTTCTGCTCGCCCTTCTCCTGTTCAGCCTGCTGTTCCAGAACCAGGGCCCCCGCACGGGCGGGCCGGTGCCCACCGTGTCCTACACCGCGTT
This sequence comes from Deferrisomatales bacterium, assembly GCA_024277875.1. Classification (GTDB taxonomy): domain Bacteria; phylum Desulfobacterota; class Deferrisomatia; order Deferrisomatales; family Deferrisomataceae; genus JAJRUI01. The sequence goes on from JAJRUI010000045.1 coordinate 24,067, forward strand.
CAAGGCCCAGGTCGAGGCCAACAACGTGCGCAAGGCAGTGCTGACCGACGGGGAGGCGGTCGCGACCCTGTTCCGGAAGGTCCCGGTCCCCGGCTCGCCCCGCAAGACCGATACCGTCCGGACCGAACTGCCTCCCATGAACGACCCGGGCCTGCTGCCCCTGCTCGAGTCCAAGCAGGTGGAGGTGGAGGTCCGCCGCAAGGAGGGGGCGTCGTTCGGGTGGACGCTGCTCGCCAACACCCTGCCGTGGCTGCTGCTCCTCGGGTTCTGGGTGTGGACGATCCGGCGGGCCCAGAACCCGAAAACGGGACCGTTCGGCAGCTTCGGCCAGGTCAAGGCCCGGGTGTACGACGCGTCGGTGCCCCAGGTCACGTTCGCAGACGTGGCCGGCCTGGAGAACCCCAAGCGGGAGTTGCTGGAGATCGTGGACTTTCTGCGCGAGCCGGACAAGTACCAGCGGCTGGGAGGCAAGGTGCCCAAGGGGGTCCTGCTCATGGGCCCGCCCGGCACGGGCAAGACCCTCTTGGCCCGGGCCGTGGCCGGGGAGGCCGGCGTCCCGTTCTTCTCGACCAGCGCGTCGGAGTTCATCGAGATGTTCGTGGGGGTCGGCGCGGCCCGGGTGCGGGACCTGTTCCAGAAGGCCCGGGAAAAGGGGCCGAGCATCGTGTTCATCGACGAGATCGACGCGGTGGGCCGGTCCCGGGGCGCCGGGCTCGGCGGCGGCCACGACGAGCGCGAGCAGACCCTGAACCAGCTGCTGGGGGAGATGGACGGGTTCGAGGGCCACGAACGGGTGATCGTGGTGGCCGCCACCAACCGGCCCGACGTGCTCGACCCGGCCCTGCTCCGGCCCGGCCGTTTCGACCGTCACGTGGTGATCGACCTGCCTAACCTGGAAGAACGCGAGGCGATCCTGGGGGTGCACACCCGGGACCTCCCCCTGGCCGACGACGTGGACCTGCGCACCATCGCCCGCTCGTCCCCCGGCATGAGCGGGGCCGACCTGGAGAACCTGTGCAACGAGGCCGCCCTGTTCGCGGCCCGGGAGAACGCCGGCTCGGTGACCATGGCCCACTTTGAACTGGCCAAGGACAAGATCCTGATGGGCGTGGAACGCCCGCCCCTGACCGACGAGCGCGAGCGCAGGATCACCGCGTACCACGAGGCCGGCCACACCCTGGTGGCCCGACTCACCCCGGGCATGGACCCGATCCACAAGGTCACGATCATCCCCCGGGGTCACGCCCTGGGCGTGACCCAGATCATGCCCGAGGCCGACCGGCACTACTACCCCAAGCGGTACCTGATGGGGAAACTCGTGGTGAACATGGGCGGCCGGGCCGCCGAACTGGTGGTGTTCGACGACCTGTCCACCGGCGCCCAGAACGACCTGAAACAGTCCACCGATCTCGCCGAGAAGATGGTGTGCCAGTGGGGGATGAGCGACAAGGTGGGCCCGGTCACGTTCAGCCGGGGCGAGGAGCACGTGTTCCTCGGCAAGAAACTCGCCCAGGAGAAGACCTACTCCGAGGACATGGCGTGGATCATCGACCAGGAGATCGAGACGATCGTGCGCGAGTGCGAACAGCGCGCCCTCGACTTGGTCCGCCGCCACCGGGACGGCCTGGACCGCCTGGCCACCGCCCTGCTCGAGCGCGAGGAACTCACCGGCGACCAGATCGACCAGGTCCTGTTTCCGGGCGCCGAGCCCCAGGCCGCCACGCCCCCCAGCTGACCGGCGCAGGCGTCCCGACCGCGACCGGGCGCCGAAAAGGAGTATCGCGATGGGCCGGTACGTGGCTGCCATCGACCAGGGAACCACCAGCACCCGGTGCCTGGTGTTCGACCGGGAGGGCCGGTGCGCCGGCCATGCCCAGGTGGAGCACCGCCAGCTGTTCCCCCGCCCCGGCTGGGTGGAACACGATCCGGTCGAGATCCTGGAGAACACGCGGCGGGTGGCGGCCGGGGCACTGGCCCGCGCCGGCATCCCGGGCACGGACCTGGCGGCCGTGGGAATCACCAACCAGCGGGAGACCACGGTGGTGTGGGACCGGCGCACCGGCCGGCCGGTGCACAACGCGATCGTGTGGCAGGACACCCGCACCGACGCCCTGTGCCGGGAACTGGCCGGGGCCGCCGGCCCGGACCGGTTCCGGGGCAAGACCGGGCTGCCCCTGGCCACCTACTTCTCCGGCCCCAAGCTCCGGTGGCTCCTGGACGCGGTGGACGGCCTGCGGGACGCGGCCGGCCGGGGCGACGTGCTGTTCGGCACGGTGGACGCGTGGCTCGTGTGGAACCTGACCGGCGGGCCGGATGGCGGCCGCCACGCGACCGACGTGACCAACGCGTCCCGCACCCTGCTGGCGGACCTGGAGACCGGGGCGTGGGACGGCGGCCTGCTGGACGCGGTGGGGGTCCCCCGGGCGATGCTGCCCGAGATCCTGCCCTCGAGCCACCCCGACGGGTTCGGGCTCACCGCGGCCGGCGGCCCGTTCGGCGCCCGGGTTCCGATCACCGGCGTCCTGGGCGACCAGCAGGCCGCGGCCGTGGGCCAGTCGTGCTTCTCCCCCGGGGACGCCAAGAACACCTACGGCACCGGGTGCTTCCTGCTCCTGCACACCGGCGACCGGATCGTGCGGTCCCGCCACGGCCTGCTCACCACCCCGTGCTACCGGTTCGGCGACGGGCCCACGGCGTACGCCCTGGAAGGGTCGGTGGCCGTGGCCGGCGCCGTGATCCAGTGGCTCCGGGACAACCTGGGCGTGCTCCGGACGGCGGCGGAGATCGAAGACCTGGCCGCCGGGGTCGAGGACACGGGCGGGGTGGTGTTCGTGCCCGCGTTCTCGGGCCTGTTCGCGCCCCGGTGGCGGAGCGACGCCCGGGGAGCCATCGTGGGCCTCACCCGGTTCACCGACCGGCGGCACCTGGCCCGGGCCGCCCTGGAGGCGGTGGCCTACCAGACCCGGGAGGTGATCGAGGCGATGGCCGCGGACGCCGGGGTGCCCCTGCGGGGTCTCCGGGTGGACGGCGGCATGGTGGTCAACGACCTGCTCATGCAGCTCCAGGCCGACGTGCTGGGAGCCCCCGTGACCCGGCCCCGGGTCACCGAGACCACGGCACTGGGCGCGGCGTTCGCAGCCGGGCTGGGCGTGGGGTTCTGGGCCGGCACAGACGAGATCTCGGCCCTGTGGTCCGAGGACCGCACCTGGCAGCCCCGCAGCACCCCGGACGAGCGGGAACAGGGGTACCGGCGGTGGAACGCGGCCGTGCAGCGGTCCCTGGGCTGGGCAGGGGCGTGACGCCCGGTCAGAAGTACAGGTGCCACGCGGCGCGCCACTCGGTCTCGTAGCCCCGGACCCACCGCTACCGCCGCACCGACAGCTCCACCGCGGACTGCCCGGTCACCCGCACCGTCTGCCACGCGGAAACCGCAACCGGGGGCGGCCCCCCGGTCCACAGGTACCCGTACCCGCGCACCTGGCCGCCCACCTTCCACCCCCGGGCCAGCACGGCCTGGCCGCCCAGGAGCCCGCCCAGGCCCACGTCCACGCCCCGGCGCAGGGCCGGCGCGGCAGCCGCCTCCCCGTACACGGCGGCGTACCCGAGGGTTCCGTCCTCGTCGCCCCCGGTGAGCCCGACCAGGCCCGACCCCAGGGCCACCAGGTCCCGGCCGCCGGCCGGACCGGGCCGGCGCTCGCTCCCGAACCGCACCCCCCAGGACGTGGGCCGGAAGAACCGATCACGGGGGCTCAGGGACGCGATCCGCAGCAGGTCGGCGCGCTCGATCGCCACCGCGCCCTCCTCCGGGTGCACGCGCGCCGTGAAGTCGGCGAACGCGATCTCGGAGCCGGGTACGTACCCGGCGTCCGGGTCCCGCAGGCCGTGGTGGGCCGGCCGGAACGAGAGGTCTGCGAACCCGCCCCGCCGGTCCGACCCGGCCGCGAGCCCGGCCCGGGCGGTGCGGTGGCCCCGGTGGGGCGGTTCGGGTTCGGGCACCGGGTCCGGGTCGTCTCCCCCCCGCACCCGGCTGCGCGCGGCCAGGAGCGACAGGAACCGGCGCCGGTACGTGGCCTCGTCCAACGCCTTGCCCACGTAGGCCACCTGCACCAGGTCCGCGGCCACATCCAGGGCGGCGGCCCGCGCCCGGGGGTCGGCTACCGCGTCCGCAGCGGAAGGGGGCGCCTCGCCGGCGGCCATCCGGCGCGCCAGGGCCGCCTGCCCGTCGTCCAGCGCCCGGCCCCGGTGCCGGATCTTCCGGGCCAGGGACGGCCGGAACACCACCCGGTCCACCAGGCCCGCGTCCCACACCTGGAACACGGTGTCCGGGGGCGACACCCACAGGGGGTACGCGTCGGTCAGGCGCACGCCGGGGCGGGCGGCCTCCAGGAGGAACAGCACGTTGTACGAGCAGTTCTCGTCGAAGTAGTAGTATCGGGACCAGGTGTCCTTGAGTTCCCACGCGTGCAGCGTGAGGCGCCGGGCCTCGGCCGGGGTGAGGTCGAGCCGGTACTCCCACAGGTCCCGCTGTTCGATGTCGCTGTACTCCTCCACCTTGTCGTAGTACGGCAGGATCCCGTAGTACCCGGGGTACCCGCCGAACAGCCCCTTGACCACGTACGTCACCGCCAGGTCGTCCGGGTCGGTCTGGGCCGCGAAGTTCACGCCGTACCCCAGGAGGGGCGCGTCGCCGGCCGGGTCGATCCGGACCAGGGTGTGGCCGAACATGGACGCCGGGCCGTTGGGATGGGCTGCCGGGAACACCAGGGTCGCGCCGTGGGGATCGATCCGGTCGAGGGCGGCGTCCAGGTCCGGGCACGCCACCGCGGGAAAGCCGGCATCGGGCAGCCGCTCCCGGAGCCACGCGGCCCGGGCCGGGAACCGGCACGCCGCCTCTGGCGCGCCCCGGCACAGGGCGCTCACCGTGGCGTCCAGTTCGGCCGCAAGGTCGTACTTCCCGTCGGGAGACAGGTAGAACCCGGGGTCGTCCACCAGGCCCCGCTGCCCGAACCAGCCCGCCCGGTGGTGGAGCAGGGTCGCCCAGTACGGGTCGGAAGCGAGTTCCAGGTCCCGGGCCCGCTGCCGTACCGGCCCGCAGTCCGTGGCCAGGTCAGGGCCGGCCTCGGCCGGGGCGTTCCCAGGAGGGGCGAAGCCTGCCAGGAGGCCGAACGCGAGCAACAAGAAAGGGCGCGCGGCCTTCGGCCGCGCACCCTCTCGAAAAACGGATGCCAGTGCGAACGCGATCAACCGCCGGCACTCACCTCGACGATGGCGTCCACCACGTACGCGTAGTCCACGTCCGGGTTGGGGAAAATCCGGTCGAACCCGGCCTGGAGCCGGCCCACGAACGCGGCGCGATCCCCAGCCGGGATCCCCATCAGATCGGCCAACCCATCGATGGTCTCTCCGCCGCCCCGGGCGATGTCCTTGGCCAGGTTGTCCAGGTTGGCCAGCACGTACTCGTTCATCCGCTCGGTGCTCGCGATCTTGGACGGCTTCTCGCACTCGGACGTCCCCGAGGTGATGCCGAACGTCTGGTTCGCGGACGTCCCGTTGGTGGTGACCGCCAGGGACTGGAGCACGATCGAGTCGTCGGCCTGGTCCCCGAACAACATGGTGCCCAGGCCGCAGCCGGTGTTGTCCTTGGCGTTGCCGGCCCAAGCGGCCGGAGCAGCGAAAAGGGCGACGGCGAGCACAACTGCGAGCTTCTTCATGGTACTCCCTCCCATTCTGATGGGGTGAAAAGATTACGGACGGACCGACTGTAACACGCCGTCTACCCGCGTCAAGGCCCCAGGTTTTCGTCGAGCCAGCCGAGCAACCGGCTCCGGAGGTCCGGGTCAGCCAGGGCGCCGAGGTGGCCGGCGCCGGCCACGAGCCACAGGCCCTTGGGCTCCAGCGCCAGCTCGTACAGCCGGCGGGCGTGGGACACCGGCACCACCCGGTCCCGGGTACCGTGGAGGATCAGGACCGGAACGGGCCGCACCCGGGATATCCACCTCTCGGGGCTGAACCGGTCGTCCACCCCCCACGCCAGGGGCGCCTGGAACGGCCACAGCACCACAGTGGCCGCCACCTTGTCCCGAACGATCCGGCGGTACCCGGCGAACCCGCTGTCCGCCACCAGGAGCCCGATGCGGTCCTTGGCCGGGGAGACCGCCACCGCGTGGATCGCCACGGCCGCGCCCAGGGACTGGCCGAGCACCCACAGGGGGCCGCCGCCCCAAGCGTCCAGTGCCCAGGCGAGCCCGTCGTCCCCGTCCCGGTGGACCCCCTCGATTGTGGGGCTGCCCCCGGACCGGCCGTACCCGCGGTAGTCGAACGCCACCACCCGGTACCCCTCCCGGGCGAGCCACACCATCGGGCCCCGGTGGCCGGCCAGATTGTCCGCGTTGCCGTGGAAGAACACCACCGTGCCCCGGATCGGCCGGTCCGCCGGCTCGAGCTGCCACCCGTGGAGCCGGGGCTCGCCGGGCCGGTCGAGCCAGAGGTCGGTCTTCCGGACGTCCGGGGGCAACGAAACCGGTTCGAGACCGGTTTTCGGATAAAAGAACGCCCCTGAGCACCCGGACGCGACCACGGACGCGACGAGCGCCCCTAACAGGATGCTGAAAAAGCCCATCCGTGGGTTTTTCAGCGACGGCCTCTCGGGGACGGCCCTGTGACTCGCCGCGCCGTTCAAACGTCCGGATCGTCTCCGGACGCCAAGGGTTCCGCTGTCGAGGCCCGGACCAACCGGCAAACAGCGGCATCGCAAGGCGCGGCGATCGGGTGCCGCACTCGCGCCCGGCCGGAACCAGGCGCCCACCCCGCACCCTGGCCATACAATTGCAGGTCTTGGTAAGAGGAGCCGTCGCCACCGGCTCCCCGAGTTGGATCCCGGGCTAGGCATCAAAGGGAAACCCATCTCGTCCCAATCTGTCGTGGCACGAGCCGCGAACGTGGCCCGTTGCCCGGGGCGCCCGGGGGCCTCTGATGCCGGGCGGAATCGTCCCCTGGGCACGCGGACGGAGGGATCCTGCCCGCACCAACTCCACGATTCTGGCCTTGTATTCCGCGGGACACGCTGCTCCCGTCTTCGGCATCATGAACACCGGGCACATCCTTCCAACCCAGTGTCCAGGGGTCCACGATGCCGGGTCAAGCCCATGTCGCCAGATCCTGAAGAAGACTCCAACCCGGCCGCTCCCGAAGTCCTCCCTCCAGGTGGGGCCCCCAGGGGGTTGTCGCGACCGGGTTCGTGGTCCCCGCTTGCAGAGGTCGCCGGTCAGGGGTACTGATAAGCAGGTCCCGGGGCGGGGTCTCTAGTTGCGCAACCCGGCCCGGGTGACGCGTGGTCCGGCACCGGCCCGGCCGGTCCCGGCGTTGCGCCGTGGAGAAAAGCCTTGCCCCAGACCGACACGGACAGACCGCTGGGCGACTGGATCGCTGCCCTTGCCGGCTCCTCCCCCACCCCGGCCGGGGGCGCCCTCGCCCTGGTCACCCTGGCAGGCGCGGCCGCCCTGGCCGCCAAGCTCGCCCGGCTGGCCGGCGACCACGACCCGGACCGCCACCGGGAGCGGGCCGACCGGTTCTTGCGCGCCGCCGGCGACGACGCCCGGGGGTACGGGCCGGCGGCCAGGCGGGGCGGGGCCGCGGCCCGGGCGTTCCTCGGCCAGGGGCTGGCCCAGGCCGAAGCAGCCGTCGCCCTCCTGGACGACCTGGCGGGGCTCGGCCCGCGGGTCCCGGCTCCGGCCCGTCCCGACGTGACGGCGGCTGCCGGGCTCGCCCGCGAGGGCGCCCGGGTGCTGGTGGCGAACCTCCGGGCCAACCTGGACGCGTGGGCCCCCCGCCTGGCCCCGGCCGGGCCGCTCGCCGAACGGGTGGCCGGCCTGGAAGCGCGCCTGGCCGGTCCCGGCACCGGTTGACACGGACCGGCGGTTCCCGGTATACGGTCGGGCCCATGACGACGCATACACAGGCTTCCACGACTTCCGCTTGCGCCGGCTGGTGGTGGCGGACCCCGCACGGAGGGGCCCGGACGGCGTGACGTGGAAGCGAAGACGCCGGCTGCGGGCTCGGGTCCGCGGCCGGGGCGACCGGGCCGCGGGGTCCCCCCAAGGGAACCGCGGCTCTTTTTCGTCCGACAAACAGGCCGCGCCCCGCCCCCCCCGGCCGGGCGCAGGAGGAGACCGCGCATGAAACGGGTCCTTTCGGGCATCCAGCCCTCCGGGGCGCCCCACATCGGCAACTACTTCGGGATGATGCGCCAGATGGTCCGCTACCAGGAACAGGCCGACCTGTTCGCGTTCATCGCCAACTACCACGCGATGACGTCCCTGGAGGACGGCGGGGCCCTGGCCAGGGGCACGTTCGACGTGGCGGCCGCGTTCCTGGCCCTGGGCCTCGACCCGGACAAGGCCACGTTCTGGGTCCAGTCGGACGTGCCCGAGGTGCAGGAGCTGACCTGGGTGCTCTCGACGATCGCGCCGATGGGCCTGCTGGAGCGGTGCCACTCGTACAAGGACAAGGTGGCCAAGGGGATCCAGCCCAACCACGGCCTGTTCGCGTACCCGGTGCTGATGGCCGCGGACATCCTGCTGTACGGCGCCCACGTGGTGCCCGTGGGCAAGGACCAGAAGCAGTACCTGGAGGTGACCCGGGACCTGGCCGTGAAGTTCAACCACCTGTACGGGGACGTGCTGGTGGTGCCCGAGCCCGAGATCGACGAGGACCTGGCCGTGATCCCGGGCACCGACGGCCAGAAGATGTCCAAGTCCTACGGAAACACCATCGATATCTTCACGACGAAAAAGATGCTCAAGAAGGCGGTGATGTCGATCGTGACCGACGCCACCCCGATCGAGGAGCCCAAGGACCCGGACCGGTGCAACCTGTTCGCCCTGTACCGCCTGTTCACCACCCCGGACGAGCTGGCCGCCCTGCGGGAGCGCTACCTGGCCCCGGGCATGAAGTACTCGGACGTGAAAAAGGAGCTGGTGGAACGGATCTGGACGTTCTTCGGGCCCCACCGGGACCGGTACCAGTGGTTCCAGGACCACCCGGACGACGTGCGGGACATCCTGCGGGCCGGCGCGACCAAGGCCCGGGCCGCGGCCGCGCCGATCCTGGACGCGGTGCGCAGCCGCACCGGCCTGGTGTACTGACCGCGGCCGGCCC
>JAJRUI010000046.1 GCA_024277875.1 Deferrisomatales bacterium
CGGGCGTGGGACGCGGGCGAGCGGGTGTACCTGTGGACGGACTCCGAGGCTGAAGCCCGGCGCCTGGACGAGCTGTTGTGGACGTTCCGGGACGACGCGTTCGTCCCCCACGTCCTGTGGCAGGGGGGGGAGGGGGTGGACGACCCGGTCGCGGTGGGCTGGCGGGCCGGGAACCCCAACCGGGCCACGTGCCTGGCCCTGGCCCGGCCGGCCGGGCCGGACGAGCTGGCCGGGTTTCCCCGGGCGATCGACCTGGCCCCGGTGGACGTACCCGACCGGGTGGGCCCTGCGCGAGAGCGGTTCAAGGCGTTCCGGGACGCCGGCCTTTCGGTGTTCTTCCACCGGGCGCCGGCCCCTGGCGCGTAGGCCCCCGGGATTTCCCCGCTCTTTTCCTGGACTTTTGGTGCGGTCGAACTTACGTTCAGCTCCCGTCCTGAACAGGAGGTGCGACCGTGCGACCCGAACCGGATCCGAACCCCTCTGATCCTGCCACCCGCCTGGCCGAGGTGTTCGGCCAGGTCGGCGCCGGCCCCGACGGCCTGTCGTCGTCCGAGGCCGAGTCCCGCCTGGCCCGGTACGGCCCCAACGCGATCGTCGAGACCCGTCGCAGCCCGTGGCTGGCGTTTCTCGGGTACTTCTGGGGGCCGATCCCGTGGATGATCGAGATTGCCGACCTCCTGTCGATGGCCGTGGGGCATTGGACGGACGCGGGCATCATCACGGCGCTTCTGGTATTCAACGCCGTGGTGGGGTTCTGGCAGGAGCACAAGGCGGGCAGCGCGATCGAGGCTCTCCGGAGCAAGCTGGCCCTGCGCGCCCGGGTGCGCAGGGACGGCCGGTGGCAGGAGGTGGACGCCACCCGGGTCGTCCCCGGGGACGTGATCCGGGTGCGCCTGGGGGACGTGGTGCCGGCCGACGTGGTCCTGTTCGGGGACGGGTACCTGACCGTGGACCAGTCGGCCCTGACCGGCGAGTCCATGCCCGTGGCCAGAGGCCCCGGGGACGACGCCTTTTCCGGGTCGGTGGTCAAGCAGGGGGAGATGGCCGGGGTGGTCACGGCCACCGGGGCCAGGACGTTCTTCGGCCGTACCGCCCGGCTCGTGTCCGAGGCCGGCAAGCCGTCCCACTTCCAGCGGGCGGTGCTCGAGATCGGGGACTACCTGATCTACCTGTGCGTGGCCCTGGTGACCGTGCTGGTGCTGGTGCAACTGGGCCGGGGTGAGCACTGGCTGACCCTGCTCCAGTTCGCCCTGATCCTGGCCGTGGCGTCGGTGCCCGTGGCCATGCCGGCCGTGCTGTCGGTCACCCTGGCGGTGGGCGCCCTGAAGCTCTCGAAGCTCAAGGCGATCGTGTCCCGGCTGGAGGCGATCGAGGAGATGGCCGGGATGGACGTGCTGTGCTCGGACAAGACCGGCACCCTCACCGAGAACCGGCTGACCGTGGGCGACCCGGCGCCCCTGGGCGCGCCCGGGCCCGGGGACCTGCTCCGGTGGGCGGCCCTGGCGTCCCGGGAGGAGGACGCCGACCCGATCGACACCGCCGTGATCCGGGCCGCGGGGGGGGCGGACGCGGTGAAGGGGTACGAGCGCCGATCGTTCGTGCCGTTCGACCCGGTGGGCAAGCGCACCGAGGCCCGGGTGAAGGCCCCGGACGGCGCCCTGGTCGCGGTCACCAAGGGAGCGCCCCAGGTGGTCCTGGCCCTGTGCGAGCCGGACCCGGACCTGGAGGCCCGGGCCCGGGAGACCATCGACCGGTTCGCGGCCGACGGGTACCGGACCCTGGCCGTGGCCGTGGCCGGGGAGGACGGCGCGTGGCGGTTCCAGGGGCTGGTGCCCCTGTTCGATCCGCCCAGGGCCGACGCGGCCGACACGATCCGGGACGCGTCCCGCCACAGGATCCGGGTCAAGATGATCACCGGAGACAACCTGGCGATCGCCCGCCAGACGGCCCGGCAACTGGGGCTGGGCGGCGACGTCCGGTCCGCGGACGCTGCCGGCGACCCCGGTGCGGTGGAGGCGGCCGAAGGGTTCGCCGAGGTGTTCCCCGAGCACAAGTTCGCGATCGTCCAGGCCCTCCAGGACCGGGGGCACATCGTGGGCATGACCGGGGATGGGGTGAACGACGCGCCCGCCCTGAAGCAGGCCGACGTGGGGGTGGCCGTGGCCGGCGCCACCGACGCGGCCCGGGCGGCGGCCGATCTGGTGCTCACCGCGCCCGGCCTGTCGGTGATCCTGCGCGCCGTGGAAGAGGCCCGCCGGATCTTCGAGCGCATGAACAGCTACGCCGTGTACCGGATCACCGAGACGATCCGGATCATGTTCTTCGTGGTCCTGGCGATGGTGTTTTTCAACTTCTACCCGATCAACGCGATCATGATCATCCTGCTCGCGTTCCTCAACGACGTCCCGATCATGACGATCGCGTACGACAACACCCGGCTCGACCCCGAGCCGGTCCGATGGGACATGCGCCGGGTGATCACGGTGGCCACGGCCATGGGCGCGGTGGGGGTGGCCGGGAGCTTCGGGATGCTGCTCCTCGCGCGGGACTGGCTGCACCTGAGCGTGCCCCAGATCCAGACCTACGTGTTCCTCAAGATGGCCGTCGCCGGCCACCTGGTGCTGTTCGTGGCCCGGACCCGCGGACACTTCTGGGAGAAACCGTACCCCGCTCCGGCCATGATCTGGTCGGCGGTGGTGACCAAGTGCCTGGCCACCCTGGTGGCTGCCTACGGGTTCGGCCTGGTGACCCCGATCACGTGGCCCGACATCGGCCTGATCTGGGCGTACTCGGTCGTTTCCGCGGTGGCCACCGACGCGGTCAAGGTGTGGGTGCTCCGGCACCGGGACCTGTCGTCCCCGCGGCACAGCCGGTTCCTGGCGGTGGTCCGGCGGGCCGTCACCCCCCACGCCGCGTGGACCAGGGGCGGGGCGTGACCGCGGGCCCGGTGCTCACGGCGGAGTTCCGGTTCTACGGGGATCTGGGCGACTTCCTGCCGGCCTCAGACCGCCAGCGGCCACGCCGGTACCGTTTCCGGGGAAGCCCGTCGGTCAAGGACGCGATCGAGGCCCAGCACGTGCCCCACACCGAGGTGGAGGTGGTCGTGGCCAACGGCGTTCCAGTCGGGTTCGGGTACCACCTGGGCCACGGGGACCGGGTGGCCGTTTACCCGCCGTTCCGCCGGCTCGACCTGCCGCCGGACGCCTGCGTGCGCCCCCGTCCGCTAGACCCCCCCGCGTTCCTCCTGGACGTTCACCTGGGCAAGCTGGCCCGATTGCTGCGGTTGTTGGGGCTGGACGCGGCGTACGACCCGGCCCTGGACGACCCGGCCATCGCCCGCACGGCCGAGGCCGAGGGCCGGGTCGTGCTGACCCGGGACCGCCGGCTCCTCCACCGCAAGCGGGTCGTCCACGGCTACTGCGTGCGCAGCGACGACCCCGAGACCCAGGCCGGGGAGGTCCTCGATCGGTACGGCCTGCGCGGCCGCCTGCGGCCGTTCTCCCGGTGCCTCGCGTGCAACGGCATGCTCCGGGACGTTCCCAAGACTGAGGTCGTCCACTGCCTCGAGCCCAAGACCCGGCGGTACTACCACCAGTTCCGGCGGTGTGATCGGTGCGGGCGGGTGTTCTGGCGGGGCTCCCACGCGCCCCGCCTGGATGCTCTGGTGGGCCGGGTCGCCGGACCGGCTGGAAAGGCGAACCGGGGGGGCTGACCGGCGAAGCCCGCAGCGCGTCCCCGGGAAGAAGGACGAGGACCCAGCCTCCGGCGCCTGGGTCCTCGTCCGGGGTGTGGTTGGTGCCCGGGGCGGGGCTCGAACCCGCACGGACCGAGGTCCTCGGGATTTTAAGTCCCGTGTGTCTGCCAGTTCCACCACCCGGGCGGTTTCGGACCGGTGGAGCGGTTGTGCCCGTTGCCGCCGGCCGTGTCAACCCCCTATGATGGGCGGCCGGACCGCAGTGCTCACGGCGCGAGGGGAAGCAGATGCAGAGGATCCTGGTGTTCCAGAGGGACGGCCTGGGGGCCGAGAAGGTGCGGGCGGTGCGCGAGCTGCGGCCCGACCTGGACCTGGCGGTGTTCGACGTGGACGGCCCGCTGCCGCCGATCGTGGACGAGCCCCACGAACGGTTCCCGGCGGACCTGGACGCACTCCTGGCCGGCGCCGACTTGGTGCTCGACCACCTGTACCACCCCGACTTGACCGGCTACCTGCTGGACCGGTGCGAGGCGGCCGGGGTGCCGGTGGTGGCGTCGGGCCGCAAGCTGCCCCGGGGCCACGTGCCCACGACCTGCTGCACCCTGGGGCGGATCGGCGAGCTGGGCGCGTACGCCGAGACGTTCGGAGCCCCCGAGTTCCGGGTGACGGTGGCGGACGGCCGGGTCGCCGGGGTGGAGGTGGTGCGGGGCGCGCCGTGCGGCGCCACCTGGCGGGCGGCCGAGCGGGTGGTGGGCCTGCCGGTGGCCGACGCAGTCCCCCGGATCGGCCTGGAGACCCAGTTCTTCTGCTTTGCCAAGGCCAACCCCAACGTGTTCCTCACGAACCCCCTGCACGTGGCCGGCGAGGTGCACGCGGCCGCGTTCCAGAAGGCGGTCAGAAAGGGCTGACCCGGACGCTCCGGGGAGGCCGGGGGAAAAGCCCCCCGGCCTCCCGGTCGGCGCCGGCCTAGCAGGTTGCGGAAAAAGCAACCTGCTAGGCGCCCCACGGAAGGGGCGCCAAATCACTCGGCTTGAAAAACCGAGTGATTTGAAAGGCCTCGACGATTCCGCAGGAAAGCGGAATCGGACATTTCGTAGAAACGCCCAACGGGCGAGCCCCATGGATGGGGCGAGTCACGGGGCCGCCCCCGAGAGGCCGTCGCGGAAAAACCCACGGATGGGGTTTTTCCGCATCCTGTCTAGCGCTCGCGTTCCTCGGCCTCGAGCCCCTTGTCCTTCATGCACCCCACCAGTTTCGACGCGTCCTCGGCGTCGATGTGGAGCAACAGGTCCCGCTCCTCGCCCCGGCGGCTCGGCAGGTAGGCCGCGTTGAGCACCTGGTGGCCGCACTCGGCCACGCACTCCAGGGCCTTCATCATCAGCTCCGGGGTCGAGCAGTGGCTCACCTTCACCCGGGACCCGGCCTCTCCGATCCCGAGCAGGGGGTTCAAGACGAGGTAGAAGAAGTCGTTGGTGGTCAGGATGCCCACCACCTCGCCATCCTCGACGACCGGCAGGCACCCCACCCGTTTCTCCTGGGCGAGCCGCACCGCGTTCTCCACCGTGGTGTCCGGGGCCACGGTCACCACGTCCCGCTGCATGATCTCGGCCACGGTCAGCTTGGCGAACAGGTAGTGGATCTCGTGCAGGCTGAGGCTCGTGGCCATGGACGGGGACGCCCGCAGGACCCGGTCCTTGGTCACGATCCCCTGGATCCGTCCGTCGGCCACCACCGGGAGCCGCTCGATCTTGCGCTCCTTCATCATCTTGGCGGCTTCCAGCACCGGGGTGTCCGGGGTCACGGTGATCACGGGGCTGGTCATGATGTGCCGTACGCGCATGTTCTCCTCCTCGGGATGGATAGGGCCGGATCCTCCCGCGCAGCTGCGCGAGCCCGGCAGTTCAACGCCTCGCTTCGATCGCTTCCATGGCAGCGGTGGCATACCGGCGGAACTTGCGCTGCCGGGCCAGGGGTGCCAGCGCCGGCAACGCCCTTTCCGTGCCGATGCGCTCCAGGGTCTCCATGGCCAGGCGCACGTTCACCCCTTTGGGGTCGGAGAGCGCCCGGATGAACGCGGCTTCGTGTTCGGGCCCACCATACCGGGCCAGGTTGCGAAGGGCAAAGTGGCGGACCACCGGGTTGGGGTGGTTGGCCAGGGGCGCCACCTGGTCCAGGAACGGCGCTCCGCCCCTGTCCAAGAGCACCTGGAGGGCCACCCCGACCAGGTTCGGGTCTGGATCGGCCAGCAGGCCGGCGGTCCGGGCCACCTGGGGCTCGGACAGCTCGCCCCGCCGGTCGTAGACGGCGGACACCGCGCGCACGCGCACGGCTGCGGGAAGCGCCGGGTCCGACGCCGCGTCCACGAGGAGGTCGGCCGGAGCGTCGCCGGGCAGGGCTGCGACCGCGTCCAGCACGCGCCCGCGCTCCGGGCCTGGAACGGTCGGGTCCCGGAACAGGGCGGCCAGGGCCGGAAACGCTCCCGGGCCGCACGCGGACAGTTCCCGGAGGGCGGCGTGGCCGTGGTCGCCGGACCGGATCGCGTCCGCCAGTACCCCGGTGGCCGCCGGGTCGCCCTCCCGGGCCAGGAGGGCGGCGGCCCGCAAGCGCACGCGCCACGCGTCCGCGGTGAGGGCGGCGGACAGGACCTCCGGGGCATCGGCCGCGCCCACCGCCACCAGGGCGGATAGCCCCTCGGCCTTCACCCGGTCGTCCGGGTCGTCCAGGGCGGCGCGCACGGCCGGGGTGTCTTTTCCCCGGCGGCCCAGGGCGCGCACCGCAGCGGCCCGAACCCGGGGGTCCGGGTCCCGGGCCGCTACGGCCAGGGCTGCAGCCGCTTCGGAGCCGGGTATGCTGCCCAGGGCCAGGGCGGCCCGCTTGCGTACCCAGTAGTCCGGATCGCGCAGCATCCCGGCCAGATGCGCCGCCGCCTCGGGCCGGGCCGTGCGGCCCAGGGCGTCGGCGCACGCGGCCTTGACCCCGTACGCGTCTTCCTCCTCGGCGCGGTACATCCGGCCGAGCCGCTCCACCGCCAGGGGACACGGGTAGCTCCCCAGGTCCTCGGCCGCCTTGCGCCGGGCGTTGCCGTCGGCGCTCTGCGCGGCCCGGAGCACGTCGTCGGGCGGTTGCACCGGATCGGCACCCCGGCCCGGTCCGGCCGCCAGGGTGGCGAGCGCCATCAGCGCTGCGGCGGCTGCACGGCGGCACCGGGACCGCCGGCCGGGGAAACGGCCGGTCACTGGAACTGAGCGCCCACGTCGGACCATACGCGATGGTACTCCTGGTAGCGCCGGACGGCGTCGTCCGGGTGGCACGTCGCACACACGCTGGCCCCGGCGTCTCCGGTGGTCTTCAGGCGGAGGAACCGGGTCGGCACGTTGGGCCCCACCGTCCCGAAACCCGGTTTCAGGAACGGCCCCAGGGGGCTCCACTGGTGGGGATCGTGACAGCTGACACACTGGAGGTTGCCGTCGGTCCCCGCGGTGCCGTCCCGGTGGTACAGCCGGATCACCGGGGGCGTCCCCCGCCTCAGGGCCAACTCATCGGTCAGCAGCAGCGGACGCTGAAGGTAAATGGTTCCCCGGGGGGTGCGCAAGGGGTCGGCGTCCTTCATGTGGTACTGGAGGAGGGGGCGTCCCCGGTGCTGCCCGTCGTGGCACGACCGGCACAGGCGGTTGGGCACGTACGGGCCAGGAGCCGGCTCCAGGCCCCACAGGCCGTACGGCAGGGTGGCCCCGTGGGCCACGTGGCACGGGCTGCACGGCCCCAGGTCTCCCGGCTCGGCCCCGCGCAGGTCGTGGGGCGTTCCGGCCACGGCACCGGCGCCGGTGTGACACGCGGTGCACAGGGCCCCGTCTTCCGGGGCCCGGCGCAGGAACGCGGGCAGAAGCTCGCCGTCCGCGCCCCAGGTGCCGTGGACGTCGTGACACGTGGCGCACGCGACCACCCGGCCGTACGGGCCGCCCAGGGGATCGAACAGGGGAAGACCGTCGGACCGCATCGTCTCCGGCACGGAGCGGTTCACCGGGTGGTCGGCCGGTCCGCCCCGCTCCTCGTGGCAGCCGGTGCACTTGCGGTCGTTCCAGGTTCCGGTGGCGTCCTTCCAGACCAGGCTCCCCGGACGGGGGCCCTCCCCGTCAGCGTGCATCGGGTGACACCGGGTGCACACCGGCGCCTCCCGTTGCTGCTGCCGGGGGTCGTGCTCCGAGCCGAGCAGGGACGCCTTGTCGCCGTGACAGGTCAGGCACAGCCGCGGCGGATCCCGGGGTTCCAGCCGGAAACCGCCGGGTTGGTGCACGTCGTGGCACGTGGGACACGCCATGAACCCGTACGGGTTGCGCGACCCGAACCGGTCGAACAGGGGGAGCCGGTCGTCCAGGCCCTTCCAGGGCGGGGGGCCGCCCGCGGTGTGGGCGGGAAGGCTTTGCCGGCCGTTGCCGTGGCACTGCGCGCACCGCGCCGAGGCCGGGTCGTCCCCGTCCGGCGGGGGGGCGCCCGGGTGGGGGGGGTGGCACCCCGTGCACGGGTCTTCCCCCTCCCGGGGCCGGTGGGTGGACCCGAGCACGGCTTCCTTTTCCGGGTGGCACCCGAGGCACAACGCGCCCGGGGAGGACGCCCGCAGGGCCGGGCCTTGCCGGCCCCGGGGCGGGTGGGGATCGTGGCAGGTGGGGCAGCCCACCGCACCCCAGGGTGAGGGCGCACCGTCCCGGCCGAACCCGGGAAGCCCTGCCTCCGGGGGGACCTGCGCGGCCGAATGGCCCGGCGCGAGCCCGGCGTGGCAGCCCCCACACCGGTCGGCAGCTGGCGTGCGGCCGTGGACCTTGTGGCACGCGGCGCACCCCGGTTTGCCGCCGTGGCCCTCGCCCCCGGTCCGGTCGGGGTGGCACCGGCTGCACCCTGCCGGCACGGTCGTATCGGCCCGGTGGGCCCGGTGGCAGGTGGCACAGGTGATGGGCGGCTGTCCAGCCGCGCGCACGCCCACCGGGTGGACCCCTGGCCGGGGGCCGTCCGGGCCGAACGGGTTCTGGTCGGGGTGGCAGTACAGGCACAGCACCCCGTCGGGCATGCCGAGCAAGGGGGGATTCCGGGCGCCGTGGACCCGGTGGCATGCCGTGCAGTCCGCGGCGCCGCCGGCGCCGAGGTGGATGCCCCGGGTCGCCAGGAGGTCGGCCGGGGCGTCCGGTGCCCGGAGCCCCGGCCCGTGGGGCGCACCCGCGTCCGGGTGGCAAGGGGCGCACAGCAGGCCGTCGATCGCCGGCAGCCGGAGCAGCCCCCGGGCGTCCCCCTCGGGTTTGACCGGGTGGTGGACGCTGTGGCAGTCGTTGCACAGGGGGCTCGCCGCGGGGTGTTCCGTGCCATTCGGGGGTTGCGGGTGGCACGACCGGCACGGCCCGCGAGGGAGCGCCATCAGCGGGGTGTCGGTGTGGGGCTGGTGGCACGCGGCGCACGGCAGGCCGTCTCCGGCAGGCCTGCCTTTGACCTCGAGGGCGCCGTGACACAGCCGGCACAGGTCGTCCCGGTCCGGGCCGTACGGGGCCAGGAGCAGGGCCGCTCCCGCTCCACCGTGGGCCCGGTGGCAGGTGGCGCACACCACCGTGCTCCCGGCGCCGGTGCGCCCGCCGCGGTCGCGCACCGAGCGCGCTGCCCGCTCCGAAAGGGTGCGGCCCAGGTGGCCGTCCCGGGGGGCGTCAGCGTGGCACGAGCGGCACGGTTCGTCCCCGTCCGGGGCTTTGCGCAGCCACGCCACGGGCGGGCCGTCCGGGCCGTGGGGGGAGTGGCACGAGCCGCACTCCAGCCGGTTTCCGGGATACCGGCGAAACGGGTCGGGAACCGGCCGGTCCACCCGGATCCCGGACGGGTGCTGGGCCCCCCGGTACAGGACGCCCCGGTCGTCCACCGCAGTGCCGTTGTGGCACGACAGGCACACGAACGCCTGGGCCGACTCGCTGCCCAGGAGCACCGCCGGATCCCGGCTGAGCAGCTCGAACACGGCCTTGTCCCGGGACGGGTGGCACAGGACGCACGGCAGGTCGCCGACCGTCCCGCCCGCGGCCGGTGCCGGACCCGCGGCCACCAGGAGCAGCACGACCCACAGCAGGGTCATCGGGGGTCTGCCAGCTCCCGTTTGAACATCAGGAACGCGCCCCGCACCTCCCCCTGGGGCGTGGTGTACGGGATCGACCCCACCAGTTCCCAACCCTCCTGTCCGGCCTTCTGCGCCCGGGTCAGGTCGAGCCCCTCCCGGGGCAGCCCCCCGAACGGTTCCGGGTTGGGCACGAAGATCTGTCCGTACTCCCAGCGCTTCATGGTTCCTCCGTGTGGATCCGGCGCACCCGGCCGGTGCGCCCTTCGAGAAGCCACAGTCCCCCGTCCGACCACCGGAGCCTGAGCGGGTCGGGAAAGCGCAACGCGCCGCGGCCGCACGAGGCTCCAGGCGGAGGGGACGGGGACAGCCGGATCACGCACCCGGTCACGCCGTCGCTCGCCCACACCCCTCCCCGGTCGTCCACGGCGACGCCCGTGGGGCGCGTGACGCCGGTGCCGTCCAGGGCCAGTTCGCCCAGCACGGAGCCGGTGGGGCTCAGGGCCACCACGGCCGGCCCCAGGGGGTCGGTCACGAACGCCTCCCCGGCCGGGCCGAGTGCCACCGAAAACGGCTGGCGCACCGTGCCCGGGAGCGCGGCCCAGCCGAGGCTCGCGCCGTCCGGGGCGTACAGGAACACCCGGGGCGGGGACCGGTCGAGCACCCAGACGATGCCTTCCCGGAACGCCGCGTCCACCGGGTCGGCCGGGGTCTGGTCGCCCTGGCACCGGGCCTCCCCGTCGGGCCGGCCGTCCCGGAACGACAGGAGCCACCACCCCGCGTCGCCCCGGTTGTCCAGGACCACCACCCGGCCCCCCGGGTCGGCAGCCACGGCCCGGGGGTGCGCCGGGCCGGCCAGGGGCGTTGTCCTGCCCCGGGCCGTGGCCCACAGGACGCGCTGCCGGCGGTCCTCCAGGACGGCCACGGCCCCGCCCGGGGTGGGCGCGAACCCGAACGGTTCCAGGAACCCGGCTACGGGCGGGTCCGGCCGGCGTACCGGCGCGGCCGACGCAGCCGCGATCCCGGCCAGCACGACCGCCAGCACGGCCGCGATCGTCCTCACCGGGTCGCTCCGGAAAGGCGGGGGAGTACGGACAGGTCTTCCAGCAACCGTCGTCGGTACGGGTCGTACAGGCCGGGCTGGGCCAGCAACGGACTGCCCCGGCGGTGGCACGACCTGCAGGCCGGCCCGTCCACGTCCAGACGGGCCCCGTCGCCCGGAGCGTCCACCGGGCGCCAGCCGTCCGGGCCCCGGGCTGCGGCGTACAGCCGCCCGCCGGCCGCGTCGGCCAGGGTGTCGGCCGTGACCGCGCGGCCGTCCCGGAACCGCCGCACGGACAGGCCGCGACCGGCCAGGTGGCAGACCCCGCAGTCCAGCGCCCGCCGGTGCAGGTTGAGGAACGCGCGTAGGTTCGGCGGGCTGCGGTGGGCTGCGGCCGGGTGGCACCTGAGGCACGGTCCGTCCCCGCCCTCGGGAAGCAGCGGGACCACCTCGGCGTGAAAGCCGGTCCGGTCCGGCGCAGCCGTTCCTGTCGCAGCCGGTGCCGGGGGCTCGGGGGGCCGACCGGCTGTGAGGGCCAAGACCAGGGCCGCGGCCCCGGCTGCCGCGGCCGTCGCCGCTGCAGCCCGTTTCGCCCACCCGACGTCAGCCACGGTCCACCTCCCCGTCACACAGTTCCCGGGAGAGCAGTTCCCGCGCCCGGTCGGCTGCCGGGCCGAACGGGTCCTGCTCCAGGACCCCCCGCAGGGCTTGCCTGGCGCCGTCCCGGTCCCCGGCCCGGAGCAGGGTCACCCCCAGGTTGAACCGGGCCTGGGGGTAGCCGGGATACAGGTCCAGCGCTTCCTGGAAAGCGGCCGCGGCCGCGGACAGGTCCCCGTCCCGGGCCGCCCGGTTGCCCGCCTCGAGCAGGTCCTGGACCGACGGGGCCTCGTCGGGTTGCCGGTTCCCGGCCAGGGCCAGTTCTGCCTCGATCCGGGCTGTCCAGCCCGGCCACGCCCGCCGGGCCAGGTCCCACGGCACCCGGCCGGTGAGCCACGCCGGGTTCCACCACAGTTGCTCCGGGGCGAGAACCGCGAAGTACAGGTGCCACAGCACCACCGGCATGGCCAGGCCGCCCACGGCCGCGTGCACCCGGGCGGTCGCGAGCAGCCCGTCGGGGCCGAGGGCAACGACCGCTGCGGCCGGGTGGCCCACCGCCCACCCCGTTGCCACGAGCGCGGGCACGGCCAGCAGAAGGGCGGCGTAGGGGAGCCGCTCCCGGTACGAGTACCGCTCCCGGCCCGGGTCCGGCCCGCGGACGAGGGTCCGGGCCAGTTCGGCCGCGTCCGACGGCCGGGGCACCAGGCCCCACGGGTTGCGGCCTTCGAGCCATTCCAGGCACACCCGCACCAGGTGCAGGACCCACGCCGCAGCGGCCAGCGCCGCGAACACGCCGTGGGCCGTTCCGGCTCCGCCGGGCAGGCCGATCGCTTCGGCCCACGCCGGGGACTCGACCAGGGGTCCGGTGGCCAGGGCGCCCACCACCCCCACCACGGCCGCGGCGTGGGTCCACCGGTCCACCGGCGTGAGGACCTCGAGGAACGCGGGTCGCGAACTCACGGTTTTCCTCCCCGCAGGGCGTGGGCCACGAGCAGGGCGCCGATCCCGGCGGCCAGGCCGGCGGCCCACGGCCCGGCACCACCCCACGGCCCGGGGTCGAGCCCCCCTCCGTGGTCGAACAGCCGGCCAAACGCCGGGTCCGCGCCGGGGTGGCACCCCCCGGCGGTGCACGCCGTGCGGGCCGCCGGCCCCTTTCCGATGCCGTGGGTGCCGTGGCACGCCCGGCAGGTGGGGGCCCGGGCCTCTGCGGCGCGGTGGCCGGCCGCACCGAACGCGCCCGCCGTGTCCGGGAACCGCGTCCGGTCCCGGTCCACGCCCGGGTGGCACCCTTGGCAGGTCTTGCCCGGCGAGCCGGTCCCGGCCGTCCCGTCGTGGCACGCGAGGCACGGCGGGTCGGCCACCGCCGCGTGGACCCCGCCGGCCACGGCCCGGGCCACGGCCTCGTGGGTCGCGCCGGTCGCGTGGCACGGCAGGTCGCACCGGATCCTGCCCGGACTGGGGTGGGGGAACGCGTCCATCCCCTTGTGGCAGTCCGTGCACGCCAGGCGGCCATGGACGCCCGCTTTGAACGCAGCCGGGTCGAGCCACAGGGGGTGCCCGTCCAGCCCCAGGCCGGGCTGGCCGTGGCACGCGACACACGGGTCCGGGGTTGCGGTCGCGACTCCCCCGGGCCACGCCGCAGCCAGCAACGCGGCCGCGAGCAACGCCAGGCGGGCCGATCCTCTCGGGGACTTCGGACGACTCACGGGTCCGCTCCTGTCGGGGTCACTCGATCTCGAACAGCGCGTCGATGTGGATCTCCGCCTTCCGGCGTTCGAACGGCCAGGTCGCCACGCTGGTGCGGACCGCCTCGATGAATGGCGCGTACCGGGCCCGGTCGGCTTCCCCGGCCGGGGCCTTCAACTGGCTGCGCACGACCGTGCCCGTGGCGTCGGTCCACACCCGGTACCACACCCGGCAGATCCCCGCCTCTAGTTGGTTGCGGTGGAACCGCAGGTCGGGGTACGGGATCGGGGGGTGCCCGGTCTCGATGTCCGTGGGCGGGTACGACACCACGGTCACCCGGATCCGCGGGTCCAGGAACCCCTCCCTTCCTTCCCCCGAGCCTGCCGAGCCGCCTGCCGCGGCGGGCGACGCGGCCTCGGCCCGGGCCACCTCCAGCGCCTGGCGGCGTTGTTCGATCTGGGCCATCACGGCCGACCATTCGTCCGGCGCGGGCGCGGCCTCGGCCCGGGGCGCAGGCTCGGCCTGTGCAGCCGCAGGCACGCTCCGGTCGGTTCGGGGGCGCTCGACCACCGCGTCCCTGGCGGCTGCGCCGGCCTCGGCTGCCGGAGCCGGGGGAGGGGCCGCTTCGGGCTCCGGCGCGGGTTTCGCAGCCGGCTCCGGCGCGGTCGCCGTCTTCGCAGCCGGGCCCGGGACCTCTGCGGGCGGCTCCGGGGGCGGCGCCGGCCGGTACGGCTGGGCCACCAGCACCCGGCGGACCCGGGCCTGCTCGAGCACGGGCCGGTACGACACCCGGGGGCCCCACAGCACCGCCAGGTGCACCACCACGGCGACCAGCACGCCGAGCCCGAGGCCGAACCGGTGCAGGCGTGCGTCCTTGCGCCGTTCCAACCCGCCCCCGGCCGTGTTCACGGTTCGCCCGGTTTTTCTGGCACCGTGGGCAGGGCCACGTCCCGTACACCGGCCTGGAGCAACTCGTCCATCACGTCGGCCACCCGGCCGTAGGGCACGTTGCGGTCGCTCCGCACCACCACCGGCCGCCTGGGGTTGGCCCGCCGGGCCCGGGCGATCCGCTCCCCCAGGTCGTCCACGGGCACGGCCTTGCCGTCCAGGTGCACGGTACCGTCCCGGGTCACCGTGATCAGCAGTTCCTTGAGGTCCAGGGGTTCGCCCACCGCGGTCTCTGGCAGTTCCACCAGCAGCCCCCGGTCCACGCTGAACACCGTGGTCAGCATGAAGAAGATGATCAGCAGGAAAGCGATGTCCGCCATGGACGCCATGGGCACCGCCTCGTCGTCCGCGGGCAGGCGCCGTTTAAATTTCAAGGTAGTCTCCCCCCACCTCGTCCCGCAGCAACCGGCGGGCCTGCTTTTCCTCGGCCGACTCCAGCGCGTCCAGGAACCGGATCGAGCCCTCTTCCAGTTCCATCACGAACCGGTTGACCTTGCCCACGAACAGGGAGTGGACGAAGAACGCCGGGATCGCCACGGCCAGGCCGGCCGCGGTGGTGATCAGGGCCTCGGAGATGCCGATGGCCACGTGGCCGGGGTCGCCCAGCCCGGCCTTGCCCATGGCCTCGAACGCCCGGATCATGCCGGACACGGTGCCGAAAAACCCCACCAGGGGCGCGGTCTTGGCCACGGCCTGGAGCAGCAGGAGCCCCCGCTCGAGTTTGGCCACCTCCAGGTTCCCCCGGGCCTCGATCGCCCGCTCCACCTCGGCCCGGCCCCGCCGGATCTTCTCGATGCCCGCGACCAGGATCCGGGCCATGGCCCCGCTGCCGGCCCGGGCGGCCTCCAGGGCGTCCTCGTGGCGCTGGGCGTCCAGGGCCGCTTCGATCCGGCTCATGAACACCTCGGTGTCGGTGCGGGCCCGGTACAGCACCAGCACCCGCTCCACGATCACCGCCAGGCCCGCCACCGACAGGCCGAGCAGCACGTACATGGTGGGGCCGCCCTTCAGGAACAGCTCGTACATGGGAACCTCGTCGGGTCGAAGTCGCCGGTCAGCCGATCGGCGTTCAGGTGCGGGGACACGGGCCAGGAGCGGCTGTGGGCCTCGGACCGGTGACGGTTTTCAATCGTATCTCGCGTGGCACGGCGTGCACAGTTCGGCGAACGACGGGACGCGCCACGAACCCAGTTCCCCGGCACCCAGGGCGGCCCGGCCCCGGAGCACGCCCTTGGCGTGGGGGTTGTGGCAGGTGGTGCACACCACCTGGTCGTCCGGGCCCAGGGGAAACTTCACCTGGTGGCGCTCCTCGTACCGCCGGAGTTTGGCCAGCTTGCCCGAGGGCATGGGGACCAGGTGGTTCACCGATGGGTGGGGCCCGGGGTCGTGACACCCCATGCACAGTTCCACCGGCGAGCGCAGGTACAGCAGATCCTCGGGCCGGAAGTCGGCGCCCCCGGGGTCGGTGGGCGCGGTGCGGTGGCAGAACGTGCAAGTGGTGCGCACCACCCGGCCGTCGTCGTCCAACTGGTCGTGGGGGCTCAAGCCTCCTGGGCCGGCCTTGGGGTGACACCGGTAGCAGAAGTCGGTGGGCACCGCGTACGGTCCCCCGCGAAGGAACCGGGGGTTGCGCGGATCGATCCGGCCGGTGCACACCTCGTCGTGGCAGGTGGAGCAGGTGATCCGGCCGTCGTCGTCCAGGGGCACGCCCAGGAAGTCCAGGGGGTAGGTGTCCGTGGTGGGGGCGACGCCCACCGGGTGGATCCGGGCGTGGTCCGCGGTGTGGCACCCTGTGCACCGGCGGGCGGGATCCACCTCCTGGAACACGGGTTCGGCGTCCGGGGCCAGTTCGGTCGGGTGGCACGCGCGGCACCCGGCCCTGTTGCCGTGGACGAAGCTGGCCGGGTCCCGGGCGGCGAACGCCTGGTACGCCCGGCGCACGTCCGCCGGTCCCGCGTTCTGGTCGTGCATGTCGTGGCAGGTGGTGCATAGCACCCGCCCGTTCGGCACCGGGAGCCCGGCCTTGCCCATCCCGGGCAGGGGATCAGCCCGCCCGAGTACCCGGGGGTGGTCGCTCGCGTCCCCGGGATGGCACACCCGGCACGACCGCTCAACCTCGGCCCGGGACGCCCCGTCCTCGTCCAGGGTGCGGAACCGCATTGTGTCCGCGGGCTGGTCTTCTCCGGGCGATTCCAGGTGGCAGAACAGGCACGCGATCGCAGCATGGGGGTTGGTGGGCCGGGCCGGTGCCGGACCGGCCGCACCCCCTGCCCCGACCAGGCGGCGGAGGGCCTCCTCGAGGGCGTCGTCGTCCGGCGCGACCACAATCAGGAACCGCTGGTCGTCGTCCTTGTGACACACCCGGCAGGTCTTGGGCAGGAGTTCGTGGGCCTCGTCCGTGGGGCGCACGATGCGATACGCCGTGTCCCCGGCAACGCTGGGGCCGGGGACGGCGGACAGGACGAGGACCAGGAAGAGGATCGGGATCATCTGTGGCCGCACGCGTACGGGTGGCGAAGAACCCCCCCCATCACGCCTGCCGCCTGGAGACCCCGGATGGAAACAGGCCGGAAAGGTGGTCGGGACGACTGGATTCGAACCAGCGACCTTCTGCTCCCGAAGCAGACGCGCTACCAAACTGCGCCACGTCCCGACGTCTTTCCGAACGCCCGCCGAACGCGCCGCCCCGTGGGGCCGCGTGTTCGGGACGGGGGATCTTACACGGTTCCCGGACCCTCTTTCAACGGCAAACCGGCACCCGGACGTGAACGGCCTCGATGCCCGTGCCGGTGTCAAGGATCAGGTACGACGCGAACCCGTCCGCGTCCGGGAGCACCGCGCCCGGGTTCACCAGGAGCCGGTCCCCCAGTTCCCGCACGCCGGGCCGGTGGGTGTGGGCGGTCACCAGTACGCGGGCGCCCGTCGCACGGAACAGGGCGTCCAGCCGGTCGGCCGGCGTGTCCTCACCCAGACCCTCCCGGGGGTCGTCCGGGCTCCCGTGTGCGAACCACAACACCAGGGATCCCTCCTCCACCCGGAACTGGGCGGGCAGGGCCTCCAGGAACGCCCGGTCTTCTCCGGTCGCGGCGCCGCTCCGGACGGCGTCCAGGTCGGCGTGTCCCACCACCCCGTGGATCTCCCGCTCCCGGATCCGCCCGATCACGGACCCCGGCCCGGCGCCGCTCCCCAGGTCGCCCAGGTGGAGCACGTCGTCCACGCCCCTGGCCACGGCATCCTCCAGAACGGCGTCCAGGGCGGCGACGGAGCCGTGGACGTCGGCGAGCACCGCGATCCGCACGTCCGGCCCTAGCCGCCGCCGGCCTTGAGGTGGCGCAGGGCGTCCATGCCGGCCACGGCTCCGTCCCCCACCGCCGTGGCCACCTGGTGGAAATGGTGGCGGCGCACGTCGCCCACCGCGTAGACCCCGGGCACCGAGGTCTCGCACCGCTCGTCCACCCGGACGTAGCCGTCGTCGTCCAGGTCCACCACCTCCTGCAGGAACTCGGTGCCCGGCCGCTTCTTGCCCGCGAAGATGAACACGCCGTCCACGGACAGCTCGGACGTGGTGCCGTCCGCCCGGTGCTCGACCCGCAGGCCGGTGACCCCCTGTTCGTCGCCCAGCACCGCCACGGGGCGCGCCCGGGGAACCACCTCCACGTTCGGGTGGGAGAGCAACTCGTGGCGCAGGTCAGTGGTTGGCTTCAATTCGGACGCCGAGGTGACGAGGTACAGCGGGTTGGCGAACCGGGACAGGAAGTGGGCTTCCTCGATCGCCCAGTCACTCGAGCCCACCAGGGCCACCGGCCGCTGGCGGTACAGGGCGCCGTCGCAGGTGGCACAGTAGGACACGCCGCGGCCCAGGTACTCCTCCTCGCCCGGGACCCCCAGGCGTTGGAGCAGGCCTGTGGCCACGATCACCACCCGGGCATGGAACGGGAACCCCGTCACCCGCACCTCCTTGCGCTCTCCGTCCACGGCCAGGCCGTCCACCCGGCCGAACTGGATGTCCAGGCCGAACCGGCGGGCCTGTTTCTCGAACAGGTCGATCAACTCGCGGCCGGTGATCCCGTCGGGAAACCCGGGATAGTTCTCCACGTGCTGGCTCTGGGCGATCTGGCCGCCCAGTACCCCGGCCTCGACCAGCAGGACCTTCCGGTGGGCCCGGGCCAGGTACATGCCGGCGGTGATCCCGGCCGGCCCCCCGCCGATCACGATCGCGTCGTAACTGGTTTCGTCGGACATCGGAGCAACTCCTGGGGGTCGGGCGAGGGGCGGGACGGACGGCCCCGGCCGCCGACATCGGCGGCCAGCCACCCCCGGCACAGGTGTTCGGGGTCGGGAAACCGGCGTGCGAGGGCCTGATCGAGACGGGCGAGCCGGTGCTCCAGGGCTGCCACCTCGGCCTCGGCTTCGGGGGCGGGCGCGAACGCCACCGCCCGCAGCACGGCCCGGCTCCCGGCGAAATCGTCGGTGTCCGGGCCGGCGTCGGGGAGGCCCGACGCCGCTTCCAGCGCCTGGCGTACCGGCCCGCACAGGAACGTGAGGCACAGCGGGGCTTTCAGCTCCCCCAGTCCGCACCCGCCGGGGCCCAGGAACCGGCAACCCCGGCCGCGTACGTTCCGGCCGGTGGCGCGTTCCCGCAGCACGTACTCCCCGGCTTCCCCGGGTGGCCCGGCGCGGCCCCGGCGGATCGCCCGGGCCAGGGGTTCGGGGAACCGGCCCGCCTCCCCGTCCCCCGGCACCCACAGGTTGTCGGCCACGCCGGCCTGGCAGCACCCGGGGAACACGCCGTCCACCAGGTCCACGTCGGTCGCAGGTTCGTCCGGGAGGGCGTTGCGCAGCACCGCGAGGCACCGGCGGCAGAACGGCCCGGTCCACCGCCCGAAGAACCCGTCCAGGGCCCGTCCGGCCCGCCGGTACAGCGCCAGGCGGGCCGGTGTCCCGGCCGCCTCCACCCGCTCCGCCACGGGCGTTCCGGCCTACGGCACCGCCTGGCGGAACACCGAGCTGTTGGCCAGTGCCCGGAACGTGTCGGCCAGCGCCTCCCGGAACGCCTCTTCCACCCGGCTCGCGGTGTTGGTGGGCGCCTTGACCTGGGACTGGCTCTCCAGCTTGACCCGGCCCAGTTCCTCTCCCGCGGCCGTGTACAGGATCGCGGTGTACGCGACGGTCACCGTGATCTCGTCCCACACGGAACCCGGGGTCTCTTCCAGGGAGAACGCGAGCACCTCCAGATCGATCAGGACCCGGGCCTTGGCCTCGGACGACGCCTCCAGCCCGCGGTGGAGCAGGTACCGGCGCAGTTCGGCGGCCAGGTAATCCTGGGGTTCCTGGTCCAGGAACGCCTCCTGGGGCTTCTTCTCGAACCGGGTGTACAGCGTTCCCAGTTTCTGCCCCTTGAACTCGGGCGTCCGGGCGTCCCGGGAGGCCCGCACCCACACCGACCACGCGCTCGGCCCGGTGGCCCGCTCCAGTTTCTCGCCCACGGGGATCGGTCCGGGGGACAGCACCACCGCCTTCGGGGCGCACCCGGCGGCCAGCACGGCCAGCAGCGAAACGGCGAACAGTGCGTGAACCCGGTGCCGCATGCTCGTGTCCTCCATCGGTCGGAGATGGACGGGAAGGTTCCGCATCCTACCGCACGCCACCCGGGAAGGAAAGGGATCCGCCCCGCTGGTTGACCCCTGGCTGGCGCGTCCCTATGCTGCCCGGAGGAACCGGGGGGAGACCGGAGGAGGCGGGGTGGACCGGGAACGATTTCACCGTCTGGCCGAGGCCGCGTTCCGGGCGCTGCCCGCGGTGCTGCTGGACCGCGCGGACAACGTGGTCGTGTGGATCGAAGACCGCCCGGACCCGGAACTCTTGGCCGAACTGGGCCTCGACCACCCGGACGACCTCCTCGGGCTGTACGACGGGCTGCCCCTGGCCGAACGAGGGGTCGATACCCACGGTGTCCTGCCCGACCGGGTGGTGCTCTACCAGCGGCCGATCGAGCGCTACGCCCGGGACGAAGCGGTGCCCGTGGCCGACGTCATCTGGGACACCCTGGTCCACGAGCTGGGCCACCACCTGGGGTTCGACGACGACCAACTCGAGCGCCTGGAGCGGGGAGAGGGGCCTCCGGCCGGGTGACCCCGGCCGGGTCAAATTTCACCACCGGCACGGTGACCCTTTATCGAACGGCCGGTCCGCAGGGGCCGGCCGTTTCTGCCGGCCCCCGGCGCTGCCTCGCGCCGGCCCGGGGGTTTTCCCCGCTGTTACTGGCGCCGGCCCCTCGGGGCCCTGCTGCGGCCGGAGTTCACGCCGGGCGCGAGGGCGTGGCATGTTCCTTGCCGTGGTGACCCTGTTGGCAAGCCCCAGGCCCCGGGACTGCGATGCTGTGGCGCAGTGTCAGCGGAACGCCAGGAGCTGAAAAAGAGGTTTCCGGCCTTCAAGCCCCCCAGCTTCCTGGCTACCCAGCGTCTTGGCGAAAGCTCCCGGGAAGCCGTTCCGGGCCCGGGCGGGCGCGGGGAACCAGTGGAGGTCGTCCTGATG
Source organism: Deferrisomatales bacterium (assembly GCA_024277875.1). Classification (GTDB taxonomy): domain Bacteria; phylum Desulfobacterota; class Deferrisomatia; order Deferrisomatales; family Deferrisomataceae; genus JAJRUI01. The sequence continues at coordinate 20,581 of JAJRUI010000046.1, forward strand.
GTCACGGCGGGCATCGACGCGGGCAACAAGAACATCAGGGTCGTGATCCTCCGGGACGGGGAGCTGGTCGCCCGGGCAGCCGGGACCGGCGGGTTCGAGCAGTGCGCGGTGGCCCGGCAGCTCCTGGACCGGGCCTTGGCGCAGGCCGGGTTCGACCGCGGCGCCGTCGCCCATGTCACCGCCACCGGCGCGGGCCGTGGCGTGGTGGCGTTCGCCGACAGCCGGTTGACCGACGTCACCGCGGCCGCCCGGGGGGGGAACCACCTGTTCCCGGGCGCCACCACGATCGTGGACGTTGGGGCCGAGGAGAGCCGGGCCGTCAAGACCGACGGCCGGGGACGGGTGCTGGACTCGGCGGTGAACGAGAAGTGCGCGGCCGGGTCGGGGGGGTTCACCGAGTCCATGGCCCGGGCCCTGGGCATGAGCCTCCGGGAGTTCGCGACCCGGAGCCTGGAGAGCACGGCCCGGATCCCGATGAACGCCCAGTGCACCGTGTTCGCCGAGAGCGAGGTGGTGAGCCTCATCCACCAGGGGGTGGACCCGAAGGACATCGCCCGCGCCGTCCACGATGCGATCGCGAGCCGGGTGGCGTCGCTGGTGCGGCGGGTCAAGGTGGAGGGCGACGTGGTCGTGCTGGGCGGGCTGGCCCACAACGCAGGGTTCGTGCGTTGCCTCGGGGAGAACCTAGAGGTGGACGCCCTGCGCGTGCCCGAACACCCGGAGTACGCCGCCGCCCTGGGCGCGGCCTTGGTCGCGGCCGGCCGGGTTTCGGGGTGATCCCTGCAAGCCCCTGGCCGGCGGGGCGAGAGGAGCCGCAGCCATGAGCGTGGCCGGACGGGAGTTCTGGCGCTGGTCCGAGGGGTCGTGGGTCGACCCGGACAAGGACTGGCGCCGTGCCGAGGTTGTCACGATGGGGGTGGACGTGGGCAGCGTCAGCTCGGAGGCGGTGGCGTGCCTGGACGGCGAACTGTACGCGTACAACACCGTCCGCACGGGTGCCAGTTCCCCCGACTCGGCCCGGGCAGCGGCCAGGGGCGTGTTCGAGAAGACCGGCCTGTCCGCGGAAGACGTGCGCTTCACCGTGGGCACCGGGTACGGCCGGGTGAACATTCCGTTCGCCGACAAGGCGATCACCGAGATCGCGTGCCACGGCCGGGGGGCCAACTATCTGGGCGGCCCGGCCGTGCGCACGATCCTGGACATGGGGGGGCAGGACTGCAAGGTGATCCACGTGGACGCCGGGGGCAAGGTCACCAACTTCCTGATGAACGACAAGTGCGCGGCCGGTACCGGGCGGGGCATGGAGGTGATCGCAGACCTCCTGGAGGTGCCGATCGAGGAGTTGGGCCCCCGGTCGCTGGACATCGACGAGGAACCCCCGGCCGTTTCGGACGTTTGCGTGGTGTTCGCCAAGAGCGAGGCCATGGCCCGCCTCAAAGGGGGGTGGAGCAAGAACAAGGTGATCGCGGCGTACTGCCGGGCCATGGCCGAGCGGGTGTCGACCCTGATCGGGCGGATCGGCGTGGAGCCCGAGTTCTTCATCACCGGCGGCATCTCCAAAAACGTGGGCGTGGTGAAACGGATCGAGCGGATCCTGGGCGTGGGCGCCCGGCAAAGCGCGGTCGACACCCAGATCGCGGGCGCCCTGGGCGCCGCCCTGTTCGCCCACACCCTGTATCTGAAGGGGCGGAAAGGGGCGGGGCCGTGATCGCCCACCACGGGTACGAGGACGCCGAGGGCGCGTTCTACATCGTGATCGATACCGGCCCGTGTGCCGGGTGTGCGGACAGGCCGTGCGTGCCGGCGTGCCCCAGGGCCGTGTTCGTCGTGGAGGAGGATCCCTACGGCGACCCGGTGGTGGCCGTGGACGGCGCTCGGCGCCGGACGCTCCGGGACGCGTGTGCCGCGTGCAAGCCCAACCGGGACCGGCCGCCCCTGCCGTGCGTCGCAGCCTGCCCCGGCGGCGCGATCCGCCACACCTGGTGACGGGGCCAAGGGGATGGGCCCCGGCATGAGCGACGCGTTCGAACCCGCCCGGCTCGAGGCCGAGGGCTGGATCCGCCGGAACGTGGCGTGCCAGCCGCGCCTCGGCGAGGCCGTGGATCTGTACCGGTCCCTGGGGATGGAGGTGCTGCTGGTGCCCGTGTCGGCCCGCAGCGGGGCTGGCGGGTCGGAGGGGGCGTGCACCGTCTGTTTTTCGGCCGACGACGACCCGGACCGGTACCGGGTGATCTACACCCGGCCCGCCAGGACCGGCCAGGAGGACGACCCATGAGCCTGGACATCACGATCCGGCTACTCCGAACCGCGGATATCGACGCGGTGGTGGCCATCGACGAGAAGCTCACGGGAACGGCCCGCCCCGAGTACTACCGCCACAAACTGGTCGTCGCCGCGGCCCACGACGTCCAGATCAACGCGTCCCTGGTGGCCGAGGCCGACGGCCGGGTGGTCGGCTTTCTGATGGGCACCCTCTTCTTCGGCGAGTTCGGCATTCCGGAGACGTCGGCCGTGGTGGACACGCTGGCCGTGGACCCCGATTGCCAGGACCGGGGCGTGGGCAGCGCCCTGGTGGACCAGTTCCGCACCAACATGCGCGCGGCCAATGTGGAGCGGATCTACACCCTGGTGGACTGGAACGACTTCGGACTGCTGAAGTTCTTCGGGCACATGGGGTTCGGGCCGAGCCACCGGCTGAGCCTCGAGTGCCCGGTGGGCTGACCTTGGAAGCCTCCCCCGGGCCCTGCAGGGCTCTACAACGGCGACAGTAACGTTGCCGGATTCCGGGGGGCGCAGCCGGTGGTGGGGCATGGGGTCTGCCTCCGGCCGGGCGCAAGTGCGGCACCCGATCGCCGCGCCTTGCGATGCCGCTGTTTGCCGGTCGGTCCGGGCCTCGACCTCGGAGCCCTTGGCGTCCGGAGACGATCCGGACGTTCGAACGGCGCGGCGAGTCGAGGGGCCGCACCCGGCGCTCCACCAGACCCCCACCCCGCACTACCCAAGGGGAAGGGCAAGGATCTGGCAATACTTTCGTTGGATTTGGTACTGGGAGGGGCTGATGAAGCGGGACGAGGACGAGCGCGGTCCCCGGGACCCCGGGCCTGCCGGCGAGACCCGGACCGTCCGCACGTGGGTGTACGACCGGGAAGGCGCAAGGGCCGAGGTCCTCCAGGAGGTCGCCGGCGAGCGCCCGGTCACCCTGTACCTGAACGGCCGGGAACTGGTGACCCTGCTGTGCCTGGGACACCGGCTGGACGAACTGGCCGTGGGGTTCCTGCGTGGGGAGGGGTTCCTCCGGAACCGGGCGGACCTGGTGGGGGTCGAGGTGGACGCCGGGGCGGGCGCGGTGCGGGTCTCGACCGCGGGGGAGCCGAAACTCGCCAGCCGGCTGTGGGAGAAGCGCACGATCACCTCCGGGTGTGGCAAGGGGTCCGTGTTCCACTACGCGCTGGACGCGCTGATGGCCCGGCCGGTGGAGGGCGGGGTGCAGATCGCGCCGGCCCAGGTGCTCGAGCGGGTGACCGACCTGAACCGTTCCAGCGTGGATCTCCGGCGCACCCACGGGGTGCACACCGCCGGCCTGGCCGCGCCGGACCGCATGCTCGTGGTCCGGGAGGACATCGGGCGGCACAACGCGGTGGACATGATCGCCGGGCATTGCCTCCTGGGGGAGGTGGCCCTGGACGACAAACTGCTCGTCACCACCGGCCGCCTCACGTCCGAGATCGTGATCAAGTGTGCGAAGCTGGGGCTTTCGGCCCTGGTGAGCGTGCACGCCGCCACGGCCCTGGCCGTGGATCTGGCCCGGTCCCTGGGGATCACCCTGGTGGGGTACGCGCGCAGGGGCCGGTTCACGGTGTACAGCGGGGACGATCGGATCCGTCCGTGAGGGCAGGACCGGTTTCTCCGGTGCCAGGCAGACCTTCACCGAACGATCGGTTAATATATACCGGTGCCGTCATTCACGCCCCCTGCCGGCCGTTCGCGCCCGGGGGGGCGCCCGGGCGCCCGGAGCGAGGGGTGTGCCCGTCCAGGGGCTCTCCCCGCCGGGGGGCGGATGCTGCTGGCATACTGCTTGCTAGCGTGTTGGCGTTGCCGGTCCACCCACAGACATTCCAGAAGGAAAAAAAATGAGGTACGCGGAGACTGGGATCAACCTGGAAATCGATCTGTCCACGGGGAACATCGAGCGGGTCGTCTCCGATCCGAAGGACACCGAGCTGTACCTCGGCGGGTTGGGCACCAACGCGAAGATCCTGTGGGACCGGGTGCCCCCGGAGGTCGAGCCGTTCTCCGAGGACAACCTGCTGATCTTCAGCGCGGGCCTGCTGTGCGGCACGCCCGCCACCGGGTGCAACCGCACGATCGTCTCCACCATCTCCCCCCAGACCCAGCTGATGGCGTTCTCGATGATGGGCGGGTTCTGGGCACCGGAACTCAAGTACGCCGGCTACGACAAGGTGGTGCTGCGGGGCAAATCCCCGGACCTCGTCTACCTGTGGATCAAGGACGACAAGGTCGAGATCCGGGACGCGTCCCACCTGGCGGGCAAGGGCGCCACCGAGACCGCCGAGCTGCTCCGCCAGGAACTCGGGGAGCCCCGGGCCCAGGTGGCGGCGATCGGCCTGGCCGGCGAAAGCCGGGTGTTCTTCGCGTCCATCGAGCAGGGCCGCTCCAGCGCGAGCCGTGGCGGCATCGGCGCGGTGATGGGGGACAAGCGGGTCAAGGCGATCGTCGTCCGCGGCACCAAGGACATCAACGTGGCCCGGCCGGACGAGTTCCTGGGGCTGTGCGACGAGGTGCTCGAGTACATCAAGTGGCGCGCCGCCAACCCGATCAAGGGGGTCATGCCGATCCTGGCGGGCCTGGGGTCGCCCCAGGAGATGGCGATCCACGACGAGAAGTGGCACACCGAGAACTTCATGTGGGGCAACTCCCGGGTCCGGAGGAAGGGCTTCTGGACCGAGGAGATCGAAAAGCAGTGGACCGAGACCATGGAGGGGGCCCGGACCCGGTTGATCAGCTGCTACAACTGCCCGATGAAGTGCGGCGCCACGATCAGCATGTCGGGCCTGCCCACCTACATGATGAAGTGCTTCTCCAAGCTCACCTACACGATGGCGGCCATGTCCGACCTGGACTTCGGCCTGCGGATCGCCCAGCGCGCCACCGAGTACGGGGTGGACGGGTTCTCCGCGCCCCAGGTCATGGCGTTCGCCCTCGAACTGTACGACAACGGCATCCTGACCGACGAGGACATGCCCGGGCTGCCCGAGGGCAACGAGGAGCGGTTCTACTGGCTGCTGGACCGGATCGTCCGGCGCGAGGGGATCGGCGACGTCCTGGCCGACGGCACGTACTGGGCGGCCAAAAAGATCGGCAACGGCGCGGACGCCTACGCCCACAACAACATCAAGAAGCACGAGCAGCTGCCCCTGAAGCTGTCGATGCTGAACCCGATCTACTTCCTGATGTACAGCACCGGCGAGAAGATCAACATCACCCAGATCGAGGGGCAGTTCCCCCAGGCGCCGTTCCCCACCCGGGAGGAGCGCGAGGAGTTCGTCAAGGACTGGTTCCAGGTGCCGGACGACCGGTTCAAGCAGTACTTCCTGGACTGGGAACTCCGGGGCGAGAACTCGATCCCCTACTACCCGACCCCGCAGATGTGTTGCGACATCGTCGACTGGCAGGAACGGATGCATTACATCGACGACGCCCTGGGCATGTGCGCCGGGCTGTCCTCGTTCCCCCTGAAGCCCCCGTACCACATCCACAACTATCCGAAGTTCATCACGGCCGGGGCCGGGATCGAGATGGACGAGGAGGCCCTGACCCAGGCGGCCCGGCGGTACCGGACCCTGGTCCGGGCGATCAACATCCGCCGGGGCATGCGGCGCAAGGACGAGAAGCCCCCCGAGAACCACTGGAAGAAGCGGTTCCCGGAGCTCGAAAAAGAGCTGCTGGACACCTACTACAAGTTCAAGGGCTGGAACGAGGACGGTATCCCCACCAAGGAGACCCTGGACGAACTGGGGCTCGACTACGTGGCCGAGGAGTTCGTGGAGCGGGGGATCCTGAAGGAAGACGAAGGTGCGGAATCCGGAGAGACTGCGGCGGAATGAGCCCATCGGGAAATCGAAAAGGTGGTAGCTGAGATGGCCGAGAAAAAGAAGAAGACGAAGATCGTCAAGCGCATCCACGTGGACGCGGACAAGTGCAACGGCTGCCGGGCCTGCGAAGTGGTGTGCTCCGCGTTCCACGCCGCGCCCAAGTACAGCAGCAACAACCCCGCGCGGTCCCGCATCCGGGTGATCACCCACCCGCTCAAGGACATCTACCTGCCCGTGTACGCGGGGGAGTACACCCCGGCCGAGTGCCTGGGGCGCAACACCTACACCCTCGACGGCAAGGAGTACGACGAGTGCGCGTTCTGCCGGGCGTCCTGCCCGTCCCGGGACGACTTCAAGGAGCCCGACTCGGGGCTCCCCCTCAAGTGCGACATGTGCGAGAGCGAGCCGGACCTGGACGAGCCCATGTGCGTCAAGTGGTGCCTCGTGGACGCGCTCACCTACGAGGAAGTGGAGGTCGAGGTGGACGAGGACGAGGACGAGGTGAGGATCGAGGACGTGGAACTGGGGCTGGAGTCCCTGGTGGACAAGTACGGACTCGACAAGGTGCTGGACACGATCGCGCGGCTGTCCAAGAAGGACTGATCCGGGCGGCACCTTCCACCTGCGGCCGGGTGCACCGAGGGTTCACGGCGGGGACAAGGGGTATCTCGTGGAGAACGTAGCCGATTACAAAGAAATCATCGAGATCGTAAAGGACAAGGGCGGAGACGCGTTCAAGTACTGCTACCAGTGCGGCTTGTGCGACGTGGTCTGCCCGTGGAACCGCGTGCGCCCGTTCAGTATGCGCAAGATCGTCCGGCAGGCTGCGTTCGGCATGACCGAGATCGAGAACGAGGAGATCTGGCGGTGCACCACCTGCGGCACCTGCCCCCAGCGGTGCCCGCGGGATGTCAAGCAGATCGACTCCGGGGTGGCCCTGCGCAGGATCGCCACCGAGTACGGCGTGTTCCCGGAGAACGTCCGGCCGGTCCGGGCGGCCAGCGGGAACATGAGTTCGGTGGGCAACACGCTGGGCGAGGACCGGGAGAAGCGGGGCGCCTGGGCAGAGGGCCACTCGGTGCAGCCGTTCTCCGAGGAGATGGAGCTGCTGTACTTCACCGGCTGTTACTTCAGTTACGACAGCCGGCTCAAAAAGGTGGCCGTGGCCACGGCCAACCTCCTGAACAAGGCCGGGGTGGCGTTCGGGATCCTGGGCGCCCAGGAGAACTGCTGCGGCGAGAGCATCCGCAAGGCCGGGGACGAGGAACTGTTCCGCCGCCTGGCCCGGGAGAACATCAAGGCGTTCATCGACAACGGCGTCAAGCGGATCCTCGTGTCGTCCCCCCACTGCTACCACACGTTCAAGAACGAGTACCCGGAGTTCATGGTCCGGTTCGAGGTGGTCCACATCAACCAGCTGCTGCTCCAACTCCTCGAGGAGGGCCGGTTGAAACCGGCCGGGGAGGTGTCCCTCACGGTCACCTACCACGACCCGTGCTACCTGGGCCGGCACAACGGGATCTACGACGAGCCCCGCGAGATCCTGCGGCGGATTCCCGGGGTGGAACTCGTGGAGATGCCCGACTCCCGGGAGAACAGCCTGTGTTGCGGCGGCGGCGGTGGCCGGATCTGGATGGACACCCCCAAGGGCGAGCGGTTCTCGGACCTCCGGGTGGACCAGGCCGTGGGCGTGGGGGCCGGGGTGCTGGCCACGTCGTGCCCGTACTGCATCACCAATTTCGAGGACAGCCGCCTGGCCCTCGACGACAGCGACGCCCTCCGGATCAAGGACATCACCGAGATCCTCCAGGAAGTGATCTAGCAGGCCGCTGAAAAAGCGGCCTGCGCGCACCCCACGGAGGGGGTGTCAAATCACCAGGGTTGAAAACCCGAGTGATTTGAAAGACCTCGACGGGGCCGTCCCCGAGAGGTCGTGGCTGAAAACCCATGGACGGGGTTTTTCAGCAGCCTGCTATCGATCAGCCGCCAGCGGCCAGCGGGTGCGGGGGACGGCGCGGATACCGGATCGGCCGCCAGCGACTCTACGACGAGGCGATGGAAAATGGAAAAAGGACAGGTGGTTGAGATGCAGACGACGCGGGTTCTCAAGGGGCTCGGAGACGGCGACTTCGGGGACGTCCTGGTCGTTGGGGGCGGGATCAGCGGTATCCAGGCCGCCCTGGACCTGAGCGCCTCGGGCTTCAAGGTGTACCTGGTCGAGAAGTCGCCGTCCATCGGCGGCCACATGGCCCAGCTGGACAAGACGTTCCCGACCAACGACTGCTCTATGTGAATTCTCTCGCCCAAACTGGTCGAGGTCGGCCGGCAGCCAAACATCGAAGTCCTGACGTACACCGAAGTCGACGCCGTCGAGGGTTCGGCAGGGGACTTCCGGGTCACCCTGAAGAAGAAGCCCCGGTACATCGACGAGGACAAGTGCACGGGATGCACCGTGTGCGTGGAGTACTGTCCTGTCCTGTACCCGGACGCGTTCAACCAGGAGATCTCCCAGAACAAGGCGGTCCACGTCTACTTCTCCCAGGCGGTCCCGCTGATCACGTACATCGACGAGAGCTGCCTGTACCTGAAAGACAAGAAGTGCGGCATCTGTGAGACGGTGTGCCAGGCCGGGGCGATCGACTTCACCCAGACCGAGGAGAAGGTCGAGGTCAAGGTCGGGGCGATCGTCCTGACCCCCGGGTTCGAGCCGTTCGACCCCAAGGCCCTCGCCGAGTACCGGTACGGCGAGTTCGCCAACGTGATCACCAGCATGGACTACGAGCGGGTGATGTGCGCCACCGGCCCGTACCAGGGCGAGATCCTGCGCGGGTCCGACCTGAAGCACCCCCGCCGGATCGCGTGGCTCCAGTGCGTGGGGTCGCGGCAGGTCCGGGAGGGGGCCAACAGCTACTGCTCGGCCGTGTGCTGCACCTATACCCAGAAGCAGGTGATCCTGACCAAGGAGCACGACGCGGACGTCGCGTGCACCGTGTTCCACAACGACATCCGCGCCTACGGCAAGGACTTCGAGCGGTACTACGGCCGGGCCGAGGGATTGGACGACGTCCGGTTCATCCGGAGCTACGCGTCCATCGTCCGGGAGGACCCCGAGACCAAGAACGTCACGGTCCGGTACAGCACCCCGGACGACGGGGTGAAGGAGGAGGAGTTCGACCTGGTGGTGCTGTCGGTGGGCCTCAACCCGCCCGACGAGGTCCAGGGGCTGGCGGCCAAGTTCGGCATCGAGCTGGGCGAGCACGGGTTCAGCAAGGCGGTCCCGTCCAACCCGGTGGCCACCACCCGGCCGGGGGTGTTCGTGAGCGGGGCGTTCCAGGGCCCCACAGACATCCCCGACTCGGTGTACTCGGCCAGCGCGGCCGGGGCCCAGTGCGGCGAACTGTTGGACCACCGGCGGGGCAAGCTGGCCACCGAGCGGCGCTACCCCCTCGAGAAGGACGTCACCGCCGACCCCCTGCGCATCGGCGTGTTCGTGTGCCACTGCGGCGCGAACATCGGCCGGATCGTGGGGGTCCCGTCCGTGGTCGAGTACGTGCGCACCCTGCCCAACGTGGTGTTCGCGGACGAGCAGCTGTTCTCGTGCGCGACCAACTCGGCCAAGGACATCACCGAGGTGGTCAAGCGGGAGAACCTCAACCGGGTGATCGTGGCCGCGTGCTCCCCCCGGACCCTGGAGCCCCTGTTCCGGGACACCCTGCGGGAGGCGGGCTTGAACCAGTACTACCTGGAGATGGCCAACATCCGGGAGCACTGCTCCTGGGTCCACGCCAAGGAAAAGGACGCCGCGACCCAAAAGGCCAAGGACATCATCCGGATGGCCGTGGCCCGGGCCGCCCACTTGGAGCCCCTGCAGGAGTTCGACCTGCCCGTGGACAAGGCCGCCCTGGTGGTCGGGGGCGGCGTGGCCGGCATGACCACGGCCGTGCGCATCGCCGAGCAGGGCCACGAGGTGTACCTGGTGGAGAAGGAGCGCGACCTCGGGGGAATGGCCCGCAGGCTCCACACCACCCTGGAGGGGCTGGACGTCCAGGCGTTCCTGAAGGACCTGATGCGCAGGGTGTACCAGCACCCCCTGGTCCACGTGATCACCGGAGCGACCATCACCGGCGTCTACGGGTACGTGGGCAACTTCAGGACCCGGGTCGAGAGCCGGGGCCGGGTCCGGGAGATCAAGCACGGGATCGCCGTGATCGCCACGGGCGCCGAGGAGTACCGGCCCACCGAGTACCTGTACGGCGAGGACGAGCGGGTGATGACCCACCTGGAGGTGGAACAGGCGGTGGCCCGGGGCGACGACCGGGTGCTTGGCGCCCGGAGCGTGGTCATGATCCAGTGCGTCGGGTGCCGGCAGGAGGACCGCAACTACTGCTCCCGGGTGTGCTGCAGCCAGGCCGTGAAGAACGCCCTGAGGCTCAAGGAGAACGACCCGGACACGGACGTGTACATCCTGTTCCGGGACATGCGCACCTACGGATTCCGGGAGGACGCGTACCGGGAGGCGGCGGGCAAGGACGTGAAGTTCATCCGGTACGAGCCGGAGGCCAGGCCCGCAGTGGAGGCGGCCGGGGGCAGCCTGCGGGTCGTGGTGCGCGACCCGATCCTGGGCCAGGACCTGGCCATCGACGCGGATCTGGTGTCCCTGGCTGCGGCCGTGGTCCCGGGCGGGGACAACCAGCGGGTGTCCCAGCTGTTCCAGGTGGGGCTCGGCCCGGACGGGTTCTTCAAGGAGGCCCACGTCAAGCTGCGGCCGGTGGAGTTCGGCACGGACGGCGTGTTCCTGTGCGGCGCGGCCCAGTACCCCAAGCACCTGCCCGAGACGATCAGCCACGCCAACGGCGCGGCCGGCCGGGCCGTGGCCCTGCTGTCGAACGACACGGTGGTGGCATCGGGGTCGGTGTGCGAGGTGGACGAGGACAAGTGCGTGGCGTGCGGGGAGTGCGTGTCGGCGTGCTCCTACGGCGCGGTGGAGTTGCGCGAGACCGGCACGGGCCGGCGGGCCGGGGTGAACCCGGTGCTGTGCAAGGGGGACGGCCTGTGCAACGCGGTGTGCCCCACCGGGGCGATCTCGCTCAAGCACTTCACCGACGAGGAGTTCATCAGCCAGATCGACGCCGTCCTGGCGGAGGTCGGGTAGGTCGGGGGGATCCACGGGTGATCGCGTTCTCTAGCGAAGGAGGAAGGATCGCATGAGCCAGGAGTACAAAGCCAAGATCCTCGGTTTCGTCTGCCACTGGTGAGGGTACGGGTCTGCGGACCTGGCTGGAGTTTCCAGACTACAGTACAACACGGACATCAGGCTCGTGCGCGTCATGTGCACCGGCCGCGTGGACCTCGCGTTCGTGCTCCGGGCGTTCTCCAGGGGCGCGGACGGGGTGTTCATCGGCGGCTGCCGCCTGAACGAGTGCAACTACACGACCCACGGCAACTACTACGCCCTGCGGATGACCCACATCTGCAAGAAGATGCTGGGGCTGATGGGTCTGGACCCGGAGCGGCTGCGGACCGAGTTCATCTCCAGCGGCGAGGGCAACCGGTTCGCCGAGTTGATGAACGAGTTCAGCACCACGGTGCGCGGGATCGGGCCCCTGGGAGAGGCCGAGGGGATCGACGAGGACCTGTTGCGGTTCAGGCTGGACGCCGCGGCCAAACTCGTTCCGTACATCAAGCTCCTGGAACGGGAGCGGTTCCGGGTGCAGTTCGACTCCCGGGATGCGTACGACCGGTACTTCGGGAGCGAGGAGTTCGACCGGCTGTTCGCCGAGACCGTGGGCAGCCGGATGGCCATGAGCCAGATCGTGTCGCTGCTGCGGGACAAGCCCCTGGGGGTCGGCCAGATCGCCGGCGCTCTCGGCCTGACCCCGTCCGAGGTGTCCCAGCACCTGGGCAACTCCTCCCGGCACGGGCTGGTCCGGTATGACGAAGGGCAGAAGCGCTACGCCCTGGCCTGAGGCGGGCGGGCCCCGGAACCGATCGGAAGATCCACGGAAGATTCAGGGCGGAGACATGGAAAACGAACGCGTTGACCAGATCATCGACAAGCACGGCGCCGAGCCCAGCGGGCTGATCCAGATCCTGCTGGAGATCCAGAGCGAGAACAACTGGCTGCCCAAGAGCGCCCTGGAGCGGGTGGGCGAGCGGCTGGGGGTCCCCCTGACCCGGATTCAGCACATCGCCACGTTCTACAAGGCGTTCAGCCTGGTCCCGAAGGGCCGCAACAAGGTCCACATCTGCATGGGCACGGCGTGCCACGTTCGGGGCGCCCAGCGCGTGCTCGACACGGTGCAGGACGTGATCGGGATCAAGCCCGGCGAGACCGACTTGGACCTGAAGTTCAGCCTGGAGACCGTGAACTGCCTCGGCTGCTGCGCCCTGGGCCCGGTGATGGAGATCAACGGGAAGACCCACGGCAAGCTGACCCCGGCCGAGACGGCCAACGTCCTGAAGAGTTACGAATAGGATACGAAACATGGCGCGGATAAATTCACCGGCTGAACTGGAAGCGGTCCGGGACGCGATCCTGGCGGCGCGGGATCCGGACAAACCGTGTATCACCCTGTGCTGCGGCTCGGCCTGCCAGGCGTCCGGCAGCCTGGAGGTGGCGGACCGGCTCGAGGCGGAGTTGCGGGAGCAGGGCGTGGACGGCGAGATCGAGATCCGCAAGACCGGGTGCCACGGGTACTGCGAGCGCGGCCCGATCGTGGTCAACGAACCGAGCGGGGTCTCCTACTTCCAACTCCAGCCGGACGACGTCTCCGAGATCGTGGCCGCGATCAAGGACAAGGGCGTGGTCGAGCGGCTGCTGTACTCCGATCCGGTGACGGAGGAGAAGATCGAGCAGGAAGCGCAGATCCCGTTCTACAAAAACCAGAAGCGGCTGGTGTTCGGGGACAACGTCAAGATCGACCCCAAGCGCATCGAGGACTACCTGGCCATCGGCGGGTACGCGGCCCTGGCCAAGGCCCTGTCCCAGATGACCCCCGAGGACGTCCTGGAAGAGGTCAAGAAGGCCAACCTCCGGGGCCGGGGCGGCGGCGGCTTTCCGGCGGGGATCAAGTGGGAGGGCACCCGCAACGCGCCCGGCGACACCAAGTACGTGATCGTCAACGCGGACGAGGGCGACCCCGGCGCGTACATGGACCGGAGCTTGCTGGAGGGCAACCCCCACGCGATCCTCGAGGGACTGGTGCTCGGCGCGTACGCGGTGGGCGCCCAGGAGGGGTACATCTACGTGCGCCAGGAGTACCCCCTGGCCGTGGAGAACGTGGTCCTGGCGATCCAGCAGGCCGAGGCGCACGGGCTGCTGGGCGAGAACATCCTGGGGTCGGGTTTCGACTTCAAGGTGGTCGTGCACCAGGGCGCGGGCGCGTTCGTCTGCGGCGAGTCCACGGCCCTGATGACGGCCCTCGAGGGCCGGGTGGGCGAGCCCCGGCCCAAGTACATCCGCTCGAACATCAAGGGGTTGTGGGAGAAGCCCAGCGTCCTGAACAACGTGGAGACCTGGGCCAACGTGCCGCTCATCATCAAGAACGGCGCGGACTGGTTCACGAGCCTGGGCACCGAGGGGAGCAAGGGCACCAAGGTGTTCTCCCTGGTCGGGAAGATCACCAACACCGGCTTGGTGGAGGTGCCCATGGGCACGACCCTCCGGGAGATCATCTTCGACATCGGGGGCGGCATTCCCGGCGGCAAGAAGTTCAAGGCCGTCCAGACCGGCGGCCCGTCCGGCGGGTGCCTGCCCGAGGACATGCTCGACCTGCCCGTGGGGTTCGACGAGCTGACCAAGGCCGGCTCGATGATGGGCTCGGGCGGCATGATCGTCATGGACGAGGACACCTGCATGGTGGACGTCGCCCGGTACTTCATCGGCTTCCTCACGGACGAGTCCTGCGGCAAGTGCGTGCCGTGCCGCGAGGGCCTGCGGCAGATGCTCAAGATCCTCACGCGGATCACCACTGGCGAGGGCCGGGACGGGGACATCCAGCTCCTGGAAGAGCTGTCCGAGGTGGCCAAGGAGGCCGCCCTGTGCGCCCTGGGCCAGAGCGGCCCCAACCCGTTCCTGAGCACGGTGCGGTACTTCCGGGACGAGTACGAGGCCCACATCCGGGAGAACCGGTGCCCCGCCCTGGTGTGCAAGGAACTGATCGCGTTCCACATCGACCCCGAGAAGTGCCAGGCGTGCGGCAGTTGCCGCCGGAAGTGCCCGGCCGAGGCGATCGACGGCGGGAAGAACCGGATCCACGTGGTCGACCAGGACAAGTGCACCAAGTGCGGAACGTGCTTCGAGGTGTGCCCGTCCCGTTTCGCCGCCGTGCGGAAGATCTCCGGGGAGCCCGTGCCGCCGCCCATCCCTGAAGAGGACAGAGTCATCGTCAGAAAGAGCAAGAAAAAATGAGCGAGATCGTCCTGGAGATCGACGGGAAGAAGGTGACCGCCCGGGAGGGGGCGACCGTGCTGGAGGCGGCCGCGTCGGCGGGCGTCCGGATCCCGACCCTGTGCCACCACGAGAAGCTCGAGCCCTACGGCAGCTGCCGGTTGTGCACGGTGGAGGTGGAGGCCGGCGGCCGGACCCGGCTCGTGGTGGCGTGCGTGTACCCGGCGGCGGACGGCCTCCGGGTCCGGACGCGGTCCGACAAGATCGACCGGATCCGGAAGCTGATCCTCGAGCTGTACCTGGCCCACGCGCCGGACGCGGCCGGCCTCCGGGACCTGGCCGAAGAGTACGGCGCGGACAGGGACCGGTTCGACAAGGAGGCGTCGTTCTGCATCCAGTGCGGGCTGTGCGTGCGGTACTGCGCCGAGGTCAAGAAGAAGCACGCCGTGGGGTTCGTGGACCGTGGCTGGCGCAAGGAGATCTGCTTCGTGCCGGAGATCGCGGCCGAGACCTGCTGGGACTGCCGGGAGTGCTTTCCGCTGTGCCCCACCGAGGCGCTCCAGGCCGCGTACGTGTTCGTGGAGGCCCTGAAGTTTCCCCGGGAGGACCCGCCCGGAGACGGGGCCGTCCCCGAGAGGTCGTAACTGAAAAACCCAAGGACGGGGTTTTAGCATCCTGCTAAGCGGGGAGGACGGCCCCCGTCGGAGGACGACCCCGGGCGCCGGCCGGTGCCCGGGAACGCGCAGCCCCCCGAGGAGGGCGAGGCCCATGGCCAAGGTCCTGTACGAGACGCGCGGCCGGATCGCGTACCTGACGCTGAACCGGCCCGAGGTGCTCAACGCGGTGGACGACGAGCTCGACGACGCCCTGTGGCGGGCGTGGGCCGCGTTCGACGCGGACGACGGCGCGGACGTCGCCATCGTCACCGGCGCGGGCCGGGCGTTCTGCGCCGGCGCGGACCTCGATACCTGGCTCCCCAAGTGGGAGCACGCCAACATGCTGGACCTGCGCCGGAACGTGGGGCGGGGGTTCGGCGGGGGGATCACCCGGGGCCAGCACCGGATCTACAAACCGGTCATCGCTGCGGTCAACGGCCACGCGATCGGCGGCGGGTTCGAGATCGCGCTCGCCTGCGACTTCCGGATCGCTGCCGAGAGCGCCCGGTTCGCGTCGTTCGAGGTGCGGCGGGGCCTGCACCAGGGCGACGGCGGCATCGTGCGGCTGGTGGCCATCGCCGGCCTGGCCGTGGCCCTGGACCTCGCCCTGACGGGCCGCATGGTGGGCGCCGACGAGGCGTACCGGCTGGGCCTGGTGAACCGGGTGGTGCCCGACGACCGGCTGATGGAAGCGGCCGAGGAACTGGCCGGCCGGCTCCTGGCCAACAGCCAGCAGGCGCTCCGGTCCGCCAAGGAGACGATCCTGGACGTGATCGGCCGACCGCTCGACGACGCCCTGCGGCTCGAGACCCTGAACGCCTACTCCAGCGTGGGCGACTTCTCCGAGGTCAACGAGCGCCTCCGGGCGTTCCACGAAAAAACGGACCGGGACCCGCCCGGCGTGTAGCGGCCCGGGGCCGTTCCCGACCTTTCCGTTCCTGGACCACAGGGGGCCCGGCCCCCCGGCCCGAAAAAGGAGGAAGACGGTGCGAGAGCTCAAAGACGTCGTGTTCGTAAGCGCGGTCCGGACGCCCATGGGGCGGTTCGGCGGCACACTCAAAGACATGAAGGTGTACGACCTGGCTTCGTTCCCGATCCGGGAGGCCCTGCGCAGGGCCAACGTGGCCGGCGACGACCTGGACGACGCGATCATCGGGTCGTGCCGCCAGGCCGGCAACCACGTCAACCCGGCCCGCACCGCCGCCCTCAAGGGCGGGGCCGGCACGGCCGTGCCCGGGGTGACGATCAACAAGGCGTGCCCGGCCGGCATGAAGGCCATGAGCCTCGCCACCCAGCTGATCCAGGTGGACCAGGCCGAGGTGGTGCTCACCGGCGGCATGGAGAGCATGTCCACGATCCCCCACCTGCTCAAGGGGTACCGGTGGCAGGGGTTCCGGATGGGGCCGGTGACCATCGAGGACGGGTGGTCCGACGCCCACGACCCGGTGGCCGACCTGTCCATGGGGCTCACGGCCGAGAACCTGGTGGACAAGTACGGCCTGACCCGGGAGGAGATGGACGAGTTCGCCGCGGCCAGCCACCAGAAGGCGGCCGCGGCCCAGAAGAACGGGTGGTTCGACGAGGAGATCACCCCGGTCACGGTGCCGGGCAGCCGCAAGAAGCCCGACGTGGTGTTCGACAAGGACGAGTCCATCCGGTACGAGGTGGACGCCGAGAAGATGTCCAAGCTCCCGCCCGCGTTCAAGAAGGACGGGTCGGTCACGGCGGGCAACGCGTGCGGCCTGACCGACGGCGCCGCGTTCCTGGTGGCCATGACCCGCGAGCAGGCCGGCCGGCGGGGCGTCAAGCCCCTGTTCTCGGTGGTGTCCTACACCCAGACCGCGGTGGACGGCGCCACCATGGGCGAGGGGCCGGGGGTGGCGATCCCCAGGGCCCTGGAGCGGGCCGGCCTGACCCTGGCCGACATGGACCTGATCGAGGTGAACGAGGCGTTCGCTGCCCAGATCCTGGCCAACGAGCGGGTGCTCGGGTGGGACCGGGACAAGCTCAACGTCCACGGCGGCGCGATCGCCCTGGGACATCCCACGGGGTGCTCCGGCGCCCGGATCGTGGTGACCCTGTACTACGCCCTGAAGCGCCTGGACAAGGAGCTGGGCGTGGCCGCGATCTGCGGCGGCGGCGGCTCCACCATGGCGATGGTGATCAAGCGGGAGTCGTGATCGGGGGCCCGTGACTCGTGATTGGTGATTGGTGACCGGCCGGTATCGGCCGACCGAAGGGAGGCAACATGATCGACCTGACCGGAAAAGTCGCGATCGTCACCGGGGGCACCCGGGGCATCGGCGCCGAGATCGTGCGCACCCTGGCCAGCCACGGCGCGGACGTGGCCCTGAACTACCGGAAGAGCGCCGACGAGGCCCAGGCCATGGTAAAGGAGCTCGAGGCCATGGGCCGCCGGGCCCTGGCCGTGCAGGCCGACGTGTCCAGTTTCGACGACGCCCAGCGCATGGTGGACACCGTGGTGGAGCAACTGGGCGGGCTCCACGTCCTGGTGACCAACGCCGGCATGAACTGGGACGGCGTGGTGTGGAAGATGACCGAGGAGCAGTGGGACCGGGTGATCGACGTGGACCTGAAGGGCACGTTCAACTACCTGCGGGCGGCTGCCGCGGTGTTCAAGCCCCAGGGCTGGGGCCGGTTCATCTCGGTGACCTCGATCAACGGTCTGCGGGGCAAGTTCGGCCAGACCAACTACTCGGCGGCCAAGGCCGGGGTGATCGGCCTCACCAAGGCCGCGGCCAAGGACCTGGGCAAGTTCGGGGTCACGGCCAACTCGGTGGCCCCCGGGTTCATCCTGACCGAGATGGGCGAGAGCATGCCCGAGCAGTTCCGCCAGGCCGCCATCGACGAGTCCGCGGTCAAGCGCGCGGGCAAGCCCGAGGACGTGGCGTGGCTCGTCGCGTTCCTCGCGTCCGAGTGCGGCCGCCACATCACCGGCGAGGTGATCAAGGTGGACGGCGGGCAGTATATCTGAGGGCTGTGACCGGTGATCGGGAAAGGCCGGTTTGATCTGTTGCCGGTCACGGATCACCGTTCCGACCAAAAGGAGGAACCATGAGCGACTACCAGTACATCAAGACCTGGGACGCGGACGGCGCGGCGTGGATCAGCGTCAACCGGCCGCCCCTGAACGTGCTCGACCTGCCCACCATGGAGGAGATCAACGACGCCCTGCGGGCGGTGAAGGCCCGGGAGCTGGAGGTGCGGGCCCTGGTGCTCACCGCCGAGGGGGACAAGGCGTTCTCGGCCGGGGTGGACGTGGCCGACCACACCCCGGACAAGGTGGAGCGGATGATCGAGGTGTTCCACGACATCTTCCACAACCTGGACGACCTGGACATCCCGACCCTGGCCGCGGTCAAGGGCGCGGCCCTGGGCGGCGGGTGCGAGGTGGCGATCTTCTGCGACATGGTGGTGGCTGCCGACAACCTCAAGATCGGCCAGCCAGAGATCCAGGTGGGGGTGTTCCCCCCCCTGGCCGCGGTGATGCTGCCCCGGCTCATTCCCGACAAACGCGCGTTCGAGTTGCTGTGCGGCGGCGGGGTGATCCGGGCCGAGGAGGCCGTGCAGTTGGGCCTGGTGAACCGGGTGGTGCCCCTGGACGGGTTCGACGAGGCGTTCGCCAAGTTCCTCAAGAAGTTCACCGGGCTGTCGGGTGCGGTGCTCCGGTCCACCAAGAAGGCGATCCGCAAGGCCCGGGGGCTGCCGTTCGACGACGCCCTGGCCAAGGTGGAGCGGGTGTATCTGGACGAGCTGATGGTCACCGAGGACGCCCAGGAGGGGCTCCAGGCGTTCCTGGAGAAGCGCCCTCCCCGGTGGAAGCACTGCTGAGCACCCGGCGGGCCGGGGGCACGGGACCGGAGGCTGGCCGGTGAGGGCGGCCGTGGTGGTCGTGGACATGCTGAAGGACAACCTCGGCACCGGCGCGCACGGCGCGATCCAGCGCGAGGGCC